>JAHDHK010000344.1 GCA_020631335.1 Chromatiales bacterium
CGGATGCATGTGAAGCAACAGGTGATTGTAGTCCGGTCTCTATAATGGCGTTCAGGTACAAGTCATAGCAGAGGGGGAGGGTATCGTTGCCTGCGGTCGTTTCAGAATTCGATTCCCCGCTGCGCCTTGATGCCTGCCTCAAACGCATGTTTAACCATCGTCATGTCTGTGACAGTGTCGGCGATGGCGATCAGTTCGTCTTTGGCATCCCGGCCCGTCACAATGATGTTTAACTGTTCCGGCTTATTGGAAAGTACGGCAACCACTTCCCGGATATCGAGGTAGTCATACCGAAGCGCAATGTTGAGCTCATCCAGCACAATAAGATCGTAGGCGGGTGAATCATTGCGGCAGCGTTCTATCATGTCGGTAGCGATTTTCCAGCCGTGCCTGGCGCTGGCGGTGTCTTCATCGAGGTCCTGCGTGTTCCAGGTGAAACCGTCTCCACTGACAATGTGCTCGATTTCGGGGAACCTTTTGAAGCTCTCTGCCTCTCCGGTTTTCCAGTTGCCTTTTATAAACTGTAGTATGCCGACGTTCTGGCCATGGCCTGCGGCACGAATGGCGGTACCAAATGCGGAAGACGATTTACCTTTGCCATCGCCGGTATTGACGATCAAAATCCCGCGCCTGGTATCAGCCCTGGCCACCCGTTCTTTTTGGGTGCGCTGCATTTCCTGCATGCGGGCCTTGTGCTCCTCGCGGGAACTGCCCTGATTGTTTTTTTCGGGGTTGGTCATGAGTATCCGATGGTGAGGCGGGTTTAAACAGCTTAACAAGGCGGGCGCTGTCTGTATCGCTGGACTGTGCAGGAGCGCAATCACAATAGCAAGCAGGTGATGTCACCAAGGTGTTATTGCAAACTACCGGGCCTTGTAATTCCAGGTGACGCGCTTATGCAGGATCTCCAGTCCGTTTCCCTGTCGGGGGAATGCCTCGATGTCTTTTGCCTTAATAACACCTGATCTGCCGAACCTGAGGCTGTTGGTGCAGATATCATGCTTCAGTAATATGTTGCCGTATGCGCCTTCTCTGCCAAGCGGTCGCTGATGCAATCCAATTCCAGCTGTTAGTGCTGCCCGTGTAAGCAGACTGGTTTCTCCTACCTGTGCGCCGATAATGATGTCAAAACCTGCGGCCAGGCATTGGTTGGCGAGTGCTACTGATCTTAGTATGCCGCCACACTTTGAGATTCTGATGTTGATGATGGCGTGGTTCAGTTGTCGCAGGGCATCGGTCAGGTGTTGTCGGGTGTACAGGCTTTCATCGAGAATGACCGGTATCGACAGCGAGTTTGTCACCATGGCAAGGCTGCGGTAATCACAAGGCTGAACGGGCTCTTCAATGCCGCATAGCGGCAGATTCAGTTGCTCAATATAGTGGATGGTTTGCTGCGGTGTCTGCCACAGGTTATTAGCGTCAACTCTGACGGCTACTCCGGCGGGCAGCATAGCCAGCCTGCGTTGATCGGACGCCGGATTTCCGCTGAGCTTTAGCTTGAATGCTTTAAACCCGCAGGTCAGGTAGGCCATGATCATCAGGCGGTTTTTTAACGGGCTGGTGTCACCCAGCACGGCCGTGTAGGTGGCGTCCTCAGGCTTGCAGGTATACCCGAGGAACTCTTCCGTCGATTGCCTGCGAGCGCGTGCCATTACGTCAATGGCTGATGTTTCCAGTGCACAAAACGCCGCGGGGTTTTGATCGATGGCTGCCGAATGTTCAGCAATCCAGCCAGTCAGATCTTCAAGGGTATCGACCTCAGTGGCTAATACGGGGCCGTATGTGTTAAGAAAAGCTTCAGCGCTAGCGGGGGTTTCGGCGGTGACATATTCTCTCGGGCATCCTTCGCCGTACCCGGTTACTCCGTTGCTGTCAGTGAGGCTCACTATCACATTGCCAGTATGGCGGCGGCTTGCTGACGCATGTTTGAATTGAAATCGCATTGGTGAGTCAAATCTACCGTAGCGAAACTCAAATGCCATGAATCAGTTCTGTTCGGTTGCAATGAGAGAAAAAATATCCGGTTGCCAGCCACGATGATAACCGAGCAGCGCGGGTTTATACTGCACTTCTCTGACCCCTCTTTGTATATTCCACTGTTTGATGTGTTCTGTTGCACCGTCTACCAGCTGATGAACTCTCGGTGGGTGGAGTCTGTTACTTTCTCGTTTATCTTCATACTCAACATTTAAGGCTCGAAGTTTGTGATCGAGCTCCCCGGCCAGCCGGTTATGGTCTATTGACATCACTTCAATATAGAGGTCATAACGGAATTCCTCTTCATTTGCCAGTGCAAAGTAACCGCCGGCATTCAGACCTAATGTTTGAATACAGTTGTCCATGGCCTCAATCAACTGGTGCTCACTGAGTTTCTCACCGGTGATATTGGTCACGCCTTTTCCTTTCTGCAGAAAGCTGATGGTCGCCGATTGATCGATGTATTCACCGGCTCTCACGATATCGTTGATGTGATAACGATACAGACCCGAGCGTGTGGTGACGAATACATAGTAGTCCTGCCCCGGAATTAACTCATGTGGTCCGACAAAGACGGGGTGATTTGCTTCCCAGTCTTCACGTAGTACGAACTCATACACATGTTCGGTAAGTTGCGGCAGACAAAGGCCTGCTTTCGCATGCACATTAACTGATCCCATAAACTCGCTGGCCCCGTAACCGTATTCAACAAACTGAACATGCTCCGGCAGATAGGGCTTGAGCTGGTGGATTGCTGTGCCGCAGCTGCCACCGGTCCAGCAGGCAACGGCAGACAAGTTCGGGAAAATCTGATCAGGATCAAGTGGACGCTGGCTGTTCAATTTGTCTCTCAGCATTGCTATGCGCGGGAGATTCGCCTTCCCGATGATATCGGGCAACAGATTCCGCGCCTCACTGCTCAGCCATTTCGGTATTGAGCCGTAGAACACATTCAGTAACTCGTTTGCATGTTCATTGATCAGGCGTACCAGTTTTAGCATTGAAGACGGATTAGCCGTCACCACCCCGGTGATCCGCTCGCAACCCAGTGCAGCCAGCGCAAACACCTGATACTTTGAATCTATACTTTTCAGCATATGTGTTTTCGCGGGTACTGCAAACTTACTCGCCAGTACACGGGAGAGTGATTGATAAGTTGCTCCGGAGACTGATCCATAACTGATGCCGTTCGGGAGTATTCCTTCATCGGCATTACCCGCAAAACCAAGTATCTGTCCGGTAAAAAAACCGGTGTCCGACCACAGCGACAATGCCAGTTGCTTTTGTGCCAGTGATACCTGCCTCAAGCCGTGGCGGTTAAGGGGAATGTCTTTGTAACGACCTGTGGTGCCGCTGGTTCTTGCGTAGAATACAGGCGGGTCGGTTGTCAGTGCAGAGTGGCCATGTATTTGTCGGGTGATATAGGGTTCCAGCTTGTCGTAGTCATGCACAGGTACGCGCTGCTGATACTCACTCAGGTTTTTAATGCTCGCAAAGTCGTAGCGCCGACCGAACTCTGTGTCGGCGTTTTCTTTCAGCAGGCTGAGGAGCAAGCCGGATTGTATGGATTGCGGGTGGCGGGCGGCATGTAACAATGGCCGGCGTATGTACAGGCGGTTAGTGATCATCGCCATGTCAATGGCTTTGTTAACCCACCAGGTCAACACCTAGTCCGATCCTCTGTCGGCGGGTTGCGATGCGTCAGCCGGCGAATGTGTCGGTGTGGTGAACGGAGACCACATTTGCGCCATAAAGCCGGAAGGCCAGTCGGGGTTGCTGATGCCCACTCGATTGACCTGTCGATCTTCCGGCAGATAGCGGGTGCCGAAGATTGAATCCCATATAATCAGATTGTTCCCGAAATTGGCATTGGCTTCTCTGTACACATTACTGTGATGCCAGCGGTGCAACTCGGGCCCTGCAATAATCCGGTTGAATACCCCCAGTTTAACACTGGCGTTAGAGTGCTGATAAAACCCGTTCAGCGCATAAATAACAAAGTAGGTTGCGAATACTTCCGGTGCTACACCAAACAACAAGAACGGCAGTGAGTCGCCGAGAAACTGCAGTGCCTTGTCCAGTGGGTGAAAACGTCCGACATTTACCGTATAAAGCTTATCGGCGGCGTGATGAACCGCATGCAGTTTCCACAGTGGAATATATCGATGTGATGCCCGGTGAATCCAGTAGCGGAAAAATTCTGCTGTCACCATCATCAGTATCAACTGCAGCAGCACAGGTGAATCGTGCGGCCATACATTCGCAAGCGTAGCCACATTAATAAAGGGTGACATCCATACCAGCAGCCCGAGGATGGCAACTTTCAGCATAGCGGGCCATACAATCTGTACGAATACCAGGAAGGTACCATCAGTGATGAGATCATTTGCCTGCGGACGCCAGTCGTGCCTGTGCGGTACAAAGGTTTCGTGCAAAACTATAACCGTCGCCCCGACCAGCACCGTGAGATACGCTGAGAACATCATCGGTGCGCCCACAGAGCGCATCCACACAAACGTGAGATAGGCGGTGATCAAAACCAGCGGGTAACCGGCAATGCTGATGAGTCGGCTGGCTGCACCGGATGTCGGCCCGCCACGATATCCTTTGAAGTTTGCCCCGAGCACGAGCACATAGGCAATCAGTACATAGTGGATGGCGGTAGGGACAGCGCCCTGAAACCACAGCCGGTCACTCAGTCCTGATAATCCGATCGCCAATCGAAGGATCATCGATGCCAGATACACAAGACCAAGGAAAACGATCAGATTACCCAGTCTTGGTCTTATCCGACGAGCAGGTGCAGTGACGGCGCCCCAGAGCATCCACACCAGCAAAAGGCACTGCAGTGTGAACAACAGCTGATAGGGCATCGCTTCACTGTGCCACAGATCGAATGGTGGCAGAAAACCAATTGAGACGTACTGTAGAAAAAACTGAATAAACACACGTAACGCGAAGATGGCGCATAACAACAGCAGCAGTGGACGATAGGGAAGATTGTCGCGCATGAACTGTGTTTACACTCGTCTTGATGTGTCAGCAAAAAGACTAATGATAGCAGGTCATTCTGAATACCAACCGTCCGGAATGTTCAATGGTTGATGCAGCAATGAATGTCTTGTGAGCCCGTCACCCCTCATTCAGACCTGATGTCACCAATCAGCGCGCAGTCGCTGCATTCTCTTGCAATACCAGGGTGGTTGTT
>JAHDHK010000345.1:0-1752 GCA_020631335.1 Chromatiales bacterium
AGCTATGTTGATGATGGCGCCCGTGTCGGACCGGGTACCAAAATCTGGCATTTCTCACATATCATGTCGGATTGCAGCCTTGGTGAAGGTTGCAATATCGGTCAAAACGTAGTGATTTCCCCGGGTTGTGTCGTTGGCAACAACGTTAAGATCCAAAACAATGTCAGTGTGTATTCAGGGGTGGAACTCGAAGACAATGTTTTCTGTGGTCCGTCAATGGTGTTTACCAATGTGATCAATCCACGCAGTCACATCAATCGAAAGAATGAATATCAGAAAACCCTGGTGCGAACAGGTGCCTCTATCGGGGCAAATGCGACCGTCGTCTGCGGTGTCACACTGGGACAATACTGTTTTATCGGTGCCGGAAGTGTAGTAACGAAAGATGTTCCCGACTACGGACTCATTGTCGGAAATCCAGGGCGCCTGCGTGGTTACGTATGCTACTGCGGAGAGAAGCTGGATCTAATCCCTGACGAAAACGATGAGAAGACTGCTGACTGTGGCGCGTGTGGCCGCCGCTACCATCAGCGTGGGTCCACTGTGACAAACGTTTCGTGATAATTGCATGCCCCGCCCAATTGTACTAACTCGGGAGAGTTAAATTGAATGCCAGTTCTGAACTCGTGACCAGTGTCCCTCTGCTGGATCTTAAGGCGCAGTACAACACCATTCGCGACGAAATTAAATCAGCGATAGATGAGGTGTGCGAAAGTCAGTATTTCGTGATGGGCCCGAAAGTCACCGAATTTGAGTCGGAAATTGCTCGCTATTGTCAGGTGGAACATGCGATAGGCGTGTCCTCCGGCAGTGATGCATTGCTGGTGGCGCTTATGGCGCTGGATATTGGCCCGGGTGACGAGGTGATCACGACACCATTTACGTTTTTTGCCACCGGTGGGGCAATTTCACGTTTAGGTGCAACACCTGTGTTCTGTGATATTGACCCCGACACTTACAACCTTGATGCGGAAGCAGTGAATCGATTTATTGCGTCGAACTGCTCTAAAGACAATGGCCAACTGAAGAATAAACAATCGCAACGTGTTGTTAAGGCGATCATACCTGTGCATTTATTTGGTCAAATGGCTGATATGTCTGCGCTGATGGATATCGCCCGTGAAAATGACTTATATGTAGTCGAAGATGCTGCACAGGCAATCGGTGCCGAATCCAGTGACGGAAAGAGAGCAGGGAGTATCGGCGATATCGGATGCTATTCGTTTTTTCCCAGTAAGAATCTCGGCGCTTTCGGTGATGGTGGCATGTGTGTAACGCAAAATGATGAACTCGCCGAAAAACTGCGCGTGCTTAGAGTGCATGGAGGCAAACCGAAATATTACCATGCAATGATCGGTGGAAACTTCCGGCTCGATGCAATGCAGGCTGCGATTCTGTCAGTTAAATTGAAATATCTTGATGAATGGACTGAAGGCCGGCAGCATAATGCAAACCGTTACGACAGTTTGCTGCAGTCACATTGCCCCTCATTAGCACCACCGACGCGACTCGCAGGTGCAAGGCATATTTTCAATCAATATACGCTTCGGGTAAAGGATCGCGATGATTTGAGAAAACACCTGAATGAAAAACAGATTGGCAGTGAAGTGTATTATCCGGTGCCATTACATCTGCAGCAGTGTTTTGCTGATTTGGGCTACTCTGAAGGTGATTTTCCTGTCTCTGAAGAGGCGGCAGCGTCGGTGATCTCTGTTCCGGTATATCCGGAGGTATCCGCAGCACAGCAACGCT
>JAHDHK010000345.1:1762-3027 GCA_020631335.1 Chromatiales bacterium
GCAGTGTTTTGCTGATTTGGGCTACTCTGAAGGTGATTTTCCTGTAAGAGGCGGCAGCGTGGGTGATCTCTGGTATATCCGGAGGTATCCGCAGCAACGCTATGTAATCGACAGTATCGCCGGCTTTGTGCAGTAGTATCGTGGCTGCGAATCAACCTGTTATTTCGGTAGTCGGGGCAAGACCCCAGTTCGTTAAGCTCGCGCCTATATGTCAGGCGTTCGACAGTGCTGCCAGCCTGCCACACAGGATTGTTCATACCGGCCAGCACTATGACCCCGGTATGTCGACGGTATTTTTTGAGGAGTTGTCGATTCCCTCACCCGATGTCAATCTTAATGTAGGGTCAGGCGGTCATGGCGAGCAGACCGGTAAAATGCTCGGTGCGCTTGAAGCATGTTTTATCGATGAGAATCCGGCTGCAGTCGTTATCTACGGTGATACCAATTCTACCTTGGCCGCCTGCCTCGCTGCGGTCAAACTGCATATTCCGGTGGTACACGTTGAAGCAGGACTTCGCAGTTTCAATCGCGCCATGCCCGAGGAAATAAACCGTATAGCCAGCGATCATTGCTCAGACCGGCTGTATGCGCCAACCCCGGTCAGTCTGGCCAACCTGCAAAATGAGAATTTGCTGGAACGCTCGGTACTCTGCGGTGACGTGATGCGCGATACAGTGATTAGAAACCTGGCTATCGCCGAACAAAAAGGTGCTGGATTGAACGATATTCCGGCTGACTATGGTGTACTCACCCTTCATCGTCCGGTTAATACAGACGGGGAGTTTCTGCCTGAGTTGTTAAGCAGAATTGATCGGGTGGCCGGTCAGACAGTACCACTGATTTTTCCGGTACATCCACGTATACAGTCGATAGTAAAGGAGCTGTGCGCCGGATTTACCGCCATTGAGGTCGTTGATCCACTGGCTTATCTGGATATGTTAGTCACTGTGCGCAATGCCAGGCTGGTGATTACTGATTCCGGCGGACTGCAGAAAGAGGCGGCTTTTGTTGCAACCCCGTGTGTCACTATTCGAGAAGAAACCGAATGGACAGAAACAGTGGAGATCGGTGTTAATCGACTGACGGGTACCAGTGAAGGTGAAATTTCTGATGCGGTGTTTGCTGCGCTCGATACCCGTTTCAGCAGTGAGACTACCGCTGCGTTGAATCAGTCGTTTGGTGACGGTAACGCGGCACAAAACATAGTGCAGGACCTGATTGACTTTTTATAGGGTCACACGAGGAAAGAATTGCTCATGAATAAC
>JAHDHK010000345.1:3037-5159 GCA_020631335.1 Chromatiales bacterium
CAGTATTGGTGTGGTGGGTGTAGGAGGCTGGGGGAATAATCTCGCCAGAAACTACAGCGAGATACCCGGAGCACATCTTAAATATCTGTGCGATCTTGATGAAGGGAAACTCGAGCAATTGAAGGTTCGATGTAAGCCCGAGCATATCACCACAGACTTCAATGATCTGTTGAACGATGAAGATCTACAGGCGATTGTGATAGCCACGACAGGCCCGGCGCACTATGAGTTATGCAAGTTGTCGTTGCTGGCCGGTAAAGATGTCTACGTGGAAAAACCGTTCGTACTGGCGTCGCAGGAAGCACGGGAGCTTATCGCCATTGCCGAAGAACACAGCAGGGTGCTTATGGTGGGTCATCTGCTGGAATATCACCCTGTCGTCGAGAAGCTCAAAGAGATGATCGATTCTGATGAGCTCGGTGAGATCCGCTACATCTACAGTCAGCGGCTGAATCTGGGTACCGTGCGTCAGGATGAAAATGCGCTTTGGAACTTTGCACCTCACGATATATCGGTCATCCTTTATTTGCTGGGAGAAGAACCTACCGATATTTCAGCGCGCGGTCAGGCTTATCTGCAGCAGGGCGTTGAGGATGTGATGTTCCTCACCATGAATTTTAATGATAAAGCGATGGGGCATGTACATGTCAGCTGGCTCGACCCGCACAAGACCCGGAAAATCACTATTGTCGGTTCAAAAAGAATGGCGGTATTTGATGATCTGGAGCCCACAGAGAAGCTGAAAATCTATGATAAAGGGGTAGAAATCAGTACTGATTACGACAGCTACGCAGAGTATGTGGGCTTACGTTTCGGTGATATTACCGTGCCCTATATCCGCACGGGAGAGCCGCTTAAGGTGGAATGCGAGCACTTCCTCAGTTGCATCAGGAATCGTGATACCCCGAGAAGTGACGGTTATGATGGTCTGCGGGTGGTTGAGGTTCTTGAGGCCGCCGATCGTTCCCTGGAAAAGAACGGTGTGCCGATCATTTTGAAAGACGGTGAGTAGCAGGGCAATATAATGAGCAACCGACCAAGAATGACACTTTCACTGGATCTTGATAACCAGTGGACCTACATGAAAACGCACGGGAATCCGGACTGGGAGTCCTATCCGAGTTATCTCGATGTTGCTGTACCCAGAATTCTTGAGTTTCTAAAAGAGCGCGACATTAGAATCACGTTCTTTGTAGTCGGACAGGATGCAGCCAGACCGGAAAATCAGGACGCACTCGGCCAGCTCAGCGCTGCCGGTCATGAAATTGCCAATCACAGTTATAATCATGAGCCGTGGCTCCATCTGTATTCACCCGAGCAATTAAACGACGAGCTTGCCCGTGCTGAAGATGCCATTGAAGGGGCTACCGGGGTACGTGTCCGTGGTTTTCGTGGTCCCGGGTTCAGTTTGTCCACCGCCACGCTTAATACACTCAAGAGTCGCGGCTACGACTACGATGCGACATCGTTTCCCAATGTGCTGAATCCTCTTGCTCGAGCCTATTTCTTTTCCAAGAGTCAGCTGACAGATGAGCAGAAAAAGCAGCGTAAGGCCTTGTTCGGCACTTTTTCGGATGCACTGCGACCGGTCAAGCCGTATCGTTGGGATCTGGAGCAGGGTGAACTCCTTGAGCTGCCGGTGACAACGATGCCTCTTTTCAAAACCCCAATCCACTTCAGTTATCTGGTTTATCTCGGGGGATACAGCAAGGCACTGGCTAACCTGTATACCCGAATGAGTATCGCTATGTGTCGTGTGACCGGCACAGAGCCTTCGCTGTTGTTGCACCCATTGGATTTTATGGGGCTCGAAGACAAGACAGGACTGGAGTTCTTTCCGGCAATGGCAATGCCGGTAGATACAAAGCTCGAATTGATGGACGGATTTTTCTCTCTGTTACTGAAGACCTTTGAACCACTGCCTATTGGAGAGTTCATGAAGACTATGGGAACAGGAGACGATCTTACTCAGTACAAGGCAACATTTGCGCACGACAAAGTGGCGTTGTAAATTTGCGAACGTAGCTGATGATTACCTAAGGCACACTTGTGCAAGTGTTTTTGCGGCATTGTTTGATAATCAGCTTTTCCTGCAGGCCGACACTGAGAGCATGACATCGAC
>JAHDHK010000346.1 GCA_020631335.1 Chromatiales bacterium
TCCCACCGGCAGTTTGTTCGAGTAACCAATAAAAACCTTCAACACACTACAGCCACAATAATTGTGATTATCGAAAACGTCCAAGCTGCTTTTGCCGGTGTGACCACACTGACGACATTCATACCGATGGTGATCGGTGTTGCAGCCGGCTTGCTTGCCGGGTCTATCCCCGGTTTTACTATCGCGATGGCGGTTGTTCTGACACTGCCGTTTACGTTTGCAATGGAACCTGCGCAGGGGCTGGCGGTAATGGTCAGTGTGATGGTCGGTGGTCTGTCCGGTGGTTTAATGTCAGGCATTCTCACCGGCATACCGGGGACGCCATCTTCTGTGGCTACCACTTTTGATGGCTTTCCAATGGCTCGACAAGGGCGTCCGGGGCTAGCGCTGGGGCTGGGAGTCTGGTCATCTTTTTGTGGCGGCATGATCAGCGCCACTATTCTGGTGCTGTTTGCTCCCCAGCTGGCACGTGTAGGACTGGAGTTCCAGCCGTGGGACTTCTTTATGCTGGTTATATTTGCGCTGACAGTCACTGCCAGTCTCGCGGGCAGGCATTTAATCAAGGGTCTTATAGCGGGTGCGCTGGGCTTGTTCATACGCACGGTAGGTGAAGACGAAGCCGTCGGTATGGCACGTTTTAACTTCGGAAACGATGAACTGCTGAGCGGTTTCGATTTTATAGCCGTGTTGATCGGACTGTTTGCCTTCAGTCAGCTGTTGTCCGACATACGTGATCCGGATTCCGCAAAACGCGCACTGACAGATCGTGGCAATATTCGTGTTCGCATTGAACACGTCAATGCAATTAAGGCGCTGTTGAAACGCTGGACTACTGTAGTGAGGTCATCGCTGATCGGCGTGTTTGTCGGGATTCTCCCGGGGGCCGGTGGATCAATCGCAAACATCCTCGCATACGATCAGGCAAAAAAAGCGTCGAAGGATCCGGACAGTTTCGGTACCGGGGTCCCCGAAGGGGTTATCGCACCGGAGTCATCAAACAACGCAGTTGAGGGTGGCGCACTTACGCCTTTGATGGCGCTGGGTATTCCGGGTGATGTGACTGCGGCCATTATGCTGGGCGCGCTGCTGATTCACGATGTAGTGCCTGGGCCGACTTTCATATCCGAAGAGCCGGTACTCGCTTATTCAATTTTTATCGCTTTCTTTATGGCCAACTTTATCATGCTGGGCCTGCAGTCATTGATGCTGCGAATTTTTGTCCTGGTAACTCGTATTCCGATGTACATGCTGGCTGCTGTGATTCTGGCTTTCAGTTCTATTGGTGTTTTTGCGTTAAACAACGTCACTTTTGATTTGTGGACATTGTTCTGGTTTGGACTACTCGGTTTTGCGATGCGGTTGACCGGGTTTCCACTTGCACCGATGATACTTGGCGTTGTTCTTGGTAATATTGCAGAACTGAATCTGAGTCGCGCGCTTGCGATAAGTACCGAGCTGACGCCTTTCTTTACCCGACCCTGGTCGTTATTTTTTATGATGATTGCCCTGTATTCTGCTTTTTTTCCGTGGTATCAGGAGCAACGGCAGAAAGGTAAAGAATGGACCAGGTACTATGGACCGACACTATTGCTGATTGTCTCTATACCATTGTTTATGATGGGCGGGCAGGTCAGGCCTCTGTTGTCTCTTCTATGCGTAGTGGCTGGTGTGTTTATGATTATCCGTAACCTGAGGGCGGGAAAAGCAACTGCATGAGCAACCGTATAGCAATTGGTAGTCTCGGTACTATTGGTCTTCAAGTAGCGAGAAGACTGGACGAGGGTGATATCGACGGCCTGTCGCTGACCGCTGTATCTGCCCACAACAAAGCGCGTGCCGCTGACCGGGTAGCCGGCTTTAACAGCCCGCCGGCAATACTCTCACCTCGGGAGCTTGCCGATACAGCCGATTTAATAGTCGAGTGCGCGCCGGCGGAGATTTTTCGCGACATCGCAGAGCCGGTGATTGAAGCTGGCAAGAAACTGATGCCGCTGAGTGTCGGTGCATTATTGTCGCACTGGGATCTGGTAGACCGGGCAGCCGAAACCGGTGCGAAGATTCTGGTACCTTCCGGTGCACTATTGGGGCTTGATGCTGTTCGGGCCGCCAGTGAGGGTGAGTTTGAAAGTGTGACCATGGTGACCCGTAAACCACCTGCCGGACTGGCGGGCGCACCTCATCTGATAAACAACAATATAAACATAGACAATCTGTCAGAGCCGCTGCTGGTGTTCGACGGCACTGCCCGCGAGGGTGCCAAAGGGTTTCCGGCAAACGTAAATGTCGCCGCGGCCTTGTCTTTAGCGGGCCCCGGGCCAGACAGCACTTTTTTGCAAATCTGGGCTGATCCAACCATAGATCGAAACACGCACACGATAAAAGTAGTGGCAAACTCCGCCAGCTTCGAAATGAAAATGCTGTCTATACCGACTACCGAAAAGCCGGCTACCGGTCGAATAGTCGCTTTAAGCGTTATTGCCAGTCTTCGTGCACAAGTGGCACCGTTAGTTATTGGCGCTTAGTGACAACCTTGTAGTTACCCTTGTGGGCTGCTATTGCGATGAGGCCGTGCGTGTTGTGTGGTAACCGGCGTGAATTGATTCTGCTTTATCCATAGCTTTCTCTTCTGCTTTTTCAGGTAACTGACCGGTGAAGTGCTTTTGCCGACTGCGTCACCTTTTGCGTTGACCTGAATTCAATACGCACACACGAAACGTTTATTTGCATTGTTACCAATAAGCCCTGGATAAGTATTCATCTGAATCGCATTTTTACTTTGATGTATTGCGAGGCAGGGTTATACCGGCGTCTGCACTGGTGGTGCCGGCATTTTTCGTATTGGTTTTAAGCCGGAAAGCTTGTGAACATTCCTGACACAGTGCGCTCGACGTTGGCCTGATCAGCGGTAATGGCATACATGTTGGTGGTGTGTACCCAGGTGCCCGTTCATCGCCCAAGAGTGTCGGCAGCCTGTTTTTTTAACGCTTTTGTTGCCGGGGGCAGTATTTATTTTGTCCGGTTGAGATGATTGATCAATCTTATTTCACCCTGTTTGGTACATACCTCCCGCCGACGGTCGTTAAATTCATTGGCCGGACTCTAAAGCGCCGCGATTTGGTCAGAGAAAGTAGTCGGTTAACCCGCAAATTGATCACTATTTTCTGGCTCTATATCGGTATGAAATAAAGACGGTACGTTGACTAACAATAGTGATAATCAGTTGTGAAAATGAATGGTCCGTACCGGGCAAACGTTGACTCATTGAATAAATCATTCGGCATTGCGGTGACCGAATACCTGTTCCGACAGATCTGAAGGACGTACATGTGGCTGTTATGGTGAGCAACAACAGTGGAAAGCATCGTAATCGTGTTGGCATGTGTCAGCGCGCAGGATTCGCAGCCAGTAGAATCAGCTTGATTGGTTCTACACGTGATAAAGGTTCTTCACTGTGCAGGATTCAACCCGCACGTAGTCTGTTGCAGCACGCGGGTTCTGTATTGCTGCTGATAGCTGCAACACTTGCATCAGGTGCCGGATGCAGTCTACCCGGTAATGACAGTAACACAGCACTCTTTGAGAGCGATGCAATCGCCCGGGAGCAGGCCTCAGGTGATCAACTCACACGAAGTTTGTATGGCGGTATAGGACTGGGGGTAAGCAGGCTGGAACCGGATACCTCGCAGGCTGATGGGTGGGAGCCCGATGACACCGTCGCTTATGGAGGCCAGATTCAATTCGGTCTGGACTTGTCAAAAGCGTTTTCGGTTGAACTGCATTCGGCAGACCTCGGGAGTGGAGGATTATCTCCGGCCGGCCGGATCAACTATCATATTAACGGTCTGAGCGCTTTGATGTATGCGGGCGGTGATCGAGATCGTTTTAAACGCCGAGGCCTGAGCGCCTATGGTCGAGTTGGCTACGGCGCACTGGAGAACACGCCGGTGGGTACAGTGCCTTTCCAGCAGATCAACGCCAACCATGTGCTTTTTGGCGCTGGTGTGGAATATAACTTCAGAGGTGGAATTGGCGCACGAGCAGAGGTGATGTCCTTTGATCAAGACGTACAATACGCGCAACTGGGGATGATTTATCGTCTCGGTCAGCAACGCCGCAGTAAAGCGCCGGCAATACCTCTCGCGGCAGAGCCTTTGCATGCTGCAGCGGCTAAACCGGCGGCACCTGTTAATGCAACGGTGCCAGTGGTACAGAATTCAGTGTTAAAGCCTGTCCACGCTCCAGTGGTGGTTAAGCGCGTGGAAAACATACCTGACCCGTGCCCTGTGTTCAATGGCATAGCCGATGACATAAACTTTCTCAGTGACTCGGCGACATTAACACCGCAGGCGGTAGGGGCGTTGAGTGCGATTGCAGGCACATTGAAATCTTGCCGGCATAGGACAGTCACCATTTCTGCACATACAGATGACATTGGCACTTTTGAGCACAATCGTCAGTTGTCCCATGAGCGCGCCAGGATGGTCGCCAGATACCTTATCGACAACGGTGTAGACAAAAAGCGCCTTCGGGCTTTTGCCTATGGTGAAGCTGCGCCGATTCATAACAATCGCACTGCTGATGGTCGTCGCCTGAACCGTCGCGTAGAGATTGTGGCCCGCTGATATAAAATAACTCTGACAATCACGCTGCGGATAATATATTGCACAGCGTGAGCACACCCGGCTGCAACCATTATTGGTTATTGCTCCCAGTAGTGTGCGGGAGCAATCTGCCAGAGAAGTCTGCCAGAGAAATCCGCCAGCGCTGTCAGATGTAGTAGCAGGTGCGACAAATCACAGCCATAAACGTGTCCATGATCCCATCGTATACCCAGCCGGTCAGCGTTGTGGTAAAACAGCGGTAGTGTGCCGGAACTAAGCCGTTTGAACGTGCGCTCTGGTGAGGTTCCAGACTGTACGATTGCGGTTGTTCCGCGCAGCTTTCAGGTGGTTACCGGCTTTGTGTTGTGCTGAATATCCGGTACAGATTGCTTGTATTCTGTCGATATCTTGATATATTCCATTTGATACCGTAACATAGCTCACATGAATATTCCGGCAAAACAAATTGCATCTGTGCTTGGAGGTCGA
>JAHDHK010000347.1 GCA_020631335.1 Chromatiales bacterium
TCCAGAACAAAAAGCATCTTCGGTTTGGAATTCTCGGTTTTATAGATATCGAGATCATCTGCGGATGCAGTCAATGTGGTCAACATCGCTGCAAGTGCGAATACCGCAGTTGGCTTGATGAACTTGTGCATATAGATCTCTGGCCGTGGTCGCATTCTTGTGAGGTAAATGGCGATTGTGACTAATGGTGTTTGAGGCGGCGTAAATATGACGTTTACATGTCAAAAAAAACCGCGTTTCGGGTTTGCGCGCATGAGTCGGCGTTTAACCGACGGTGATGTAGAGTGCGTACAGAGCTGAAACGTTGTGAGACAACAAAAATCACACCAGTCAAACGCGACATGGTATTTTCGTTGCGCGATAAACACCCAATCAAACCGGCAGTTCCCCGCCGGTACTTATGCGGACGGCTTTAATGGCACAACATGCCTTATTCCAAATTCAACAATGCTCTTTGGCCCGGCTGATAGACGCCGGGGCAAGCTATCTTGAACAGTCAGATCTGGTTTATGGTCACGGTACTGACAATCCCGGCGATGAATCCGCTTGGCTGGCACTTGAAGCGTGCGGTTTGTCGCCGGTAGAGCCGCTGGATGATTATGAAATTCCAGTAAATCGGGGGCATCTCGCACGGGCGAAATGCTGGTACCGCCGGCGGGTGGAGCAACGTGAACCGGTGGCTTATATTGTCGGTCGCGCGTGGTTTGCCGGTCTTGAGTTTGCGGCGGATAAAAGAGCGCTGATCCCGCGCAGCCCGATTGCAGAATTGATTCTTGACGGCTACGAACCGTGGATAACCGAACCTCCTTCTACCATACTGGATTTATGCTGTGGTGGCGGTTGCATAGCGATTGCCAGCGCGATTGCGTATCCGCAGGCACATGTGCACGCAAGTGATCTGTCTGACGACGCCTTACAACTTGCCCTGTTAAACGTACAGAAGCATGGTCTGGAAGATAGAGTCGAACTGATCAAGAGTGATGTGTTTGCCGACGTACCTTCTGCTCATCAGTACGACTTGATTGTGTCAAACCCGCCCTATGTTGATCGGCAGGACATGCAGGATCTGCCGGGTGAGTATCGGCATGAGCCACAACTGGGATTGACTGCGGGTAGTGACGGGCTCGATATAGTTAAGAGAATTATTGATGGTGCTGCCGGGCGACTGACCGAAAATGGTGTACTGATTGTGGAAGTCGGTAATTCGCAGCCAGCGGTGGAAGACCATTACCGAGAGCTCGATATGGTGTGGACAGAATTTGAAATGGGTGGGGCGGGTGTTTTCGTGACGACTGCCAATGCGCTTAAAGAGATGACGCGAAGCCAATCATGAGTAATGCAAATATGGATCAATTAGCTGCATTGAGAACGACAATACGCCAACGTTATCTGCAGACTGAACCTGACATCGTTAAAGAATTGCTGGAAGAGCAGAATCTTAACGATCGTGAGCGGGACATGCTGGTCGATACGGCGGCGGGTGTGGTGAAGCAGCTGCGCATTAACAATGATCCGACAATAATGGAGAGCTTTCTGTCGGAGTATGGTTTGTCTACCAAAGAGGGCGTCGGTTTGATGTGCCTGGCTGAGGCTTTGTTACGGGTGCCGGATGCCCATACCGTCGATGAGCTCATTGCCGATAAAATTGAACCGTCCAACTGGGGGTTGCACCTCGGTAAATCCAGTTCTTCACTGGTTAATGCCTCCACCTGGGCGTTGATGTTAACCGGTAAGCTGCTTGATGACGTCGATGAAGATGCCCCTGTGGTGGCGCTTCGGCACTTGATCAAACGTGTCGGTGAGCCGGTAGTGCGCACAGCTGTCAGCCAGGCGATGAAAATGCTTGGTAAACAGTTTGTGCTTGGACAAACTATCGAGGAGGCCATTAAAGAAGCTGAATCGCTGGAGTCGCAGGGTTATACCTATTCCTACGACATGTTAGGCGAAGCCGCTCGCACTCATGCCGATGCAGTTCGTTACTTCGAAGCCTATGCCGATTCAATAAAGGCAATAGCCGAAGCGCAAGGGGTGGGAATCACAGAGAGGCCCGGTATTTCAGTGAAACTATCCGCCTTGTATCCGCGTTATGAAACCACTCACAAAGATGCGGTCATACAGCATTTGCTGCCTCGTATTAAAATACTGGCACAACAGGCGGCTGATGCTGACATCGGGCTGAATATCGATGCTGAAGAAGCTGACCGGCTCGATCTGTCACTCGATATCATCGAAGCGCTAATGGCCGATGACACCACCGCTCAATGGGACGGGTTAGGTATTGTGGTGCAGGCCTATAGTCGGCGGGCACTGCCAGTGATTGACTGGCTGCTGGCTGCATGTTCACAGTATAAGCGGCGAATAATGGTGCGTCTGGTGAAAGGTGCGTACTGGGATGCCGAAATCAAGCAGGCACAGGAGCTCGGTCTGGCAAACTTTCCGGTCTATACACGCAAGGCGATTACAGATCTGAGTTACATCGTGTGCGCACAGCGGCTGCTCGATCACCGCGAATCAGTTTACCCGCAGTTTGCCACGCATAATGCCCACACCGTATCGGCTATTCGTTATATGGCCGGCTCAGAAACCAGCAGCTATGAGTTTCAGCGGCTGCATGGCATGGGTGAGTCACTTCATGACCACGTATTGAAGCAACATGGCACACGTTGCCGTATTTATGCACCGGTAGGCGCCCATGTTGACCTGTTGGCATATCTGGTACGGCGGCTGTTAGAGAATGGTGCCAACAGTTCTTTCGTCAATCAGATAGTCAATACCGAGCTTTCACCGGAAGAAGTTGCCAGCTGCCCGGTCGCGGAAGTGAAAGCCATGCTCGATAACATAGAACACCCGGCTATAGTGACGCCACTGTATTTATATCAGCCGCAACGAATGAATTCGAAAGGCTATCGAATCAACGATCCGGCCTCAATCACTCCATTACTTGAGGCTCGTGAAAAATGTCGCCATAAAAACTACACAGCCAGGCCCTTAACGGCATCACCTGTCGCACAAACTACGCAAATAAGCATCACCTCACCGGCAGAATCTGAGACTGTTGTCGGCACCGTCGTGGAAGCAAGCGTTGAGGATGTGACCAACGCCGTCGGTATGGCACGCGAGTGCTTTGCGCCATGGCAATCGAGTACCTCAATGGACCGGGCCGAATGTCTGGTACAGGCGTCAAATCTGTATGAAAAACATATCGATGAGTTGTGCGCGTTACTGACCCTTGAAGCGGGTAAGCATTTAGCCGATGCTATTGCAGAAGTCAGAGAGGCAGTGGACTTTCTCCGTTATTATGCAGCGCTGTCTCTGGATGATAATGGACAATCAGCTCGCGGGGTAATTGTGTGTATCAGTCCGTGGAACTTCCCGCTGGCCATATTTACAGGGCAGATAGCCGCGGCATTAGCGGCAGGAAATACCGTACTGGCGAAACCTGCTCAGCAAACCCCGCTGATAGCGGCAAGGGCGGTTGAGCTATTGCATCAGGCAGCGATTCCACAAAACATTCTGCAATTGCTGCCCGGTGATGGCGCGACCATCGGTCAGGCGCTCATCAGTGATCCGCGAATAGACGGTGTGTGTTTTACCGGTTCCACTGCCGTCGCAAAACACATTGAAAAAACGCTTTCCTCGCGTACTCACAAGGATATACAAGCCGGTGCATCCACTGATCCAATGCTGATTGCCGAAACCGGCGGCCTCAATGCGATGATCGCCGACACCACTGCGTTAACCGAACAGGTGGTCAGGGATATTATTATTTCAGCGTTTCAAAGTGCCGGTCAGCGATGTTCTGCACTGCGTATGTTGTACATACAGGAAGAAGCCGAGCCTCGTTTAATGGAAATGCTCCTCGGAGCGATAGAAACACTGAATATCGGCGATCCGTGGGCGCTGTCAACCGATGTCGGGCCCATTATCGATGCTGCAGCCAAAGCAAAAATAGATGACTACGTATTAGATCGCAAAGTGCAGGGGCAACTGGTCACCCAGCTGGCCGTACCGCAAGACGGTCACTATGTCGGGCCGGCAATCATACGTGTCAGTGGTATAGAAGCCCTCGAAGAGGAAATTTTCGGCCCTGTTTTGCACGTGGCAACTTTCAAGGCAGACCAGCTTGATCAGACTGTTGATGCGATCAATGCCAAAGGGTTCGGGCTGACCTTTGCATTGCACACCCGAATTGATGATCGTGTACAGCAGGTGGTCGAAAAAATTAGAGTAGGTAACGTCTATGTAAACAGGAATCAAATTGGGGCGGTGGTTGGCTCACAGCCGTTCGGTGGAGAAGGTAAGTCCGGTACCGGACCCAAAGCAGGAGGGCCGAATTATCTGAATCGCTTTTACCTGCCGTTGCAAAGCGCTACATGCGCAGACAATAATGTGCCGGATCAAACTGAAAATATTACGCCAGAGCAGTTAAATACTTTGGCCGCCGAAGTCACGCCGCTGAGCGCGCCGTTGTCTTTGGACAATGAGGGGGAGCTTGCAGAGCTTCAGTCACTGGCTCATGCATTTGATTGTTCTCTGACTTCCATGGAAACAGACTGGCTGTTGCCCGGGCCGACAGGAGAGAGCAATCGCTTAACGTTGCACCCGCATGGCAAGGTGCTGGTATTTGCGAGTAAGCTGAATATCGCCATGCAATTTGCTGTAGATGCAATGATTGCCGGTTGTGCGGTGGTGGTGGTTTCACCACAAATCACTGAAGAAACTATGCAGGGAGTCCCGCTGCGGGTTCTGCCCATCCGCTTCATCGGCGGTCAGCTTACCGCAGATCAAATCACACCACATTTACCCTTTGAAGTGCTGGCGTTGGGTGTGAGTGACACCGAACTACTGCAATATAAAAGTGTTGCGGCTAACCAATACGATCATGTTTTCCCGGTAGTCACGTGCCTTTGTACCCCTGTTCGATTCACTATCGAACGCCATGTATGCATCGACACAACAGCGGCCGGAGGTAATGCGACCTTACTGGCGTCGGCAGAGTAAAGTGCAGATCCTCAGTGGAGGTCTTGACCGCTCTGAAGTCGCTGAGCTGTTACAGCAGCATCTTGATGAAATGGCGCAGCACTCGC
>JAHDHK010000035.1 GCA_020631335.1 Chromatiales bacterium
GGTTTGTTGCAGGTTCAAGGTCGAGAAACTGCTCGAGCAGGGTGTCGAGAAATTGCAGACCTTTGTCAGTGGGTTGAATAATATCCGCATTTTGTTCCAGCAGACCTTGTGATAATGCTGCATTCAGTGGCTCAACAATGACACCAACCGGTTCGCCGGTGCGCTGTAGAAACTCACCTCGGCTAAATCCCTGGTTAAGCCTGAGCGCATTCATTAAAAATTCTGTATAGGTCTCGCTTCTTTCCACATTGACGCGTTCCTGAATACGTTTTTCACTACCTGCAGACTCCATGTAGGTTCTGGGGTGCTTGTGTTTTGCGATCCTGGTGATTGCCGCATGTGCCGGAAACGTCAATTTCGAGTGGGCACCAGCGCCAATGCCCAGATAATCGCCGAATAACCAGTAATTCAGATTGTGCCTGCATTGCTGCCTGGCCTGTGCATAGGCAGAAACTTCATATTGCTGGTATCCGGCATTCGCCAGCAGCGTTTTGCCATGCTGTTGGATCTGCCACAGTGTCTCCTCATCGGGCAGTTCGGGCGGATTGGCGGCAAACAGTGTGTTCGGCTCCAGGGTGAGCTGATAGTAGGATATATGACTTGAAGATAATGAAATTGCGGTATTTACATCATCTATCGCGCTTTCCAGTGACTGTCCCGGGAGTCCGTGCATCAGATCGATATTAAAGTTGCTGAAACCGGATTCGTGCGCACTGTGGCAGGCGGCGATGGCTTCTTTGCGTCCATGAATGCGCCCCAGTGTTTCAAGCTGATCGTCGTTAAAACTCTGCACACCAATGGACAGACGGTTTGCCCCGGATTGACGATAAGCTTCGAAACGTTCCTGTTCGAGTGTGCCCGGATTTGCTTCCACGGTAATTTCTGCTTCGGGTTCCAGCCGCACCAGCGCTCTGATTTTACCCATCAGATGGTCAAAACCGTCGGCCGACATCAGGCTTGGTGTGCCGCCACCGAAGAAAATGCTCTCTACCGGTCGACCCCAGATATCCGGTGCGTGCAGTTCAAGGTCGGATACCAATGCATTGATGTACTGCTGTTCGGGGATGGTGTCTGGCGCATTGTGCGAGTTGAAATCACAATAAGGGCACTTTCGCACACACCATGGAAAGTGAACATACAAAGACAGCGGCGGGTACTCGGTAAATTCACGCACGCTGGTCAGCTAAGGAGTTGTCGCAGTTGTTTTACCGCGCGGGCACGATGACTGATTGCCCCTTTGCGCTCACTACCCATTTCCGCGGCACTCATACCGGCTTGCGGGCAATAGAAAACCGGGTCGTAGCCAAAGCCTTCACTACCGGTTGGTTTGGTGAGTATTTCGCCACGCCAGCGACCGATTGCAATCAGCGGCTCCGGATCCTCGGGATGTTTCACCAGAGTGAGCACGCACACAAAATAACCGGTGCGGTCGTTGTGCCCCTGTAGTTCATGCAATAATTTTTCAATGTTATCTGCATCGTATGGCTTTGTGTTTGTGCTGTCGGCGGCGTAGCGGGCCGAGTAAATCCCGGGTGCACCCCCGAGCGCATTCACCACCAGTCCTGAGTCATCGGCAAGTGCCGGCAAACCGGTGGCGGCGCTTGCGTGGCGTGCTTTGATCAGTGAATTCTCGACGAAAGTGACCGCGGTCTCTTCTGCCTCCGGGATGTTAAACCCGGTTTGCGACAGCAGCTCACAGTCAAAGTCCGCGAGTGCGGCGGACAGCTCTTTGAGCTTGCCCGCATTGCCGCTGGCTAATACACAGCGTTGCACTACGGGTGCTCCGGTGCGCTTTCCAGCGACTGTCGCTGCAGGCTGGCTATTTCATCGATACCTTTGCGCGCCAGTGTCAGCATGGTTTGCAGTTCGTCTTCGCGAAAGGCGTGACCCTCAGCAGTGCCTTGTACCTCGATATAACCACCAGCTTCATTCATCACGACATTCATGTCAGTTTCGGCATTGGAGTCTTCAGCATAGTCCAGATCCAGAACAGGTTCACCGTTGTATATACCCACCGAAACTGCTGCCACCTGACCATGAAGCGGGTTCTTTTTAATCGATTTCTTTGCCAGCAAAGAGTTGATCGCATCAGTCAGCGCGACATAAGCACCGCTGATAGAGGCGGTTCTGGTGCCGCCATCTGCCTGGATGACATCGCAGTCGATGGTTACCGTGCGCTCACCCAGGGCTTCCAGATCAATGATTGCTCTGAGCGACCGTCCGATCAGCCGCTGGATTTCCATGGTGCGTCCGGACGCTTTACCGGCAGTTACCTCCCGGCGTGACCTAGTGTTCGTTGCCCGTGGCAACATGCCATATTCAGCGGTCACCCAGCCACTGCCCTTTCCTTTTAAAAAAGGCGGCACTCTGTCTTCAATGCTGGCTGTACAAATAACTTTGGTATCGCCGAACGCGGCCAGCACTGAGCCTTCGGCATGACGGGTAAAGTGCCGGGTAAATGATACTGATCGCAATTCGTCTGTTGCGCGTTTGCTTGGTCTCATGGTGTCCTGTGTATATCAATAGTTGCGCTAATAGCAACGGGGGAGGCAGGGGGCGACATGATACAGTGTTGAGCATAATTAGCCGAACAATTCAGCAGTAGCAGGAGAACACAGATGTTAAAAAGCATGACTGCGTTTAGCAGGCAGGAAGCGGTAAACGATTACGGGTCCCTCGCGTGGGAATTGCGTTCGGTGAATCATCGCTACCTTGATCTGTCGATTCGCCTGCCCGAGGAATTGCGCAGCATTGAACCTCAGGTCAGAGACAAGTTAAACAGCAAGCTCAGCAGAGGTAAGGTGGAAGCATCATTGCGCTTCAAACCTTCCGGCAATACAGATGCTCAGCTCAAAGTAAATGAATCACTAGCCGGTCAGATAATAAATGCTGCAAAGTCTGTGCACGCGCTTATGCCCGAAGCTGCGCCGGTATCATCTGTTGATATTTTGCGCTGGCCGGGTGTGGTCGGGCAGGCCGACACAGATTTGGGTCCGCTGCAATCTGCCACACTTGCATTGTTATCCGATGCCATTGACGATTACCTCGCAACGCGCGGTCGTGAGGGAGAGAAAACCGCCACCATGCTGAGCGAGCGTTGTGATGCGATGGAAGGTATCGTTGGTCGTGTTCGAGAGCTCAGGCCTCAGGCGCTGGAGCGGCAGCGCAATAAATTACTCGGGCGCATAGAAGAGCTGGGTGTTGAACATGACAGTAATCGCCTTGAGCAGGAGTTGGTCTTTATCGCACAGCGACTCGATGTTGATGAAGAGCTCGATCGCCTTACCGCACATATCAGTGAGCTGAGAGACATTCTGAAAAGGAATGATCCGGTCGGTCGACGACTGGACTTTTTGATGCAGGAGTTTAACCGTGAAGCAAATACCTTAAGCTCGAAATCCGCTGATGCAGAAACAACCGCATTGGCAGTGGACTTAAAAGTACTGATAGAACAGATGCGCGAGCAGGTGCAGAATATAGAGTAGATATCAGGTTGTCCCGCCGCGTGACACCGGCGGACAATCCTGTTTTGCGTCGAATACCCTCTAGTCTGCGCGTCAGTATCTGTATTCCAAGGAAAGCTTCTGCACGGTGTGTTTTAGTCGATTATGCAGGTTGCGCAGGAAGCGCCTGTGTCCAGTTTTCCTGTGTAGTCAGGACAATAGTCGCTCCGGGTGGTGTCCGTGAATTTCCTGACTGTCTATTTTTACTGTTTGGCATTCAATGCGGATACCACGCTTCGCATGGACATAAAATGTTCATCCCATCCTTTATCCAGCGCGATCAGCAGACCCAGCGCGGACTCACCGGCGGCTTCACTGACTCCTTCGTGTGTCAGTGTGAGGCGAGTACCGCCTGTCATTGCTTCAAGCTTCCAGTGAACTGTAGTCATAGCACCACCCAGCGGTGTGACAGTAAAAGTCCACTGCATACTGTTTGGTTCGTCCATAGAAACCACGGTTCCCCAGCAAACGGTTTTACTGATGCCGTCGTCGCCGGTTTCCAGGAGTTCGTATTCCCGCCCTTCAGTCAAATCTTCCTTGCTCGGATGGAACCATTGCCCGAGCTTTTCTTTTTCGGTCAGGAAACGCCAGACGGTTTCCGGTGTGGCAGTAAGAAATATAGATTTCGACAGGGTCGTCACTGACATGATTGATTCCTATTGATTGTTGAGCAGGGTTTGGAGGGAGGAGAGCTTGTCGTCCCAGAATTGATCGAAGTAACTCATCCAGTCATGCACGTTTTTGATGCCGGTTGGCTCCAGCCGGTTGATGCGCTCACGACCGATCGGATGTACAGAGATAAGCTGCCCCTCTTCCAGCATGGTGAGGTGCTTTTTCACCGCTGCCCGTGTGATGGGAAATTCGGCGGCAATCTCACCAATGGTCATTTCCCGTTTCGATAGCATGACCAGTATTTCCCTTCGGGTGGGATCTGCGAGTGCACGGAAGCTGTCTTGTACCCGAGTACGCATAAAATAGTACCTTTTGGTTGTATATATTAAATGATACCAAAAGGTATTATGTCAAGTGCTTCGCTTAATAAAATTTCTCAAAGGGCAACACGTGCGCTTGTGTCCTGTGTTACCCGGCGCAAGGGATAACAGAATCAATGAGGCTGACGTTTGAGTGTCTGCTGATCGCGGCAGATTTGTGGGTGGTTTTGCACAGGCCGTAAGCGTGCTCCGCAGTTAACACCCGTTCGATTTAACCTGTTGCGTCATGGTTAATCAGACGCGCTCTCAAGGCTTTACTGATCCGCTAAGCAGTCATCGAGTTAGCGCACTGGCGCTAACAGGCACAGAGGTTATACGTCGTTGCCGGTCGAGTAGGCGGGTAACCGTTCAACGTTGCAGTGATTGAAGTACCGGCTTTTGTATTTCTATCTGCAGTGCAGCACTTTGGTGCATGTCTGGACGGTCGGTTTGAGCGTTTTGCTATTGATGCCGGTACGCGGGGTTATGCAGTGACTGACAATGAAGATGCTGATGGCAACGAGGGTTCAACTCCTTCGTTTTTAAACAGATCACTCTTGTAAGCTGGCGGTCTGCAGTGCAGGGTCATCTTGCTTTATCCTGCCGCTTCCTGTGCATAAATCAACCATTGATAGCCGGCAAATGCTGCGACAAACACGAGCCCTTCAATGCGATTGATTCGGCCGTCTTTGCCGCGGAAACCGATACAGAACACCAGCAGAGCGACGGTGAGTACCAGTTGCACGACTAAGTCCCGATTGCGCACCATGACATCGACTTCGGTGGGTGAAAGCACTGCGACAACACCCAGAACGGCAAGTGAATTAAACAGGTTTGAACCTACGACGTTGCCAATCGCCAGATCGTATTCTTTGCGTATAACACACGCAATGGTGGCGGCAAGCTCCGGCAGGCTGGTGCCTACAGCAACAATGGATAACCCGATCATCAGCTCACTGACATGCAGGGCTCTGGCAATTTCGACTGCGCCCCAAACGAGTATTCGGGAGCTGATCAGCAGTGCCAGTAAAGCGATTACCGTCATGATCATTGCGCTGCGGAATGTCGCGTCCTGATCCATCGTTTCTTCGTATTCGTCGGCGATGATATCGTCCTGACCGGTTTTGCCCTGATAGATCAGCCAGCAAAGGCACAGACACAAGGTGATGATCATGGCGATACCGTCGGTGACGGACAGGTGCAGATCGAGCAGCAATGCAGATGAAAACAATACCGCTGCAAGTAACAGTGGCAGTTCGCGTCTGAGAACAGTTGACGCAACAGGCAACGGAATAATCAGGCTGGCTACACCGAGTATGAGTGCAATGTTGGCGACGTTGGAGCCGATTGCGTTGCCGATCGCGATACCCGCGTTATCGGCAGTCGCTGACATAATCGCGATCAGTATTTCCGGTGCAGACGTGCCGAAACTGACTATGGTCAGGCCGATCAATAATGGAGACATACCGATTTTAAAGGCAGCTGCGCTTGCGCCATCGACAAATTTATCGGCGCTGATTGCCAGTACGGCCAGGCTGATGACTATGGCAAATATGGCTAACAGCATAGGGGCTCAGGTGTTATAAATCGGTTCATGTGTAAATTCGGAATTATGGCTTCCACCTGTCGGCTTAGCAGCTATCGATGGTCAGCTCATAAAGGTCATGGTTAGTACAGTTGAGGCGCTCGAGGTATAAAACAACCGGCGCAGTTGCCTGCCGGGCGGTGGGGTTATGCTCAGGCGGCGGCCTGGTTTACCGCCCGACTCCGAAATCCGAGCGTTGCAATCAGGCCCGGATGGTTGTCAGTGAGTCTCAGTTCTGCGCCGTGCATACGAGCCACGGCCTGAACCAGGCTCAGCCCAAGTCCGTTGCCGGGCGACTTTCTTTCGTTTTCAAGTCGGACAAACCGTTGCAAAACACGCTCCCGTTCGTGTCGGGGGATGCCGGGACCGTTGTCTCTGATGGTGATGGTAAATTCGTTGTCATCACCGGAGACATAAAGCCCGACCAGGCCGTTTACCCGGGTGTATTTAATGGCATTGTCGAGCAGGTTGGTAATTGCCTGGGCGAGCAGGTGTCGATTGCCGTAAAACACCGGGTTGCTCACGATGCGTTCTTCGAAGTGCAGTTCAGCTTCTTCTGATACTGCGCTGTACAGTTCGCCGAGTTCGGATGCCAGATCCCCCATGGCTACGTATTCCCATTCAGTTTTGTCCAGGCCGGCTTCCAGCCGCGCAATGCTGAGCATGGCGTTGAAGGTATGGATCATCCCGTCTGCTTCGGATATCGAAGACTCGATTGTATTGCGGTATTCGTCGTCGCTTCGATCTTCGAGCAGCGTGACTTCCAGGCGATTGCGCAGGCGTGTGAGCGGGCTTCGCAGATCGTGTGCAACATTATTGGTGACTTGTTGCATGCTCACCATCAGATCTTCGATTCTTGTCAGCATCTGGTTGATCTTAACGGCAATGGCATCGAATTCATCACGACGCTCGGTGACCGGAATTCTTCGGGAAAACGCACCGCTCATAATTTCGCCGGCGGTTTGATTCACGGATGCAATGCGATTTAACACGCTCATGCTCATCCAGATGCCGCCGAGCACAGCAAAGATCAGTGTGATAATTGTTGCCCCCACCACCAGTGCGAAGGTGTAGTCCAGCAGTGCTTTCTCGTCACTGATTTCGTGGCCGATCGTGAGTTTCAGGCCATCTGAGAACTGCGTTTGTGCAACGCGGACCGGTAACAGTGAGCGTGCACTGTCCGGTGGAAGATCGACCACGTCTCCCATGGGCATAGTGCTGTGCGTGCGAACCGATTTAATGTGCAGTGGCCACTCCTGCTCGCTGCCGTCGGTGATTTCGCTGCCTTCACTTTCCAGATAATAAAAACGGCCGTACGTGTCTGCCTGGTTGCGCTGCTGAATCGCGTCGATCAGTTCGGTCAGCGCACCGGTGTTGTAGAGATTGACGAGAAAGTCGGTTTCCAGTCTCAGGCGGGCATCGATCTGGGATTCGATTTCGTCGCGCAGAGACCAGTAGATAAAGCCGAGAGTCACTGCGGAGAACAGGCTGAACAAGGCGGCATAGATGATCGTCAGTCGAAATGCCGTGGTGCTGAACAGTCTGATATTCATGGGGTAGCTTTTGAGTCACCGGCCATGATGCCGGTGACGGGTGCGGCGGCGATACGCCGTAAACAGGTTACCACCTGGGTTGGATTCAGCCTTCAACCAGCTTATAGCCGGCGCCACGTACGGTATGCAGCAGCGGCTGTTCGAAGTCCTTATCAATTTTGCTGCGCAGTCGGCTGATCTGCACATCAATGACGTTGGTCTGCGGATCAAAATGGTAGTCCCATACATTTTCAAGCAGCATGCTGCGGGTGACTACCTGACCGGCGTGGCGCATTAAGTACTCCAGCAGGCGGAATTCCCGTGGCTGCAGATTGATGTTCATGCCGGCGCGGGTAACCTTGTGTTTGAGCAAATCAAGCGTCAGATCAGCCACTCGCAGTGTGGTCACCGCATTTTCCGGTTGTGCGCGACGCGACAGTGCCTGTAAGCGGGCATGCAATTCAGCCAGCGAGTAGGGCTTGGTGAGATAGTCATCACCACCGGCGCGCAGGCCGGTGACGCGTTCGTCGACATCGTCGAGTGCGCTCAGTATCAGCACGGGTGTGTTGTCACCTCCCCGACGGAGGTCTTCAATCATCGAGATGCCGTCTTTTCGCGGCATCATCCGATCGATCACCATGGCGTCATACGCGTTGGTTTTCGCGTAGCTCAATCCGGACTCACCGTCGTCCGCGTGATCTACAGCGTGCCCGATCTCGTTCAATCCCTTGACGAGATAGCCAGCTGCCTCCATATCGTCTTCAACTAGTAGTATGCGCATGTATTAAACTCGTACAGAAGCGGTGGTAATGTCATTGCTGACATCGTGGTAACTCGATTGCTACATTATGGCGGAAGCTCAAAAATGGTCAGCTGCCAAATCACAATGCAAAGCTAATTTTTAGGTAAATGTTAACGAACCGGAGATGTGCTGTGGCGACACAGCAGGTACTCTGGCAATTCCCTCATACCCTCCACGCGGGAGCTCGACATGGCTGACGAATCCGGTGCGCTCAAGAGTAAGCTGCAATCATCCCACATTGCAGCGTTTGCTGCCATCCATTCTGGCTCGATAAGTCGTCTTTGTGCGGTTGTTTTTCTGAGCGTTATCTGTATAGCAACCTTGTTTTTCCAGCCGGCGATGGCCCTGGATTTACCAGACTTTAAGCGGCTTGTAGAGGAAAAAGGCTCGGCAGTCGTGCAGGTAACCGTCACTGCTTCTGCAAAGGCTGCAGATCGGTTTGATAACTTGCCAAATTTTAATGAAGAAGACATGCCTGAATTCTTCCGGCGCTTCTTCGACGAGCTGCCCGGGCAGCCGCGCGGCATGCCGCCCGGGGTAGCGCCACAGTCGGGATTCGGTTCCGGTTTTATTATCAGTGAC
Organism: Chromatiales bacterium; assembly: GCA_020631335.1. GTDB lineage: Bacteria > Pseudomonadota > Gammaproteobacteria > Granulosicoccales > Granulosicoccaceae. The sequence goes on from JAHDHK010000035.1 coordinate 8,976, forward strand.
GATGGTTACATTGTTACCAATGCGCATGTTATCGATGACGCGCAATCCATTCTTGTGAGTCTGCCGGATCAGCGTCAGTTCAATGCCACACTCGTCGGAAGCGATGACAGAACCGATATTGCCGTATTAAAAGTGGACGCCACCGGACTGCCGTCGCTTGAACTTGGCAATTCGAAAAAATTGAAAGTGGGTCAATGGGTGCTGGCGATAGGCTCACCTTTCGGCTTCGAATATACGGCGACGCAAGGGATTGTATCTGCACTGGCGCGGAGTCTGCCCAATGACAGTTATGTCCCTTTTATTCAAACCGATGTGGCGGTGAATCCGGGTAATTCCGGCGGACCATTGTTTGATCTTGACGGAAAAGTGATTGGCGTTAACTCTCAGATATTTTCCCAGTCCGGCGGATACATGGGGCTTTCGTTCGCCATCCCATCCAGTACTGTGCAATCAGTCACTGAGCAACTGTTAAACAAAGGTTATGTCAGTCGTGGCTGGTTAGGCGTCACTATTCAGGATGTAAATCAGGCGCTGGCTGATACGTTTGGATTGGATAAGCCCGCCGGCGCATTGGTAGCGAGTGTGACTGAGGGTGGTCCAGCCTCGGTCGCCGGTATCAAGGCAGGAGATGTCATCCTGTCATTCAATGGTGAAGAGGTTTCTTTATCAGCGGACTTACCACCGATGGTCGGTAGTGCCGAAGTAGACAGCAATGCTTCAGTCAAACTGTTGCGCAGCAAAGAGATCTTAACGCTTGACGTCATGATCAAGGAGCTGGAGGAACGTCCTGAGTCAGGCGGTGGCCCGGTAGTGAATCAAAGAATCGGCGTGATCGTCGACACGATAAACAACAGCACCCGCGAAAAGCTTGGTATTCAGGACGGCGTTAAAGTCACCGGAGTGGATCCTGATGGCGTGGCAGCCGCAGCGGGTATAGTCGAAGGAGATGTTATTACCTCATACGCTGACCGGGAGGTAACATCAGCCAGGCAATTCTCCAGGCTGGTGTCGGAAAGCGGCGGTGGCAGCAACAACGCCGTATTGATTTATCGCAGCGGAAACCCTTTGTTTATTGCATTGTCGATTCCTGACTAGCCTGCCACTGCGTATATATCAATGAGTATTCCTTTTTCTGCCGCCGCTGATCGCAATAAAGAAGTAATCGGTGACGTTTTAGAAACCCATCTGAGTCATGTGCAAACGGTACTCGAGATCGGAAGTGGTACCGGTCAGCATGCCGTCTACTTTGCCGGAAGGTTTTCCGGTGTGGTGTGGCAGCCGACAGACAGAGCTGAAAATATCACCGCGATTAGCGCACGAGTGAATGAGAGCGGTTTGAAAAACGTATTGCTGCCTCTGGTGCTGGATGTCGAAGCCCAGGCAGATTTAGTCGGCCGGTATGATTTTGCTTTCTCTGCGAATACTGCACATATCATGAGTGTGGCGCAGGTAAGATGTATGTTTAATGTCGTTTCCACGCATCTGAAGGTCAATGCCGTGTTCGCGTTATACGGGCCGTTTAAGTATCGCGGTCAGCATACTGCACAGAGCAACGAGAGTTTTGATGCCATGCTGCAGCAGCAGGGAGCGCACATGGGTATCCGTGACAAAGCTGATCTGGATGCCATGGCGTTTGATGTGGGCCTCGACTTTTATAAAGACATTGAAATGCCGGCGAATAATCGCCTGCTGATGTGGCGGCGGTAGCGTGCTGTTGTTAACAGGCTGTTGAAAAACTATTGCGCTAGTGATTGCGTTGGGTCTGAGGGCGTTGAATTCACCCTGGAACGCCAGCCCGGTCAAAATGCTCATCTATACCTCGTAAACTGCGCTTTTTCGGTTGCCCCTTTACAGCGGTCAGGGGTCTTCTCAGATCGTCGCTCAGAACGTTTTACAACACCCTGTTAGGTTTGCGATAAAAATGCTGTCCTTCAGCGAGTGAATCAGCGAGTGTATTTTTTTACTAACGACAAGGGGAAACCGCGAGCTCTTCGGCTGCGCCAAGAAAACTACCATGCCCTGCTGCGGCTTCAAATGCGTGCAGAGCTAATAATGAAGGGAGGTGCCGGAACATATCAGCAGATCAAATTATTTGATGCGTATGTTAAGCAATTCAGTTTATAAAGGCTGTGTTTTCGAAGATATGCTTAAAAATTCCGAATTAATGCAAGCTGCACCTGTGCAGATTGATCAAGAGTGGAGCACTCAATGGCTGATGCTGAATCCCTGCCTCCGGCAGGTTCTGTCGCCCGAAAGACCAGGTCACCATGGCACTACACCCCGGCGCTGCCGGTGACTGTATCGCCCTATTTCCGGTGGCCACTGAATTTTCGCAGCATTGGCGCGTGGATGCTGGGTGGCTGGTTTCCGATCTCTGAACGGCTGATTATTTTAATGCTGGCGCTGGTCGCCAGTCTGTATTTTCAGCCTTCTGCCGAGGCCGCAACCGCGATTGATGCCGGCTGGATCGCGACTGTTTTTATACGTAACTTTGTCTTGATGTGCCTGGTAGCCGGCGGACTGCACTGGTACTTTTACATTGCCCGTAAACAGGGTGATGAGCGCCGTTATGATGCACGGCCGTTTGCAAAATCCAGTCGTGTGTTCACGTTTGCTTCTCAGGTGCGAGACAACATGTTCTGGACTCTGGCCAGTGGTGTCACCGTGTGGACATGTTATGAAGTGCTGATGCTGTGGGCACTGGCAAACGAGTATGCGCCACAGCTGGTAATGCCGGTGCACTGGCCCTGGCTGGTGCTGTTAGTGTTGCTCATTCCGATGTGGGAAACGACGCACTTTTTTTTGATTCATCGTCTTATTCACACGTCAAAGCTGTATCAGCGTGTTCATGCGTTGCATCATCGAAATACCAACGTCGGGCCCTGGTCGGGACTGTCAATGCATCCGCTCGAACATATTGTTTACCTCAGCACCATCCTGATTCACTTTGTGGTGCCGTCCACGCCTTTTCTTATCGCCTTTCATTTGATGTACTTCACGTTGTCTGCAGCGACAACGCATACCGGGTATCAGGGCATTGTGATCAATGGAAAACTGGTACTGCCGCTGGGTACCTTTCATCATCAGTTGCATCACCGCTACTTCACTTGTAACTACGGCGGGCTGGAAATGCCCTGGGATCAATGGACCGGTTCGTTTCACGATGGCACCACAGAATCACATCAGGCGTTTCTCAATCGTCGTAAGCAACAACATAAGGCACAATAAAGCGCCTGCCGGTGGTCAAAGAACTTACAGTGCTTAACGGCTGTGCAACCGAGTGACCATCACCGATAGTGGGCTATGTCTGCGTCTGATGTTGCACACCGGCGACTGCTTTTTGCCAGGCAGATAGCATCCGGTCTCTTTGTTCGGCATCAATTGACGGGGTGAATTCACGGTCGAGCTGCCAATTGCTGGCAAGATCTTCCGGACCCTCGTAGACCCCGCAGTGCAGACCAGCCAGGTAGGCGGCGCCCAGTGCAGTGGTTTCAATCTGCACCGGCCGTTGCACCGGTATGTTCAAAATGTTGGCCAGAAACTGACACAGCCAGTTGTTCTGCACCATGCCGCCGTCAACCCGCACCCGGGTCGGTGTGACGCCGTCTTCCGACATGGCTTTAAACAGATCGTACGTCTGAAAAGCAACGGATTCTAAAGTTGCCCGGGTCAGTTCTTTCACACCGGTGTCCCGGGTAAGGCCGAAAATTGCGCCACGCGCTTCGGGGTTCCAGTAGGGGGCCCCCAGGCCGGTGAACGCAGGCACCACATAAACACCGTGGTTTGAATTAAGTTCTTCAGCCATCGCTTCGGTTTCGCGCGCGTCTTTTATCAGCCCCAGTCCGTCGCGCAGCCATTGCACTGCGGCACCTGCCACAAAAATAGAACCTTCGATTGCATAAGTCGGTTGATCGTTCAGTTGATAGCCGATGGTGGTCAGTAATTTGTTGTTGGACGTGACGGCTTCGTTTCCAGTGTTTAACAGCACAAAGCAGCCCGTTCCATAGGTGCTTTTAATAGTGCCGGGCTCAAGGCATACCTGGCCGAAAGTGGCGGCCTGCTGGTCGCCTGCAATACCACATATTTCAAGATTGCCCGGCAGCAGTTCGCTATCGATGGTGCCGAAGTAACCGCTGCTGTCTTTGACTTGTGGCAACAGACTGCGAGGAATGTCCAGGATGCTGAGCAGTTCGTCATCCCAGTCACGAGTGTGAATATTAAATGCCAGTGTTCTCGATGCGTTGGTCGCATCGGTAGCATGGACGGCGCCTTTGGTGAATCGCCACAACAGAAAACTGTCCATCGTGCCGAACAACAGGTCTCCCTTTTCGGCAGCAGCACGCGCACCGCTGACGTTATCGAGTAACCATCGAATTTTGGTGGCCGAAAAATAAGGGTCGAGTAACAGGCCTGTTTTCGCCGTAAAAGTGGCTTCGTAACCCGACTGTTTCAGCTCCTGGCAGTAGGCAGAGGTGCGTCTGTCCTGCCATACAATCGCGTGATGGATCGGCTTGCCGGTGTGCTTATCCCAGATCACGGTCGTTTCGCGCTGGTTGGTAATGCCGGCGGCTGCAATCGACTGCCCCGCTTGGGCAGCCGCGTCGACGGCTTCCCGACACACCTCGAGCGTGGTCTGCCAGATTTCTTCGGGATCGTGCTCGACCCATCCCTGATCCGGAAAATGCTGAGTGAATTCACGTTGTGCCGTGAACACAGAGCGACCGTCTTTGGCAAACAGGATTGCCCGTGAACTGGTGGTGCCCTGATCAATACTGAGTAAGAGTGGATCTGCCATAGTTTTCGCGTTGGTCTGTTGTCGGTCACATGCTTGCTGACACCAGCCAGCCGGTGTCAGCCCGAGTGTAACCGCAAACGCATTTTTCTACCTAGTGGGGCTATGTCGACTGAGCGGGTCAGCTAGCAGGATCGATGAGTAGTGCGCTTTCAGCGGGTGAATAACAAAAAAGTTGTGGTTCGTTTTTATTTTCGTTTATAAAAGAATACAGAAAAACGAAACTATTCAGGTGCGCCATGGGCTCCAGCAGACAACAGCAGATTCTGGACATCGCCCGGCAGGCAGGGCAGGTGACAGTCGATGAACTAGTGCAACAGTTCGGAGTAACGCCTCAGTCCATTAGAAAAGACCTCAATGCGCTGTGTGATGACCGGCTGCTGACCCGAACTCATGGCGGAGCCAGGCTGGCGTCGAGTGTGGAGAACATGAGTTATGAAGCCAGAAGAATGCTGGCAAGTGATAACAAGGCGGCGATCGGTGAGGCCGTTGCCGGGTTGATCCCGGATAATGCCTCGCTATTTGTGAACATAGGTACCACCACCGAAGCAGTGGCCAATGCGTTGATACAACATCGCTCGCTAATGGTAATTACCAATAACATTAATGTGGCTACCTTGCTGCGACCCTGCCTTGAAATACAGGTAATTATTGCTTCCGGAGAGGTTCGATCGTATGACGGTGGCATCGTCGGAGAGGCGGCCGTGGACTTTATCAATCAGTTTAAAGTCGACTTTGCAGTGATTGGTTCATCAGCAATCGACAGTGAGGGGGCGCTGCTGGATTTCGACTATCGTGAAGTGAAGGTGTCGCAGGCGATCATCTCCAATGCAAGGCACGTGATACTGGCGGCTGACTCCACTAAACATGATCGATCCGCACCAGTGCGGATCGGTCATATTTCGCAGATCAATTCGTTTGTGACCGATCGCTGTCCGAAAGAATTTAAACGGCTGTTGTCGGGTTTCGATATCCACACAATCGAAACCGCCGGGTGATTCCGGCTGCCGGGTGGTCGTGTTTTTCTGATTGACTTTCGTTTTTCGAATAATTAGGGTTTAAAAGAAAAAGTAAAAGTGAGGAAATCCGATGAGCGGGTGGTTTGAGTGACTACAGGTGAGTGCATGATTTTGCTCGCCGCCTGGCAGCACCCGGTCGGACAGAGGATTCATCTCTGTGCTTGAGCTGGTCGCGGTAGATAAACGTGTCGGCCGTGATCTTCACATCGCCGATGTCTCTCTCACCTTCGAACGCGGCTCTTTGAACGTGCTGCTCGGACCGACATTGTCTGGCAAAACCACACTTATGCGCCTGATGGCCGGCCTGGATAAGCCCACAGCCGGGGATATCAGGGTGGATGGCAATAGTGTGGCGGGTACTTCGGTCAGGCATCGTAACGTCGCCATGGTGTATCAGCAGTTTATAAATTACCCGGGTATGACGGTGTACGAAAATATTGCCTCACCGATGCGTCTTGCGAAAGTCGATAAGCCTGAACTCGACCGCAAGGTCAGAGAGGCCGCTGCATTGTTGAAACTTGAACCCTATCTTGAACGTACACCGCTGCATTTGTCGGGTGGGCAGCAGCAAAGAACGGCGATTGCCAGAGCACTGGTCAAAGGTGCCGAGTTGGTGCTCCTCGATGAGCCACTCGCCAACCTTGATTACAAACTTCGTGAAGAGTTAAGAGTCGAGCTTCCACGTATCTTCGCGGAAAGTGGTGCAGTGTTCGTCTATGCGACCACTGAACCGCATGAAGCACTGTTGCTAGGCGGCAGTACGGCAACATTGCATGAAGGGCGGGTGACTCAGTTTGGAGATACGATCGATGTGTACAACCGGCCTGCAGATCTGATGACCGCACGTACCTTTTCCGATCCGCCTTTTAATCTCATTGATGTCACACTGAACAACGCACAGGTCAGTGCAGAGGGGCTGTCACTTGGTGTTGTCAACGAGAACGTGTCGAGGCTTGACGACGGTACTTACACTGCGGCAGTCAGGCCTCATCACCTGTCGATGGCACCGTCGGAGCAACACACGGTTGCTCTGCAGGCGGAGGTCGGGACCAGTGAAATTACCGGCTCGGAAACCTTTATCCATGTCAATGTCGGTACTAACCGCTGGGTGCTGCTGACGCATGGTGTGCATCGGGTAGAGCCCGGTGAGCTGCTGAGTATCTATTTGAATCCGGACACACTGTACTTGTTTGACCGGCATGAAAAGCTCGCGCGGGTGCCTTCTGTCGCGCTGGAGGACAGTTAGCATGGCGCAAATCACGCTCGACCGGCTGGCCCACTCGTACGAAAGCAATCCGCAAAGCGATGCAGACTTCGCGTTGAAAGAACTGGATTATGTCTGGGATGATGGTGGCGCCTATGCGCTGCTGGGTCCATCTGGGTGCGGCAAAACCACTCTACTGAACATAATTTCCGGCTTGCTGACGCCATCGCGGGGTCACATCAGGTTCGATGGCAACGACATTACCGCTCGAACACCGGAAGAACGAAACATCGCGCAGGTGTTTCAGTTTCCCGTGATCTACGACACGATGACAGTGGCACAAAATCTTGAGTTTCCACTGGTTAACCGTGGCGTTGATGTAGGTGAAATAAAAAAGCGTGTTGATGAAATGCTGGAGACGCTGGATCTGGCGGGCAAGGCAAATCAACGTGCCCAGGGATTGACTGCTGATGAGAAACAGAAGATCTCTCTCGGGCGCGGTCTGGTTCGCTATGACGTCAATGCGATTTTGTTTGATGAGCCGCTGACGGTCATCGACCCGCACATGAAATGGCAGCTGCGCACCAAACTCAAGGAGTTACACGATCGGTTTGAACACACCATGATTTACGTGACTCACGATCAAACGGAAGCATTAACCTTTGCCGACAAAGTCGTGGTGATGTACGAGGGCGAAGTGGTACAGATCGGTACACCCGAAGAATTGTTCGAAAGACCTGACCATACGTTCGTCGGCTATTTTATCGGGTCGCCCGGGATGAATATCCTGCCCTGTGATGTTGCAGGTGACAGTGTCAGGGTTGCCGGTCATACGATTAAACTCGATGCCGAATATCTGCCGCCTCGAGGGGCGCGGCTCGAATTGGGAGTGCGCCCGGAGTTCATACGTTTTGCGGAAAACCACGAATCTGGCATCCCGGTTTCCATAGAGTCTGTGAACAATGTCGGTCGCCATCGAATTGCCAAGGTCAGGCTGTCAGATCTTTCGATGAACATTATTGTGCCGGAAGGCCAGGCGCTCGCAGCAACTGACCACCGTGTTGTGTTTGATGCTCAACGATGCGGCGTCTATGCAGATGATCACCGGATTAACCCGACGGAAGACAGCCGGGGGTTTCGCCATGATTACTAAAACTGTCAATCAGAAAGCATGGTTCCTGGTATTGCCGGTGTTGTTCATCGTTGCACTGAACGCAATTATTCCGTTAATGACGGTGGTGAACTACTCGGTGCAGGACACTTTCAGTCCGGGTGTATTCTTTTTTGAAGGCACTAAGTGGTACCGTGAGGTGTTGTCATCGCCGCGTTTCCACGGCGCGCTCGGGCGGCAGTTTATGTTCACCGGGATTATATTGCTGATTGAAATACCGCTGGGTGTGGCTGTGGCACTTGCCATGCCCCGCAAAGGGCCGTGGGTATCCGTTTGTCTCGTCCTTATGGCGCTGCCACTACTGATCCCATGGAACGTTGTGGGTGCAATGTGGAATATATTTGCATTGCCCGATATTGGTCTGCTGGGTTATGGACTGAACTGGCTGGGGTTCGACTACAACTATACGCAACAACCCTTTGCCGCCTGGGCAACGGTGATATTAATGGACGTGTGGCACTGGACTTCGCTGGTCGTGTTGCTCGCCTATGCCGGTTTGTCATCCATACCCGATGCCTACTATCAGGCAGCAAAAATCGATGGTGCCAGTGCATTTGCGGTTTTTCGCTACATACAACTGCCGAAAATGAAGCGGGTGCTTATCATTGCGCTGCTATTGCGATTTATGGATTCCTTTATGGTGTATACCGAGCCATTTGTGCTCACTGGTGGCGGGCCCGGCAATTCGACAACGTTCCTGTCAATCGATCTGGTGAAAGCGGCAATCGGGGAATTTAATCTGGGTATAGCGGCGGCGATGAGCATTTTATACTTTCTGATGACGCTACTGGTCTGCTGGGTGTTTTACACCGTGATGATGCGGGGTGAAGAGTCATGAGAGGGGTAAAGATATTACTGGTCTTCATCTACATATTGTTTTTAATGCTGCCCATCTATTGGCTGCTGAATATGAGTTTCAAAACCACCAACGAGATTCTCGGCGGGTTTAGCTGGTATCCGCAGGAGTTTACGCTGGCCAGCTACAAAACTATTTTTACAGATTCGACCTGGTATAGCGGTTACATTAATTCATTAAGTTATGTCTTGATGAATACGGTGATATCGGTTTCACTGGCGTTACCGGCAGCTTATGCGTTTTCGCGTTACCGTTTTCTGGGTGACAAACACTTGTTTTTCTGGCTGTTGTCCAATCGAATGGCGCCGCCGGCAGTGTTTGTGTTGCCGTTTGTCGAGCTTTATTCTGCGATGCAGTTGTTCGACACACCCCTGGCCGTGGCGCTCGCTCACTGCCTATTCAATGTGCCGCTGGCCGTATGGATATTAGAGGGGTTTATGTCCGGTGTGCCAAGGGAAGTCGATGAGACTGCGTATATAGACGGTTATTCATTCCCGCACTTTTTTGTCAAAATATTTATGCCGTTGATTGCGGCCGGTATCGGTGTAACGGCGTTTTTCTGTTTCATGTTCAGCTGGGTTGAAATGTTACTGGCGAAAAACCTCACCTCGGTGGCCGCCAAGCCCATTGTTGCGGTGATGACGCGCACTGCCTCAACGGCTGGTTATGAGCTGGGCTTACTGGCTGCTGCCGGTGCACTGACTTTGATTCCCGGTGTCATTGTGATCTGGTTTGTGCGCAAGCACATTGCCAAAGGGTTTGCATTGGGTCGTGTATAACCAACGGATAGACAGAGGGTTCATTGATGTTATTCACCTTTAGCGACGGGGATAAACCATGAAGCCGCTTGCATGGATGGCGTGGACCTGGCAGACCGGGGCGTTCTTCGCTTTTATCGCGGTATGCCTGGTTACCATGTTTGTGTGGGAAATCATTAAGCCCGGTGGCAGCCCGCGGGTGGGTATTCTGGGTCTGGACACCACCAGAGGTGATCGACTTTTCGTCTCCCTGCTGGGTAGTGCTTACATTCATGTGGCCTGGCTCGGATTGACAGACATGCCCTTGTGGTGGGGTTCGGTAGTGTCCGTTTTTTTTGCACTTGCTGTATTCCGGTGGGTGTAGTCGATGTAACCGTGCAGTACGCGCGGCGAAAACCCGTGTTGATGTTTTTGTCTTACAAAGGCGAGGCGTTAATGCACTTCATACCAAAGCAATTCAATTCGGAGAGGAAACACACGATATGAAACGACAATTTCTGGCCACTGTCATCGCGGCCGCACTCACTGTTCCGGTGGGACAGGTGTTTGCGGATATGGCCGCTGCTGAAAAGTGGGTAAATGATGAGTTCCAGCCGGCGGCCATCAGCAAAGATGAGCAGATGGCCGAGATGGAATGGTTTATTCAGGCGGCCGAGCCGTTTAAAGGAATGGAAGTGAATGTGTTGTCGGAAGGCATCCCGACTCACGACTATGAATCCAAGACCCTGACAAAGGCATTTGAGGAAATCACCGGTATCAAGGTCAACCATCAGATTCTCGGTGAAGGCGAGGTTGTACAGGCGGTACAGACTCAAATGCAGACCGGCCGTAACCTGTACGACGCCTACGTGAACGATTCTGACCTCATCGGTACGCACTCGCGTTTGCAACTGGCGGTTAATCTGACCGACTGGATGGCGGGAGAAGGTGCTGACGTTACGCTGCCAACACTGGACCTTGAAGACTTCATGGGTACCCAGTTCACCACCGGTCCCGATGGCGACTTGTATCAACTGCCCGATCAGCAGTTTGCCAACCTTTACTGGTTCCGCAAAGACTGGTTCGATCGCGAAGATCTGCAAAGTGCATTTAAAGAAAAGTATGGCTATGATCTGGGTGTGCCCGTTAACTGGTCGGCCTATGAAGATATCGCCAAGTTTTTCTCTGAAGATGTAAAAGAGATCGATGGTGTCGACATTTACGGACATATGGATTACGGCAAACGCGCACCGGATCTTGGCTGGCGTATGACTGATGCCTGGTTGTCCATGGCTGGTGCCGGCAGCCCGGGTGAGCCGAACGGTGTGCCGATTGATGAATGGGGCATTCGCATGGAAGCCGGATCATGTAATCCTGCCGGTGCGTCGGTTGAGCGTGGTGGTGCCGCTAACGGTCCCGCGGCGGTTTATGCTATTCGCAAGTGGGATGAATGGCTTCGCAACTATGCACCGCCCGGGGCGGCAAGCTATGACTTCTATCAGTCACTGCCGGCACTGAGTCAGGGTAATGTGGCACAGCAGATTTTCTGGTACACAGCGTTCACCGCGTCAATGGTGGCACCCAAGTCAGATGGCAATAACACTGTGGACGATGAGGGCAATCCGTTATGGCGTATGGCGCCATCGCCACATGGCCCTTACTGGGAAAAAGGTCAGAAGGTCGGTTATCAGGATGTGGGTTCCTGGACTATCCTGAAGTCCACGCCGACTGATCGCGCCAAGGCGGCCTGGTTGTATGCGCAGTTCGCGGTTTCAAAAACAGTTGATGTCAAAAAGAGTCATGTCGGGCTGACGTTTATTCGTGATTCATCAGTACGCCATGAGTCTTTCACCGAAAGAGCAGCGAAGCTCGGCGGCCTGGTGGAGTTCTATCGTTCACCCGATCGTGTTCGCTGGTCACCTACCGGCGTCAATGTGCCTGACTATCCCAAGCTTGCACAAATCTGGTGGCAGCAGATCGGTGATGTAAACTCCGGCGCTTTTACCCCGCAGGAAGCGATGGATCGTCTTGCCGGTGAAATGGATCAGGTCATGGCACGTATGCAGTCTGCAGATGAAGCGGCCAATGTATACGGTGGTTGTGGTCCCAGGCTGAACGAGCCGAAAGATCCTTCCGAGTGGCTCGGCAAGGGCGGCGCGAAAGCCAAGCTCGACAATGAAAAGCCGCAGGGCGAAACCATTGCCTATGATGAGCTGATCAAACAGTGGGCTCAGTAAGCCACTGACGGCAAGGCTCGGACCTTGCTTCACGCTAAGTATCCCTCCTGTGGATTGCCGATACCGGCGGTCCACAGGAGGTGCTTTTTCGTAATAGAGTTTTTCCCTGTAAAGCAACCATGACTGAAGCACCGACTCAACCTGAATGTGATGTTGACCTGTTGGTCATCGGCGGTGGTATCAATGGCGCCGGTATTGCGCGCGATGCCAGTGGTCGTGGATTGTCGGTCATGTTGTGCGAGAAAGACGATCTCGCGCAACACACGTCTTCCGCCAGTACAAAACTGATTCATGGCGGCCTGCGCTATCTGGAGCACTATGATTTCATGCTGGTGCGTCACGCACTGCAGGAGCGTGAAGTACTGCTGGATGCAGCACCGCATATTATCTGGCCACTGCGATTTATTCTTCCGCATCACCGTGCACTGCGTCCGCGCTGGCTCATACGCATCGGGCTCTTTCTGTACGATCATATCGGTGGTCGAAAAAAACTACCTGCTTCGCACTCGGTCAATTTAACCAGTCATCCGGCAGGCGCTGCACTAAAAAGTGAATTTACCCACGGCTTTGAATATTCAGACTGCTGGGTGCAGGATGCACGGCTTGTCGTGTTAAACGCCATGGATGCAGCATCACACGGGTGTGATGTGCGTGTCAGAACACAGGTGACAGATCTAATCCGGCATCAGGGTTACTGGACTGTTAAGCTGCGCGACAACAATACCCAGGATACCTCAGAGGTAACCGCACGCGTGGTGGTCAATGCATCGGGACCGTGGGTGGATAAAACCCTGGGTCTTGATGAAGCGCACGATGCGCGTTACGCAACGCGTCTGGTCAAAGGCAGTCACATCGTGGTGCCCAGGATATTTGATCACCCCTACACCTATATTTTCCAGAATGCGGACAACCGTATTATTTTTGCGGTACCTTACGAACAACACTATACCCTGCTGGGTACCACCGATATGGAAGTCGGAGATGAACCAGGGACAGTCACCATAGATGACGCCGAGGTTGCCTATATTTGTAATGCGGTCAGCGAGTACTTTGACACGCTGGTAAAACCGGAAGATGTTGTGTGGAGTTATTCGGGTGTCAGGCCTCTGTATGACGATGCCTCTTCCAACGCATCCAAGGTGACGCGTGACTATAAGCTTGATCTTGATGTGCGCAAGGACGCACCGGTTTTGTCTGTGTATGGTGGAAAAATTACCACGTATCGCAAGCTGGCAGATGATGCGATGAACATACTCAGTGATCACCTGTCGATGGATTCAAAAGATTGGACGCGACATCAGCCGTTGCCCGGGGGCGATATGCCCGATGCCGATTTTGACGCCTATTTACAACAGGCTCGAACCACTTACGCATGGTTGCATGAAGATCTGCTGTTTGATTACGTGCGCAACTATGGCACCCGTATCGATGAAATACTGAAGGGTCGTTCATCAACCGAAGCACTCGGTCGTCATTTCGGTGCACAGCTGTATCAGGCCGAAGTCGATTACCTCGTGGCGCATGAGTGGGCGCAAAGCGTTGACGATGTCATATGGCGTCGTTCCAAAAAAGGGCTTGCCATGTCGAATGAACAGAGCGACGAACTGCGTCGCTATCTGGCCGAAACCGTGGGTAAGGTGGCCGGGTCAAACGCCGCGTAGCCTTCAGCACCTGTTCTCCTGACTTTGCTAAGGTCAGCACTTTTCAATCGGGCAAGCGCTCACATTGAAAACAGGCTATTGATCAATATGTATTTCAGTATTGGCTCCGTATTTCGATTGTCTATGAACCGATTCTTTTCCTGGTCATCTTTAGCGCCTATGGCGTTGTTCTGTCTTTGGGTGATTCCCGGTCTGTCTATGGCGGGTGGATTGCCCGGTATGGTCGACGGGCAGCCGCTGCCGAGCCTGGCCCCGATGCTCGAGAAAACGACCCCTGCCGTGGTGAATATCTCTACACGCGGTTCGGTCGCCAGTCGCAGTAACCTGCTTTTTGATGATCCGTTTTTCCGGCAGTTCTTTGATCTTCCGCAGCGTTCTCAGCGTCGACCCACACAAAGCCTGGGATCAGGTGTGATTGTCGAGCCCACACAGGGGCTGGTGGTGACCAACCATCATGTCATTGAAGATGCGGAAGAGGTTCTGGTCACATTATCAGACGGACGAGAATTCGAGGCCGACATTATCGGTCAGGACCCGGATGCCGATGTCGCCGTGATTCGCATCGAGGCGGACAACCTGGTGGCATTACCCTGGGCCGACTCAGACGCGCTGCGTGTCGGTGATTTTGTGGTGGCCATCGGTAACCCGTTCGGCCTGGGACAAACAGTTACATCGGGCATCGTCTCCGCACTCGGGCGCAGCGGGCTGGGCATAGAAGAAATAGAAGACTTTATTCAAACTGATGCGTCCATCAACCCGGGTAACTCGGGTGGCGCATTAGTGAATCTGCGGGGCGAGCTGATCGGCATCAACACCGCGATTGTCGGGCCGGGTGGGGGCAATGTCGGGATTGGCTTTGCGATTCCGTCGAACATGGCGCGAAGCCTCATGCAGCAGCTGGTCGAGGGAGGGGAGGTCAAACGCGGCCGGTTGGGCATATCGCTGCAGGAACTCGACGACGATCTGCAAACCGTGTTCGGCGTTAAGCGTGGCGTGGTGATATCGGGTGTGGAAAAAAATTCTCCGGCGGATCAGGCGGGTTTGGTGCGCGGAGATGTAATAACGCAGGTTGGAGATCGCCGGGTCACCAGTGTCAATGACGTGCGAAATGCCATCGGCTTGTTGCAGGTGGGAGAAGAAGTCGCGGTACAGTTTTATCGGGATAAAACGCTTTATCAGACCGACATCCGCGTTGGCGAATCCGAAGACACGGAGGTCCGCGGAGAACAGCTGGCGGCACATTTACAGGGGGCGGTGTTTGAAAACGCGGTATCGCGTCGCGGTCGGCGTTTTGTGGTGGTTTCACAGGTACGCACCCGCAGTGCGATCGCGCGCTATGGCATCGACGAGGGGGATATTGTGCTTGCGGTGAACCGGATACCGATTGAAACCATCGAAGATTTAATCAAAGCGGTGGCCACTCGTCGAGGTGCGAGTCTGCTGGAGATTCAGCGCGGCAACTTTTCCCAGTCCGTGCTGGTTCAGTAGCGTTTTACGGTGGTGTCGTGGCCGAATAGCCGTCGGTGTTTTTTTCAACCCAGCGGTGGCTCATATCTGTGAGCGTTTCTTTTTTCCAGAACGGCGCGCGCGATTTCAATGCCTCCATCAGGTGCCGGCACGCATCAAAGGCGGCGGCACGGTGCGCGGACCAGCAGGCAACCAGCACGATCGGGTCTCCGGGGTTGATTTCTCCGACGCGATGCACGATCAGCACATCCTGTAGTGACCAGCGATCTTCGGCTTCGCGAATAATTTCTTCGAGCTGATGTTCTGTCATCCCCGGGTAGTGCTCCAGCGTCATGCTGCGCACATCGTCACCTTCGTTGAAGTCGCGCATTGTGCCGACAAACGTTGCGGTGGCACCGAACTGACCTTCAGTCAAGTGCTGCTGCTGGTGTAGTTGCAGTTGTTGCCACGGGTCAAACGCGCCATGGCTGATGGAAACCGCCATGCTACCCTCCGGTCACTGGTGGAAAAAACGCCACTTCGTCACCGTCGGCGACCGTGCTGTTCAGCGTTGCCTGTGAGTGGTTCACGGCAAACACGGTGTTGTCGGGCAGTGGGTGGTCGTTGGTCGCCTGCTGCCAGACCGAGGCCACGGTTTGTGGTGCCTCGATCTCTAAATGCAGTTCACTTTGACCTATGGTTTCGCGCATACTGGCGAAAAATTTAACACTTACGCTCATGGCTCCATTATGCCCGGCACAGCACCATGTGCAACTCGATTGGCCATAATGTGGAACTTGATAAGCAAACCGAGGTCCTGATGTCCGAACTAACTCACTTTGATCAGCACGGCAATGCGCATATGGTCGACGTTGGTGATAAAAAAATCACCCATCGCATCGCGGTTGCCGGCGGTGCCATCAGTATGGAGCCAGAGACGCTGCAGATGATTGTGCAGGGTGGGCACCGCAAGGGTGACGTGCTGGGCATTGCCAGAGTGGCGGCAATCATGGCCAGTAAGCGCACCAGTGATCTGATTCCGCTGTGCCATCCGATTGGACTGACCCACGTTGAGGTGGACTTTAGCGTCGACGAAGCTGCCTCGGTGATCAGTTGCCGGATACGCACCGAAACGCGTTCCCAAACCGGTGTTGAAATGGAAGCACTGACTGCTGTGCAGGTGGCCCTGTTGACTATTTACGATATGTGCAAAGCGGTCGATCGTGGCATGTGTATGTACGATATCCGTTTGTTGCAGAAGTCAGGTGGAAAAAGCGGCGACTGGGTAGCGCCGCCATTGTGAGATTAGCGTTGATTTGACTATTGTTGTGTTTTCATCAGTTCTGCGCTGTAGCACAATAGCCGTGCTTCCCGACCTGCCACCTCTGGTTTCCTTCACGCGCGCTGCAGAGCCGAAACATCCGACCGTCACCTTATGATCAAGCGGCTTTTACTCGGAGTTTTTGCAGTGATCTGTCTGGCAATGCTGGGCGGTGTGGTGTTTATCAAAACCCTGGATCTGAACCTCTATAAGGAGAATATTCAGCAACTGGTGTTTGAGCGCACCGGTCGATCGTTGTCTATTGACGGAGAAATCGATGTGCAGGTTTTTCCCTGGGTCGGTCTGCAGTTGAACGATGCGACCCTGGAGAATGCAGTCGGGTTTGACGATGCGCCGTTTGCCAGTATCCGTGCGAGCGATGTGCAGCTGGAATTGCTGCCGCTGGTGTCCGGCAACGTCAGTGTAAAGTGGGTGCAGCTGCATGGCCTGAAGCTCAATCTGCAGGTCAATCAGGATGGGGTGGCCAATTGGGAGGATCTGCTCAACACGACCACCGTGGTGGAAACGGAAACCGGTCAGGACGATGTGTTACAGGCGGTCGAGGCAGGTGCACCTTTGGCGGCTGCACTGTCGGTAGGGGGGATCGAAATCACCGATGCCATGATCAGCTGGATTGATGAGCAAGCCGCCGCAGACTTAACCGTAACCAAGCTCAATCTCAACACCGATGCGATTCAACTCGGGCAGCCTTTTGAATTCAACACATCGTTCGACGCGTCGAGTCAGCGATGGCAGGCATCCACAGGCGTACAGGCCTCAGGTGCACTGGCGATTGATCTGGCGAGTAACAGTTACCGTCTGCAAAATCTGGCTTTGCAAACGGTGAGCACCAGTGCGGGGTTGCCGGTTGAGCAATTGGAGGTCGGGCTTGCCGGTGATCTGTTAATCAATTTCAGGGCACAGACACTCGATTTGACACAGCTGAACTTAATGCTTGAACAGGTCCCTTTCACAGGTGAACTGCACGGGACCGGTATTTTTGAGTCGCCAAGCTTTTTTGGCGAGTTTTCCAGTGAATCCTTTAATGCAGCCGCGCTTATCCGTGAACTGGGCGCTGAGCTTCCGGAAACTTTTGATGACTCGTTACTTTCCAACTCGCGTATCGAGTTTGGTTTTCAGCAAACCGAAGAACAGATACTGCTGAATGGTTTACAGCTATCCAGTGCAGATGCGGTGCTGAGTGGCGACTTTCAGGTATCTAATCTTGCGCAGTCGCCTGTGCTCAGCGGGAAACTGTCCAGCAATGCATTTAACCCGTCGATGTGGCTGAGTGCGCTGGCAGGGTGGAGTGCGGCTGATCCGTTAGTGATGCAACAGGCTAAACTGTCGATGGCCGTCAGGCAGTCAGGGCAGATATTATCGTTAAATGATGTGCAGATTAATCTCGATGATTTTGCATTGACAGGTAATGTGGAAGTCACTGATATCAACGCGGCAACGCCGCCGCTGGTGTTTGAGTTATACGGAACCCGGCTTGATGTTGAGCGGTATATGCCGGTGGCCGAAATCACCGAGAATGAAGCGCTGCCGCGAGACACCGTCAACGATGACAACCTGCCGATAGAACTGCTCAGTGCGTTGGATATCAACGGTTTGATTTCGTTTGAAGAGCTCAGTTTTGCCGGTGTCACGGTGACTGATATTGCGATACCCATTAACGCGTCACAGGGTCTGTTGGAAGTCTCTGAAGCAAAAGCGGCATTGTACGGTGGTAGTCTTTTCAATAGCGCATCACTGGATCTCAATACCGATCCACCGCTGTTGAAATGGTCATCTAATATCAGCGCGGTGCAGTCAGATACCCTGTTGAGTGATTACCTGAAGTCTCCGTCTCCGGTCAGTGGTACCGGCATCATGAACATCGATATGCTGACTCGTGGAATCAAGCCCGCTTTATGGATGGAACAGGCCGATGGTGCAATCTCTTTGCGATTTACCGATGGCGCGATTAACGGTGTAAACATCGCGCAGGAAATTCGTCAGGCGAGCGCAATGCTGCAGGGGGAATCACTGTCTGCCGGGGCCGGCACCTCGACCGACTTTACCGAGCTGAGCGTGTCGGGCGAGATTAATGATGGCATATTGCGCAGTGATGATTTGTCGCTCAAGGCACCATTGTTACGCGTCAGTGGAAAGGGAGAGCTGGATATTCGATCACAGCAGGTGGACTATCTGGCGACTGTCTTGATCACTGATGAAACACAAGGGCAGGGGGGGGCGGAGATGTCAGCGCTGCAAGGATTATCACTGCCGTTACCGGTTTCCGGAACGTTGAGTGATCTGTCTGTCGACTTTGCAGGTATGTTGGTGAATGCGTTGACGGCAGACTTTTCGACTCTGTTCAATCAGTATAAAAAAATAACGCTGAGCGAGCAGCAACAGAAGATAAAAGACGCGGCAACAGCGCAACAGGAACAAATTGTGGAAGTGATTCAGGAGCAACGGGAATCCGCTGAAGTCCTGCTGGAAGAGAATAAAGAAGTTGTTATTGAGCAGATACTTGAAACGCAACAGCAAGTAGAGCAGGTGGTAGAAGAGCAGGTCGGCGACATTAAGAACGAGGCACAGAAAAAAATAGAGCAGGGTATTCTGGATCTGCTGGAGAAATAGCGTTGACTTCGCTTCCCTCAAAAATGCAACGCCGGCAATTCAGTGACGCAGTTGTCAGCTGGTTTGATGAGCACGGCCGAAAGCAGTTGCCATGGCAGCAAAACCCGACCCCTTACCGGGTATGGGTCTCTGAAATCATGTTGCAGCAAACACAGGTCGCGACCGTCATTCCGTATTTTGAGCGATTTATGCAACGCTTCCCGGACGTTTTGTCTCTTGCAGAAGCTTCTCAGGATGAGGTGCTGAATCACTGGTCCGGGCTGGGTTACTACGCGCGTGGCAGAAACCTGCACAAAGCGGCACAGCTAATGGTGGAGCAGCATAGTGGCGCACTGCCTGATGACATTGAATGGTTGATTGCTCTGCCCGGGATTGGCCGTTCCACTGCCGGTGCGATACTCAGTCTTGCCGGTGGGCAGCACCATGCGATTCTGGATGGCAATGTTAAACGAGTGCTCTGTCGTCACTACACGATTGACGGTTGGTACGGTAAGTCCGAGGTGGAAAAGCGCCTCTGGGCGCTGTCCGAGACGCTCACACCCGCGAAGCGTACCGGCGCATTCAACCAGGCCATGATGGATATGGGCGCGACGCTTTGTACGCGCTCGAAGCCCCAGTGCCCACGGTGTCCGTTGCAACAAACCTGTGGCGCGTTTGCCAGCGGCAACCCGCTGCAATGGCCGCACAAAAAACCCAAAAAAGAGAAACCGTTGCGCTCGACCTGGATGGTCATCGCGCAAAATGACCAGAACCGGGTCTGGATGGAGCGGCGACCACCCAGTGGCATCTGGGGCGGGCTATGGGGGTTTAAAGAATTTGACTCCGAGGCTGCAGCGATGCAGGCGGTCACTGCCATGAATCCGCGACATCAGGAAAACTGGGCGCCGATGCGGCACGTGTTTACCCATTTCGAATTGACGATCAACCCGGTATTCGTGCGCTTGAATGAGGCTTCAGTGTCCACCATGATAAACGACAAAGAAAGTCGCTGGCTGGCACCTGATGAAGTCGACGGCGGTATTGCCGCTCCGGTGGAGCGCCTGCTCGATCTGCTTCGGGAATCGTTATTGTCGTCGGACTGAATGTCCTATCGCTCACGCGACTTGTTATCATTACCCATCACTATCAACTTGACGGAGTTACCGCATGGCCAGAATGGTCAACTGTATAAAGCTGGGCCAGGAGGCTGAAGGCCTTGATCGTCCTACCTATCCCGGAGATCTGGGTAAGCGCATCTATGAGAATGTTTCCAAAGAGGCGTGGCAGGGCTGGATGGGACACCAGACCATGCTGATCAATGAATATCGTCTGACCCCTGTCGATCCCAAATCACGTAAGTTTCTGGAAGAAGAAATGGAAAAATACTTCTTCGGCGAAGGATCTGCCATGCCGGACGGATTTGTTCCACAAAACGACTGATCCTGTCCGGATTGCCGTGCGTCGGACTTGACTCAACGGTCCGGCAAAGGTCTAATAGCGGGCTTCGCATTCGCTGCGAGCCCTCGTTGTAAAGGCCAGGTAGCTCAGTCGGTAGAGCAGGGGACTGAAAATCCCCGTGTCGGCGGTTCGATTCCGTCCCTGGCCACCAT
>JAHDHK010000348.1 GCA_020631335.1 Chromatiales bacterium
TCGAACACAGACCTGGTTTGTTGTGCATTGACCACGACAATCATCAGGCAGTCAGTTTGTGCTGCAGCCTCCGCCAATGGTACATGTTTACCCCCTGCTGCAGCGAATTCGTCGAGCTTGCTTTGGTCGGGGTCGCTACCATTGGTTTCAATTCCAGCAGTGAGCAGGCTTTTTGCCATGCCCATTCCCATAGAGCCGAGTCCGGCGACTGCTACCTGATATGTCATGTGTTCTCCGTGTACTGCGGTCAGTAGTGCAGTGTTGTTTGAACCTGCGAGTGCTTCAACGCGCTGTCAGTCTTTCGGTCTGTTGTCGACCGTACGCACTGCTTTACCCTGGCTACGGGCAACAGCACCCGGGCTGGCTACCTTTACCACTGTGCTGATGCCGACAGCATCCTTTATTAATCGGGTGAGTTTTGAAGCAGCTTCATCCATCGTTGATTGAACAGCGGCTGCATCTGCACATTCTGTGTGAATGGTCATCATATCGAGCCGGTTATCGCGAGTCAGTTCAATTTGAAAGTGTGGCGCCAGTGCTTCCACCCGCATCAGTTGTTCTTCTATCTGCGTTGGAAACACATTGACGCCGCGAAGAATGATCATGTCATCGCTGCGTCCGGTTATCTTTTCCATTCGTCTCATGCTTCTGGCTGTACCGGGCAGAAGGCGGGTCAGGTCGCGGGTGCGGTAGCGAATGATAGGAAAGGCTTCTTTGGTCAGTGACGTAAATACCAGTTCTCCCTGTTCGCCATCCGCCACGGGTTCACCGGTGTCGGGGTTGATAACTTCGGGATAAAAGTGATCTTCCCAGATGGTTGGGCCGTCTTTGCTTTCAACACATTCGTTGGCAACGCCCGGACCCATGACTTCAGATAATCCGTAAATATCAACAGCGTGCATGTCGAATGCATTTTCTATTTCCTCACGCATAGCATTTGTCCACGGCTCTGCGCCGAAAATGCCAACATCCAGTGAGGTATCGCGCGGGTCGATATTCTGAGCGTTGAATGCATCGAGTATAGATAGCGCGTAGCTCGGCGTGACCATGATGGTTGAAGGCTTGAAGTCGTTAATGAGGGTGACCTGCCTTTCAGTCATGCCGCCTGAAACCGGGATGACGGTACAGCCGAGTTTCTCTGCACCATAGTGTGCTCCGAGGCCGCCGGTAAATAACCCATAACCATAGGCTACGTGCACAGCGTCACCCGGCTTTGTGCCGGAGGCTCTCATGGAGCGGGCCACCAGCGTTGCCCAGTTTTCAATATCTGCCGCGGTATATCCGACGACTGTTGGTTTTCCTGTTGTGCCGGAAGAAGCGTGAATACGAGCTACCTGTTCCCGCGGCACAGCAAACATCTCAAAAGGGTAGTTGTCGCGAAGATCACTTTTTACAGTAAAGGGAAACTTCGACAGATCATCAAGGCTTTTCAAATCGTCCGGATGAACACCGGCCTTATCGAACGCCTTTTTATAATGATTGACGTTGGTATAGGCGTGATTTAAAGACCAGCGCAGGCGCTGTAGTTGCAGCGCGGAAATTTCGTCGCGTGATGCAATTTCAATTGGGTCGAGCGATGCTCGCGATGGGGTCAGGTCTTTCACGCCATCCTCCGAAGTAGGTCAGTTGGCGGGATTATATCTTTAAATGCGTTTGCCGGGGGCCAGCGTAGACACTGCTGTGTGTTATTGATTCCTTCGCAGTCGCACCCGGTGCGAAAAGCAGCCCATCAGCCCCAGTAAAACCAGTGGCAGCGACACAGCGCCTATATGAGATTGTCCATCGGTGGCCGATTCCGCAGCCGCGGTGGCCGGGGGTAATGCGGCAGGGTTAACCGGCGGAATTTCACCGTCCATCAGCGTCTTCACGGCGCGTTGTGTATTGAGAATACCTGCACCGCACTGGTCGTCTTCACAACGCTGGTCATTAACCGCAATGGCCGAGCGCTGTAGTATTGTTCGCAGTTGCGTGTTGTCGAGCCCGGGTGTGGCAGACAGCAGCGTGGCAAGTGTGGCGCTCACATGGGCTGCGGCCAGGCTGGTGCCGTAGTGGTAACCGTAGCCGCTGTCGGTGTCCGGGCTCTGCGTTCCGGTGTTATCAGTTGAAATAATGCCGTCGCGATCACTCCCGCCGGGGCCGAGCATGAAAAGCTGGCTGCCGATAGCGCTGTAGTCCGCCAGAGCACCGTTACGCAGATTTGCACCGATAGTCAGCACGTTATCGCAGCTCGCCGGAGCATGTGGTGAGTCATCGAGGTTTACCGCGTAATTGGTGGCGGCAGTCACCAGAATCGCACCGGCATTTGTGGCGTCGTTGATCGCACCCTGCAATGCATTGCTGCAATTGCCAGCGAATCCTACGCTCAGGTTAATTACTCTTGCCGGTGTCGCGTTGCCCGGTACACCGCTCACGGGCAGACCTGCAGCCCAGCGTATGCCGTCTATCAGATCGCGTACATAGCCCCCGCACTTGCCGGTAACCCTCACCGGCAACAGTTTTACATTCCTCGCAGCTCCAGCGATACCCAGTTGATTTTCTACTTCGGCGCCGATCACACCGGCAATCGCGGTACCGTGCCATTTGCTGCTGGTGATTTTGCAGGTATTGCTCAACGCACCTTCCAGATCGGCGCTGTTCACCCAGTCACCCGGATCTGAAGCATCGCTGTCGCGGCCGTCGCCGTCATTGGCAACGACAATGTCACTGATAAAGTCATAGCCGGGCAGGGTAGTGTAGTCCTCGTGATCAAGCCGCAGTCCGGAATCGACAATCGCCACCACAACCTCGGCCAGCTGTGAATTGTGCTCAACGTTGAAAATATCTGCAGCACCCGGATACTGCTCGGTCGACATAAAGCTCCATTGTTGTGCAGATAACGGATCATTCGGCAAAAGCGCAGCTGTTTGTCGACGGTGTGGCGCAGGATAGGTGCTTAGTGCCGGCGCGCCCATTAATTGCAAACCCGGCAGTTCCGGGGTGTTCGGAGCCGCTGTTTCTGCACGAGTGGTGGAAGTCGCGCAGCACAGCACCAGCGAAAGGGCTGCGGAAATACAGTAGCGGTGAACGGGTGAGAGCATCCGCGCTCGGGAGCAATATACGTGCCCCGGGATCCGTAGCCGTACCTGTCTGGATATGGTCGGTGACGGGTGACGGCGCGACCAAAAAAGCGGATACTTGTGCGCTGCTGAAAACCGAGAAAGTCATGACTTTCAACCGACTTGCGGTAGCGTGCCTGTGGATACTTTTCATGGTGCTGCTGCCTTTGCGGACGAGCCTGTCCGCCGTTTCCCTCCAGCTCGATGCAGTTGACGCACGGCACGTACGGGTCGCGCTGCATAATGGTAACGATGAGGCGGTGACTTTCCTTGCCTGGGGTTCTCCGTTTGAACCGATGTTGACTCAGGATCTGCTTAACCTGGCGCACATCGACTCAGCACAGCGCGGAGTATTTACCGGTCGCTTTGTGAAACGTGTAGATCCGCTACCGGAAGACTTTATTACCCTGCCAGCCGGTGAAATGCTCGATGCCGTCATACCGGTAACCCGATTCTATAATCTGCCCGCCAGTGGTGAGTATTCAATGTCGCTTACCTGGTCAATGCAGGTTGTTGAACACGGGGTGCTCAGCCCGGCTGCATTGTCGTCTAATACTCTGGTGACTGATCTGTTCAAACCACCTGCTGCAGTCGCTGCGATGCCACCGGATTTCGATGGGTGTAGTATTGATCAGCAAAGTACGTTGCAGCAGGTGTTGTCGGAGGCCGAAAATCTAACCGTAGTCGCGCGTGACAGTCTGACCGGGCTCTCTGACGATGGCAGGTATAATTCACCACGATACAAGCAGTGGTTTGGTGCCTACTCAACGGAGCGCTTTAACCGCGTTGTATCGGTTTACACCAATGCCGCAAATGTGCTGGGCACAGAAACAGTTCGTTTCAACTGTACCTGTGAACGAACGGGCTGGTTCGCTTATGTGTTTGCTTCACGTGAATATGATGTCTATCTCTGTCCGGCGTTCTGGCGCGCTCCTTTACTTGGCAGGGATTCACAGGCAGGCACGATCATACATGAGCTTACCCATTTTCCGTCGATTGGCAGTACAGAAGATCACGCCTACTCAACTGCTGTTGTTCAGCTTGCCATCGATGATCCCGATCGCGCCGCAAACAATGCCGATAATTTTGAATATTTTGCCGAAAATGTTCCAGCACTCGCGATATTCAATGGTGTTGAGTTCAGTTGGCTGAGTAAGGGGGTCGAAGTCAGTAGTCAATTACTTGCAGGGCAGAGCAATTTTTATAAGGTGAGCGATGCTGAAAACCTGGCACTGGTTTCTGACGGTGGTGATGCAGACCTGTATGTCTATGCTAACGCTGCCACTGAAGATCCGATTTGTCGCTCCATCAATACCAACACAGCAGACGAATGCGCGATTGATCCGCAAAAAGTGTCTTACATTGAGGTGTTAGCGAACAGTAATACCGACTTTCAACTGGTTGCCAATGATCTGCCAGTCGTAGATGTTCAGTCAGAACCGCCTTCGGATGATCAGCAAAATCCTAATGATGACGATGCCGGCGAAGATAACAACGGCACTAGTAACAATGACGGCAATAGTGATACCGGGCAGGGTGTGGGTGATGACAATTCGGATGATCAGAACAGCTCAACTGATCAGGACAACTCAACTGATCAGGACAACCTTCCTGATGATCCTGCGGTTGTTCCGCCGACGACGCAGCAGAACAGTGGGGGCGGGGCGCTGGGCGGCTTGCCTTGTTTACTCTTGTTAGTCATGCTTCAGTGGCTATCCAGGCGTTGCCGCATTTGTGTTTAAGACAATACTTAGTCGATTGCTGGTGGTTGTGATGGGTAGCCTTCCGTCCGGATGCTATTCAGACGAGGACGCTTCAAAGCAGTCGGCAGGTGGTGTACAGGTCGGGCTTTCTGTTAGTCAAAGCAACACTGCGTTGTCAGTACCGGTAACAGTGCGCTTCTTTCTCATCAATGATAGTGATCAGCCATTAACCCTGTTGCCC
>JAHDHK010000349.1:0-1445 GCA_020631335.1 Chromatiales bacterium
ACTGGACTATCGATGAATACTCCGGTAAGCAGAGGATCAGGAGGCGAGAGTGGTAGCGTGCCTTCGTGTGTTGAGTCCGGGGTTGTCGGAGTGCTTTCCTGTGCATTGCTCGACGATGGAACACTTGACTCTGTTGTGTTGTCTAAAGTGTTTGTATTTTCAGTGTTACCGCCGGGTTGTGTCGTGCTATCGGGTAGCGGTGTGCTCACGGCGGGCGGGCTATCGGGTGTGGCCGGAGTCGCTGAAGCAGCGGGCGGTGCCGTTGTCCTGGGGCCTGGATTGATCCGTGATGCCGCAGCATCGGGATCGATCGTTTCTGTTTGTTTAATCGATACGCTGCCTTCGCCACTGCATGCACTGATTGCCAGTGCAAGTGCGGTGACCACAAAGGTTGGGAGCGGGGCTGAAATAATGTGTGTATTGCGACGGCGAGAAATACTCTGACTTCGAATGCTGCGAACCACTTGCTACTCCTGAAATTAACTACATCCATTAATTGCATCGGCAGAGCTAAACAGACTCACATGCAGTTCCGCAGAAAATTCGAGGGCTGTCACGTATTTGGCAGGAATCGGTATTGATTAATGTGAGCAGGGTGTTGGTTAGAATGGTTCAGGCAATGAACACCGGCCCGACTGGGCTTCAACCTAATAAGGACAGGCAAAGCAACCCAATACGGACAGGCGAAGTAATACCTCTCGGCTATGGTAATCAATATGGACAGGCAATGCTAAAAGAGGGGAAATCAAGGCGATTGATCAAAACCGAGACAGATATGCACTGTTACAGGCGTCTGCGAAATAGAAGATCTTGGTAGTCAAAACGGTACTGCCGTCAATGGAAAACCGCTTGACCCTGGAGAAAGGAAACACTTAAGGCATGGGGGTATTCTCTTGCTGGCCGGCATGGTTGAGCTTAAATTTGTCGATCCGCTGGCAACGCCGATAGCACCGAGAGTAGGCAGATTTCGGGGGCTTTGGATAGATGACGCAAACGGGGACGTCTGGGTGGATGCCAGGCTGGTACAGCCAGCGCTATCCGGCAAACAACAATCCCTTTTGCAGATGATATACATTGCTGACGGTAAAGTGGTCCGCCGGGATGAAATTATTGCGACCGTCTGGGCCTATGCCTCACCGGATGGAATTAGCAATGACGCTGTTGAATCTCTAATCAAAAGACATAAAAAACGGTTAAAAGACTACTCATCAGAGCCACTGGAAATGGTTCGAGATAAGGGGATTAGACTGGTAAAGGATTAAAAATAACACGGATCAAAAACGGCATCCCCACATCCCACACGCGATAGCGGATATTAGTGATTTGAAAAAACACCTATACCGTTTTATATCCGGCCGCTCCAGGTTCTCTTTCCATTGGCACTCGTAATACGATTGACTTACCCGACACTCGCGATCTCACAAGTAGTTCACCGTGATGCATAC
>JAHDHK010000349.1:1455-5030 GCA_020631335.1 Chromatiales bacterium
CCTCATGGAACATGATGGCCGCACCAAAATTGGCAGCGGCTGCTGGGTAAATTGCTTTTTTTTTTTTTTTTTAAAAAAAAAAATAAAAAAAAATAAAAAATGACCCGCTTTCTCTTTCCATTTAGTAATACGATTGACTTGCCCGACATTCGCGATCTCACAAGTAGTTCACCGTGATGCATACGCGCGACGTCTTTCGCAATCGATAAGCCCAAACCACTCCCGGACTGATCAGTTCCATCAGTGCGAAATGGCTGTGTCAGCTGCAGGAACTGTTCATCAGATATTGGCTCTCCATCATCGGAAATAATCACCTCAACTGAGCCTCTTGTCTGGGACTCCTGCGTCGATACAGACAAGGTCGAACCGGCTCTGTTGTGCTGTATTGCATTGTGAATCAAATTGCCAATTGCTTCACCCAGCAGTGTTCGATTGCCCACAACAGATATATGCTTTGCTGAGCTTGAAACCGAAAATTCCTGATCGCTATCAAAGGCCAGTGGTGCCAGTTCTATTGCTTTTTCGTTTATCAGCTCGTTGAGATCAAAACGCGTTAACTGCTCGGCATCCATCGCATGTGCTCGTGCACTGGAGAGCATTTTGTTTACCATCAGAGCTGACTTTTCAGATACTGCCAGAATTTGCCGTAACCCGGCACGCATGTCCTCAGCAGATTCATTTTCAAGTGATGATTGAGCCTGAATTTTGATGGCAGCAATAGGGTTGCGAAGTTGGTGGGCAGCGTCTCCGATAAATCTTTCCCGGTTCTTTTTGCTTCTTGCCACTCGATCCAACAACGTATTCATTGAATGCACGATACCGGAGAGTTCAACAGGCACTTTCTGTTGAATGGGTGACAGTGCGAAAGCGGATCTTTTGTCGATAGAAGTCTGTAGCTTCGCCAGGGGGCGCATGCCTACCTTTACGGCAAACCATACGATGATGCCCGCTATCAGTGACAGCAGCACGAGTCTTAGCACTGATCGGGCGAAGAGGTCAAACGTTAACTCACCACGCTGTGACAAGCGCTGCCATGTGGTAATAGTGGTAATGCCATTGAGCTCTCTGTCGGTTAAGTCGCGCAGCATCTGTACTGCACGTACCGCTTCACCAAGATGCTCGCCATCATAAAAAACAGGTTGTAATAGGGTGGGTGAATCCACTAGTGGTCTGGGGTAGCCACTATAGCCGGTCACAAAAGCACCATTTGGCCCGCGAACATGATAGAAAAACTGATCTCCGAGGGAATCGGTTAATGATTCGAGTGTCGCTTCCGCCAACAGCGAGCCGTTGGAGGAGATTACATGCTCGAGTATGGTTAGAGATGCGGCGAGCAGTGTTCGGTCATTCAGATCACTGGATACTTTGCGGGCATGGAAAAACGTTTCGACAGCGACCAGTGCTGCGACTAGTGCCAGTGGCAACATCAGCCATAACGTCAGTGATGTACGAATAGACTTCACGACAGTTACGGCTTAATGAGTCGAAAAGTATATCCGAGTCCGCGTGCTGTTTTAATTTCCGCACCACTTCCGGCGATGCGTTTTCGCAAACGGTGAATGTATAACTCTACGGTCTTATCGTCGACCTCTGAGTCTAAGCCATACAAGTGATCCAGTATCTGGTGTTTGGAAATAATGCGATCGCGGCCGTTGATCAGTATCTCGGCCAGCGCGTATTCCCGCCTTGGCAGGTCTATTGGTTCGTCGTTAATTTTTAATTGTCGGGCTATCGGATCAAATTCCAATTGTCCCACACGAATGACTTGGTTAATTTTTTTGTCTGCACGACGCATCAGAGCACGAGCACGGGCTTTGAGTTCCGCCAGATCAAACGGTTTCTCAAGGTAATCGTCGGCGCCGAGGTCCAACCCGTCCACTTTGTCAGTCAGAGTAGCCCTGGCAGTCAATAGCAGCACCGGGGTCTGGACGTTTTTCCGGCGCAGGTTTCTCAGCACTTGAAGTCCGGACAAGCCGGGCAGATTGATATCAAGAATAATGAGGTCAGCAGACTCACTATTCAGAAACTGATCTGCTTCTGTGCCGTTATAGATGACATCGACGCCGTGGCCGTCTGTGCGAAACGATTTCGCTATTCCATCTGCCAGCGGGTGATTATCTTCAACAATCAATATTCGCAATGGAATAATCTTCGGGAGTGAAAGCTTGATGAAAGGTAGGCTTGGTATACATGCTGGGCGATTGTGCGGACACACGCGCAGTGTAATACATTCAAACGTAACATGAAGGAGGTCTCTATGAAACCCAAGAAGTCGTGGGCCAGTCTGCTGGCTGCAGGTGTATTTGTACTTGGTAGTTCTTTCAGTGCTCAAGCTGCTGATCTTTCGGGTAAAACTGTAGAATGGGTGATTCCATTCTCCGAAACCGGCGGCTCGGCGAAGTGGGCCAACTTTTTTGCACCGCTGTTAGGAGAGGCGCTTCCCGGCAACCCGACTATTGTAGTCAGGTTTATGCCAGGTGCAGGCTCAACCAAGGGAGCAAACTGGTTTCAGGAGCAGTCGGATGGTGACGGCACACTGATTTTTGGTTCGTCCGGGTCTACGCAATTCCCGTACTTGCTCGGTGATCCGCGCGTCCGCTATGAGTACAAGGACTGGACTCCGGTGATGGCCTCAGGTACCGGCGGCGTTGCTTATCTGAACGCTGAGGCAGGGGCCAAATTTGACGGCTCTGCGAACAACCTGAAGGACATGACTTTTATCTACGGCAATCAGGGAGCGACACGCCTTGATCTGGTGCCAGCACTTGCCTGGGAAATGCTCGGTATGAATGTAGAGCACGTAATGGGTATTAAAGGTCGCGGTGATGGCCGAAAGATGTTTGAAAGCGGTGAAGCGACCATTGACTATCAAACTTCATCCGGATACTTATCCGGTTCCGCTGCAATGGTAGAAAGTGGCAAAGCTGTTCCGATGATGACCTGGGGTTCACTTGATGAGTCGGGTAACATCGTTCGTGACCCGACCTTCCCGGATCTTCTTA
Organism: Chromatiales bacterium; assembly: GCA_020631335.1. Taxonomy (GTDB): domain Bacteria; phylum Pseudomonadota; class Gammaproteobacteria; order Granulosicoccales; family Granulosicoccaceae. The sequence continues at coordinate 4,458 of JAHDHK010000349.1, forward strand.
CATTTAAAGAAGTTTGTGAAAAGACTGATGGCTGTGAAACTTCTGGTAAAGCCTGGGACGCGTGGAAAGCATTCTTTGTCGCAGGCTTTCCATCGCAAAAGCTCGCATTCCTGCCAAAGGGTACTTCGCAGGAAATTGTAGATATGTATGTTAAGGCTTTTGAGTCAATTAAGGCGCGCCCCGACTTCGCTGCAATCTCATCGAAGCGTATCGGTAAGTACCCGATGTTTACCGGTGCAGGTGCACAGACGGCACTTGGTAACGCTATCACTGTGCCTGATCCTGCAAAGAAGTTTGTGACGGGTTGGCTGAAGGACGAGTTTGGTGTGGAGTTAAAATAAACTCTATTGGTGCACAACCAATAACAGAACTACTTTGCTCAGTACGAGCCACTGAACCGCTTGCCGGTTCAGTGGCTTTCGTGTTTTTCCCGTCCATGCTGTTCTGGAGCAAATGATGGAACTCTTTCTTGATGCGCTTCCTGCGCTGGGTTCAGCTTTTTCACAAATACTGCAACCTGTGGTGCTCGCCTATTTGTTCGCAGGTGTGGTGATGGGGCTGTGCGTAGGTGTC
>JAHDHK010000036.1 GCA_020631335.1 Chromatiales bacterium
GCGAAACATGGCTTGCTCGGGAGTTTCGGATCGCTTGATCCCACCCTGAGGAAACTGCCAGGAATCTTTGCCATATCGACGCGCCCAGAACACCTTAGCACCACCGTCACTAAGGACGATGCCGACATTTGGTCTGAATCCATCGGGGTCGATCATACGGGTACCAGTGCGAATTTAATCTCTGTGGCGTCACCGCAAAGATTCTTTCACAAACCAGTGCATGCTTCAACGCAAGCCGAGTCCACCGGAGACACCGATCCACAGTTTACCGAACTCCGGTAAGTAACGATGTCTGCTTTGTAAATCAGGTTTTCGGCAAAGTGACGCCTGTCTGCCCTTGATATTTGCCGGCTCGATCGGCGTAGCTCGTTTCACACACCTCGTCGGACTCGAGAAACAACATCTGAGCCACCCCTTCGTTGGCGTAGATTTTCGCCGGCAGCGGCGTGGTGTTGGAAAATTCCAGCGTCACGTGCCCCTCCCACTCGGGCTCCAGCGGCGTGACATTGACGATAATACCGCAACGCGCATAGGTGGATTTCCCCAGGCAGATGGTCAGCACATTACGCGGTATACGAAAGTATTCCACCGTGCGCGCCAGCGCAAAGGAGTTCGGAGGGATAATGCAAACTTCACTGTGCACGTCGACAAAACTTTCAATATCAAAATTTTTCGGATCGACCACAGCGTGGTTGATGTTGGTGAAAATTTTGAATTCAGCCGCACATCGCACATCGTAGCCATAGCTCGACGTACCGTATGAAACGATCCGATTGTCCTGTTCATCACTGCGAACCTGATCTGCCTCGAACGGCTCGATCATGCCCTGTTCGGCCATCCGCCGTATCCATCGGTCTGATTTTATCGCCATGGCGCGGTCGCTCAGGTTGACTGAATGACAATGTTAGGAAAGCTCGCACTGTAATCCTTGGCCTGATTGGCCAGTGCTGCCGCAGCCTTGCGGGCGATTTCGCGGTAGCGCTGCGACACCGCACCGTCGGGGTCATTCACAACGGTGGGTTTGCCACCATCCGCCTGTTCTCTGATCGACATATCAAGCGGCAGTGATCCGAGCAGCGATATATCGTAGTCCTCCGCCATTCGAGCGCCGCCGCCGCTGCCGAACACATGTTCCTCGTGACCGCATTCGCTGCACACATGCGTGCTCATGTTTTCTACAACACCCAGAATAGGCACCTCGACTTTTTCAAACATTTTGAGGCCTTTGCGGGCATCCAGCAGCGCGATGTCCTGGGGTGTTGTAACGATAATCGCGCCGCTGACCGGTACCTTCTGCGCCAGTGTCAGCTGAGTGTCGCCGGTACCCGGCGGCAGATCGATAACCAGGTAGTCGAGTTCTCCCCAGTTGGTGTCATTGAGCATTTGCTCAAGCGCCTGCGTGACCATCGGGCCGCGCCAGATCATCGGAGTCTCCTCATCGATGAGGTAGCCGATCGACATCGTCGCAATATCGTAGTTGTACATCGGTTCAATAGACTTGCCATCAGAGGACTCCGGCTGACCGGAAAGCCCCATCATGCGCGGCTGGCTGGGGCCATAGATATCTGCATCGAGCAAACCGACGGTGGCTCCTTCATGTGCCAGTGCCAGGGCCAGATTCACTGATGTCGTCGATTTTCCGACCCCGCCCTTGCCCGACGCCACAGCGATGATGTTTTTGATGTTCTCCATACGCTTTACGCCGTGCTGTACGGAGTGGGCGATAATTTTAGTATCAATATTGATACTGACCTTTTCTACACCGTCAATGGCTGCGACCAGTTCTTCAAGCGCCGTGGCCAGCTGACTGTGCATGGAAGCACACGGGTAGGGCATTTCCAGATCGACTTCTACCGAACCACCATTGATGCGAATATCGCGAACGGTTTTGCCGCGGGTGATATTTTTCCCGGTATTTTCATCGGTGTAGGCAGACAATGCCTGTTTCACATCAGCTTGCTCTATGCTCGACATCGGGTGTCCTGTTCAATACGTATAAATTCGGGTGACTGGAATCATACCAGTTCGGCGTTGACAACGGGTGCCACTGCACGAAGCGACATGCCGCAGATGATAACCGGTTCTACGATGCACAGGCCCGGGCAGATTCAGTTCAGTGTTCCGCAGCACGTTGCTCCGGCGCACTGAAGAAACATAGACTGGCAACGGAATCTGATTTTACAAGCGGTAAAACCGCTATACTTTGTGCCCCGTCGAATTGACACAGTTAACGATGACTCAAGACACACCGCCTGCCGGCGTCCGGGATATTCTTATTACCGCCGCGCTGCCTTATGCAAACGGCTCGATTCATCTCGGGCACATGCTCGAATATGTGCAAACAGATATCTGGGCGCGCTTTCAGCGTATGCGCGGTAATCGCACTACCTGGGTATGGGCCGACGACGCACACGGCACCCCGATCATGCTGTCTGCACAGAAAGCCGGTATTGAACCCCAGCAACTGATCGATGCAATGAAAGCGGAACACGAAAAAGATTTCGTCGACTTCCAGCTGAGCTTCGACAATTTTCACACCACCCACTCGGATGAAAACCGTCATTTTGCAGAACTGATTTACTCCCGCCTGCAGGACGCCGGGCACATTTCTGTCAGAGAAATCGAACAACTGTATGACCCCGAAGCCAATATGTTCCTGCCTGCCCGGTTCGTACGCGGCACCTGCCCTCGCTGTAAAGCAGAGGATCAGGATTCCGATGCCTGTGAGAACTGCAGCTCTACCTACGATGCAACAGAATTACTCAACCCGCGCTCTGTTATTTCGGGTGCAACGCCGGTTAAAAAAATGTCCGAGCAGTACTTTTTCAAGCTCGGTAATTTCGAACCGATGCTGCGCGAGTGGACCACCGGCGAACAACTACAACCCGAGATCAGCAATAAGCTCAAAGAATGGTTTGAAGGCGGCTTGATGGACTGGGATATCTCGCGCAACGAACCCTATTGGGGATTCGAGATTCCAGGCGCACCCGGGAAGTATTTCTATGTGTGGCTTGATGCGCCCATCGGTTATATCGCCAGTCACAAAAATCTCCTCGGCGATGATGAAGATGAATTCAATCGCCACTGGCAGGCAGGTGCCGACACGGAGCTTGTCCACTTCATTGGTAAAGACATCGCCTACTTTCACACCTTGTTCTGGCCGGCAGTGCTTGAAGGTGCAGGTTTCAGAAAACCTACCCAGGTGCATTGCCATGGCTTTTTGACAGTTAACGGTCAGAAGATGTCAAAGTCACGGGGCACCTTCATAAAGGCTCGAACCTACCTCGACCATCTGCCACCTGAGTACATTCGTTACTACTTCGCCGCCAAACTCAATGCGCGCGTGGAAGACATCGATCTTAATCTTGAAGACTTCGTCGCACGGGTTAATTCTGATCTGGTTGGCAAGGTAGTCAACATTGCCAGCCGCTGCGCAGGGTTTATCACATCAAAGTTCGACCATCAGCTGGCCGACGGACTTCCGGACAACGAGTTGTTTAATGACTCGGCCACCGCCGGTGACTCTATCGCCAGTGCCTTTGAAAAACGCGAATACAGTCGTGCCATACGAGAGATCATTGCGCTGGCCGACAGCGCTAATCAGTACATCGCAGAAAATGCACCGTGGACCCTCGCTAAAACTCCGGGCAATGAGCAACAGGTACAGGAGATCTGCACACTTGGCATTAATGTGTTTCGCAACCTGATGATCTACCTTAAACCGGTTATTCCCGAGATCACAGAAAAGAGTGAGACATTCCTGAACTGTGGACCATTAAGCTGGAGCGATGCCGCACACCCTCTGATCAGCCATCGAATAGAGAAATTCAAACCGCTGATCAAGCGCATTGAAAGCGAAACCATCGATGCGATCGTGGAAGCATCCAAAGAAGACCTTCAGAAAGAGCAGGCAGTCGTTGAAGGGCCATTGGCAGACGACCCGATTTCAGAAGAAATTTCATTTGATGATTTCGCAAAAATAGATTTACGGGTTGCCACAATAGAAGCAGCTGAACACGTTAAAGGTGCAGATAAGCTGTTACAGCTGACACTGGATCTGGGTGGCGAAAAGCGTAACGTTTTCGCCGGTATCAAGTCCGCCTACGATCCGGCAACACTGGTGGGCAGACAAACGGTAATGGTGGCTAATCTGGCCCCCAGAAAAATGCGCTTCGGCATGTCAGAGGGGATGGTACTGGCCGCAGGTCCCGGTGGCAGTGATCTGTTTATATTGTCTCCTGACAATGGTGCAGCAGCAGGTATGCGGGTTAAATAACAGTGACTGAGCTGTTAGTGGTGTTGCTGGGCACAGTACTGGTCAATAACTTTGTATTGATCAACTTTCTCGGCCTCTGTCCGCTGATGGGTGCATCGCGCCGACTGTCAACTGCACTTGGCATGGGCATGGCAACCACGTTTGTACTCACGTTGTCATCCGTATGCAGTTATATGCTCAATACATGGGTGCTCGAACCACTGCAGCTTGAATACCTGCGGCTCATCTGTTTTATTCTGATTATTGCAGGGCTGGTTCAGTTTACCGAGCTGTATATACGTCGAGTCAGTCCGTTGCTACACAGCGTGCTGGGTATCTTTCTTCCACTCATCACTACCAACTGCGCAGTACTGGGTGTGGCATTGCTCAGTGTGCGCACCAATGAATCACTGCTCACCGCAGCCGTCTATGGTTTTGGTGCCGCGATCGGGTTTACCCTGGTGTTGATTCTCTTTTCGGCCATCAGAGAGCAGCTCGACAGCGCGAACGTCCCTGCCCCGTTTCGCGGCACTGCCATAGCCATGATCAGTGCGGGTGTGATGTCACTGGCTTTCATGGGTTTCAGTGGCATGGCATAAGCCATGGACACTGCAAGTGAACAATGACCGGTCTCCTGGTAATAACGCTGCTGGCGCTGCTGACAGGCGCTGCACTGGGGTATGCCTCCAGCTGGTTTAGCGCTGACAACACGTCGCTGGTTGAACAAATCAATCAACTGCTGCCACAGACACAATGCGCACAATGCGGTTACCCCGGCTGCCGGCCTTATGCCGAAGCACTGGCGAGCGGCGATGCGGATATTGATCAGTGTCCACCCGGTGGCAGCGAAGGCATCGAAGCACTGGCGGCCTTGCTCGACAGACCGGTCATACCCCTGAATCCCGAGTATGGCGTGGAGAAACCACCACTTATTGCGATCATTAGAGAGGCAGAGTGTATTGGCTGCACGCTTTGCATAAAAGCCTGCCCGGTAGATGCAATAGTCGGTGCGCCCAAACTCATGCATACGGTTATACAGGCACATTGCACAGGCTGCGAACTATGCCTGCCACCCTGTCCGGTCGACTGCATTGACCTGGCGGTTAGCTGATGCCTAAGCTGCTGCCACTCACCTCGGGCTACCGGGGTCTGCGTTCAAACAAACAGCCGGCACCGGATATCCGTACGCTGCCATTGCCGGATGAACTGTTGATGTCGCTGCCCGCCGATGCGAAAGCATACGACGTGTTAGTACAAACCGGTGATCAGGTTTTAAAAGGTCAGCCCCTGACAAACAGCGACGACTTCCGGATTCCACCGATACACGCAAGCAGCTCCGGCACGGTGACAGACATTACCTCAACGTCCATTTCCGTGAGAACTGACGGACTGGACAATAGCGTCACTACACAGCCGATGGCAGACAACCCGAGCCCACGGCAACTCACAAAATTCGCACATGAAGCCGGGCTGATCGGACATGGCGGCGCTGGATTTCCGCTTGCGGCAAAGCTTGATGCCATCAGTACAAAACCCGAACTGCTCCTGATCAATGCCGCAGAATGCGACCCGATAATCTGTTGTGATGATGCACTGATCACTGCGCACGCCGATGTGATCATAGAGACAATCCATATCATTGCCAGAACCTACCGGATTCCTGAGGTGGTTATTGGTATCGAGGACAACAAGCCCGCTGCATTATCCGCATTGCAGACTGCATTGCAGAAAAGTTCAGACGCCGGTACGCCAATAAAAATGGTAGAAGTACCCGCCATATACCCGAGCGGTGCGGAGAGTATTCTTCTTCGGCTGTGTACTGACTGTAAGCCTGAAAAAAGCACTCATCCCGCACACCAGGGAATTTTATCGATAAACGTCGCCACCTGTTACGCGTTCGGCATGGCGTTGCGCACCGGGTTCGCATGTACACAGCGGGTGTCCACGGTAGTGTCTGCTGAAGGCAGGGTTGCAAACGCAGCACTGAGACTCGGGACAACACTGGCGTCTGTTTACCGTGCAATGCATCAACGCGAAGCGGTTGAACAGGGACTGCAGGTAACCACCGCGGGACAGATGATGAAGCTCGACGCTACACTGTCACAAGCCGTCACACAAACCACTAACTGCATCACTTTCCGGCATGACGTTCAAACGGCTGAACCACCCAAGGCATGCATACGATGCGGTGCATGCGCTGACATTTGCCCGGAACGGCTGATGCCACAACAACTGCATCGGTATTCAGTGCACTTTGATCAACATCAACTGCAGAACTTTCATATTGATCGCTGTATTGAGTGTCGATGCTGTGATGTGGTTTGTCCGAGCCTGATTCCACTTGCCAGTCAGTTTCACAATGCCAAAAATAAAATAAAACACAACATAGGCAACGAGAATGCCGCCGTCCTTGCAAAGCTAAGATATGACAAACGCCTGCAAAGGCTGACCTCTAGTAGTCGCGGCAAAAAAAGAGGCAGCAAAAAGCCGCCGGCCGCTAAACTCCCGCAGGATACCCGCAAAGCCCTCATTGAAGCGGCGCTGGCACGAAGCCGCAGTAAGAAAGATCATGACGGCCTGTAGCACCATGGCCGATCTGCCATGAAGAGTATCGACACTGCACAACAAGTATCCTCTGTTATGCGATGGGTGCTCTTCGCACTTTTACCCGGCGTTGCTGTATATGTGTACCTGACCGGCTGGGGCGGCGTAATCAATCTGGTTATTGCCGCAGCGTCCGGACTGTTTTTTGAAGCAGTTGCCTTAAAACTGCGAGGTCAGCCTGTTACTGACAACCTCAGTGACTACTCAGCGCTGGTAACCGTTGTGTTACTGGCGTTGTGTCTGCCCCCCCTGATGCCCTGGTGGGTCATAGTGATTGGTTCGGCCACGGCGATTCTTGTTGCCAAACACGCTTACGGCGGACTGGGGCAGAATATATTCAATCCTGCCATGGTTGGATATGCAGTCATACTGATCAGCTACCCTCTGGACCTCAGTAGCTGGGTCAGCTTACCGGAGGGATTCAGGCTGTCGTTTTTCCAGGCACTCGGCTACTACTTCAACGGCGGATTAAGCCAGAGCGCCAGCTATGACGCATTGACAGGAGCCACCGCACTCAGTCAAAGCTATGAGTTAAGGCTTCAGTCTGCATCACCCGAATCCATTGCCAGCGCGACCCGCGGGGTATTTGGCTCAAGACAAAGTGAGTGGCTCAACGCCGCCTTTCTTATCGGCGGAATTATCCTGCTGATACGCAGAATTATCTCCTGGCATCTGCCGATCGCCTTTTTGCTGGGTATCTTTACTGTTCACACCCTTATCGGCGCGCAGTATCCGGATCTATTTTTTCACTGGTTCGGCGGCGCGACGATGCTTTGCGCGTTCTTTATCATCACAGATCCGGTCAGTGCACCGGCAAGTAACCGTGCCAGACTCATATTCGGATTCCTTATCGGCGTGGTTGTGTATTTGATCAGACACTACGGCACCTATCCGGATAGCGTTGCCTTTGCGGTGCTGCTGCTGAACTGTTGTGTACCGTTGATGGATTCAATCGACAGCACACTCCACGGCAGGCATCAATGACCCGTCAGGCTATCGCAGGCAGGGATGCACTTACCCTTGCAGCTTACGCATTAGCAGTAGGTATTGTTCTTTTAGTGATTCAACAATGCACAGCGGAGCGAATCCGGACGAATCAACTGCGCGTACTCACCAGTACCCTCAACCAGGTTATCCCCGCCAGCGGGTATGACAATAACCCGCTCACCGACAAAATTGATATAGCTGACAACAACTACACTCGAACCGTATACCGCGCTCTGTTGGGCAATCAACCCGCCGCTGCCGCCGTGACCGCCGTTGCTCCCGACGGTTATTCCGGCAATATTGACCTGCTGATAGGCATCTCATTCAACGGCGATATTATTGGCGTTCGGGTATTATCGCATCGCGAGACCCCCGGACTCGGCGATGAAATAGAGCACAGCAAATCCGATTGGATTATGACCTTTGATGGAAAATCAAAAAAAGATGAGCTGACCTGGACGGTCAGGAAAGACGGTGGTGATTTCGATCAGTTTACCGGGGCCACCATCACTCCGCGCGCTGTCATCAGAGCAGTAGAGCAGACACTTGAATGGTACGCGCAACACAGGCAGACAATTTTTGAATCACTTTAGCCTGACAAAACACCTGAGCGGACTGTGGCAGAACAATCCGGCACTGGTTCAGCTACTTGGCCTTTGTCCACTGCTTGCCGTCAGCAACTCAGCCATCAATGCACTCGCACTGGGAATGGCCACCATCCTCACTCTGCTGCTCACCAACATGCTGGTATCCGCTACCCGCCAGTGGCTGATCAATGAAATTCGCATACCCGTTTATGTGCTGTTGATCGCCGGTGTGGTGACCTGTGTGGGCATGTTGATTAATGCCTACGCACACAGTATCTACCTGCGACTGGGTATTTTTATTCCACTGATTATCACAAACTGCATGATACTCGCCAGAGCAGAGGCCTGGGCCTCCAGGCGTCCGGTGGCACACGCAGCGCTGGACGCGCTGACACACGGCATTGGCTTTGCGGTTGTCCTGATTGTGATGGGATCAGTCAGGGAGCTGGTTGGATCAGGCACCCTGTTTGCTGACAGCCATCTTCTGTTCGGTGAGCTGGCTGGACCCGAGCCCCTGATAGACTTATCTATTGATCGCGGACTACTCATTGCCATACTGCCTCCCGGTGCTTTTTTTCTTCTGGGGATGCTTATCGCCGCTAAAAACGCTTTAGCACAATATAAACCGCTCAGCTCTGCCAGCCCCGTCGAAAACACATGATCTATTCCAGCGATCGAAGCAAAATCAGGCAACAGTTTTTTTCTGTATGGGAAAAAGCAAACAACGGTATCGACCTGGAGCCACTGGAGGCGATCATTGCCGATGTGATTCGGGATCACCCTGAATACCATCCGTTGCTGAACACCCCGGATGCAGCCATTGATTCGGAGTTCTATCCGGAGCACGGCACTACTAATCCCTTCCTGCATATGGGCATGCATATCACGCTGAGAGAACAGGTGGCAACGGACAGGCCGGCCGGCATCAGAGAATTAACGCGGAAAATGCTGCTCAGGTATCGCGACAGCCATGAGATGGAACATCGCATGATGGAGCCTTTAGGGCGCGTCCTGTGGGAGGCACAAAGAAACAATACGCTGCCCGATGAAAAAGGCTACCTGGAGGCATTGCGTATACTTGCATCACAAGGGTAGCCTGCTGCTAAGTCTGCCCGGCCTGATAAAAGCGCCGAAGCAGCCATGGCAGAACATACATCGGCAGCTGCCAGACACCGAGAAATATCAAAAAGTTCTCCCCTAACGCAGACCCGGTTATCGCCGCGACAATTCCCATATTGCGGTAGGCACATAAAAGACAAGCTGTTTTCGCATCGTGCACACCTAAAAACAGCAGCCCTGTGTATGTCAGCAACTGCACCACCAGACTAATCGCAAATGCCTGCACAACCAATAACAATAAGTGCATCGGTGCATCATTCATCATCGCACGTACACCGTCCATAACGCTCAAACCGAATATCATCAGCAGGATAAGTACGATAGTCGGCGTATGCGGTACAAGCATTGTACTGGTAAATACGGAAAGTGCTTTTCTGAACCACCAGACCAATAAAAACGGCACCAGAATAAAAATAACAATCCTGCTGGCATACACCGTCAGATCTATGGTTACTTCAAGCCCGGCAAAGTAGGTCAGCATAATGTACAACGGCGCGGGCATTATCAGCGTACCCAGAATGCAAACCGACAAAGCCATTGCATCATTCAGACTGAAAATTTTAGCAAGTGCTGTGGTGGCTGTAATCGAACTGGTACATAAAGCAACCAGTGTAAACACATACCAGTCGCCTGCCAGTACCGGCCTCAGCAACAATGCGGCCAGCAGAGGCAGCAACACCAGCTGCCACAACAAAATGAGTACACACGCTTTATTCCTGACAGCTGCTGTCACCGCGTCTGCAAAACTGACTTGCAACACAGCAAAAAAAAACAGCAGGAATATGGTCGGGAACAGCAGCGGGCCAGAGAGACTGGCCAGAGACGGAAACAACACCCCCAGAAAGATAGACGCAGCCAGCATTGCCAGCTGGCGTTGTGAAGCCACAGATCAGCTTCTTTCGGTTAACTTGGCCCGATCCCAATACCGATCGAGCATTTCAGCAGAAAGTTCACTCAGTTCGCAGCCTTCGTCCATTGCCTGCGCTTCTACTTGCCTGAAACGCCGGTCGAATTTGCCGGTGGCTTTCTTCAGCGCCTGTTCGGCATCAACGCCGGCATGGCGCGCTATATTGACCACGGTGTACAACACATCACCAAGTTCATCTTCGATAGCGTCAGCCTGCCCCTGCTCTATCGCCTGTTGCAACTCCTGCGATTCTTCTTCCAGTTTTTCTATCACCGATTGCAAATTTGACCAGTCCAGCCCGACACGGGCAGCGCGCTTTTGAATTTTTTCAGCGCGCATCAGCGCTGGAAGCGCCGTTGCGACCCCGTCAAGCGCACTGGGCGCATCAGCAGGTGCCTTATCTGCTCTTTCACTGGCTTTCACTGATTCCCAGTGCGCTTTTTGCTCTTTCTCGCTGGCAAATTTTAAATCACCGAAAACATGCGGGTGCCGACGAATCATTTTTCCAGTGATCGCATCCACTACATCGTCAAAGTCAAATAAATCGAGATCACGCGCTATTTGAGCATGAAATACTACTTGCAAAAGCAGATCGCCCAATTCGTCACACAGGCTTTCGTTGTCACCCCGCTCAATAGCATCTGCGACTTCGTAGGCTTCTTCCACCGTATAGGGTGCGATCGTTTGAAATGTTTGCCGAATATCCCACGGGCAACCGCTCTGCGGGTCCCGCAAGCGCTCCATCACTTCAAGCAGCTCATCTATTTTTCCCATTTCAACACCTGATGGCAGATCGGTCCGGAAGTGTCACACGACCATCCGGCATGAGCAACCCAGTGCATGCAATGAAAAAGGTTAGCGACGACACAACGTATAGTGGCCACGTTGATGGTCGGTAAGAGTGCTGCTGAGTCCGGAGATTACAGACTGAAGGCTGGTGACTCAGAGGCACGTTTTAGCTGGCTACCAACCGTTGAAAGGCAGGGATGCGCGTCATGCTAAGGTGCGACGTCCGTTTAAAACCTGACAAGCGCCACCGATGCCTGTTGTCGTACAACAAGCCTGCGGGTACAGGCTCTGGAATACGCAGGGTGCAGAAAAACGCTATGAACGACGGACTGAGAAGGCCCCTGATCGTTGTACAAGGGCAACATGAGAAGCGCAGTTTAACGGGCTATAAATGCGCATATTGAACAGGCTGGCGTCGCAGGGTGGATCTAACGCTCTCAGACCCAACGCAATAAACCAACGCAATATTTTTTCAACAGCCTGTTAGAACTGAAGCCTGATTCCGAAGTGAACGTTGTCGTCCAGCTCCCAGTTCATGTTACTGTCATCTTCGATTTCCAGCAGTCGGTAACCGACAAATGCCTTGGCCTGCGGCACAATTTCGATAGACAGGCGCGTGTTAATTTCAATCACCGATTCAGTGTCACCGAAAGTGGTGATCCCCGGTGTGAAAAACGCCTCTACGTTAAGGTCGATCGGGTTATACCCGAACGGATATTGAATGTTGATTGAGCCACCGATAGCCAGCGCACCGACATCAATCGCCGGGTCACTGATTTCTCCGGCATAACCTTTGAGTCCGAAAGAGAGCTGGTAGGGCACCCGGGTATTGGTTTGTGTGCCTACCGCTACCATTTTGAGGTGGCCGACGACATCGTCAAGGTCATTATATAAAAACCCGATAGACGCCAGCCCGCCGCGTTCGATAATTGCCTGCATCGGCCCGAACAATTCAATATTGGCCGACTCATTACTCAACGACAGATCGGTACCCGAGGCCTGTGCGGTATTACTAAACATAGCGCCGAGAAGAGCAACGACTGGTAGTAGTTTGCGCATGGTTTTTCCATTGTGTGGGGTATGATGTTAATCACCCACGTAGTGCGTATTGTTAGCGGTTGTGATTCGCGACACTGCTGCAAATCCACCACATGATGCTAACCGAACATTGGGACAAACTGAAAGCAAACGATGCCCGATTCACAATACAATTCGGTAAACGAACAGCGCCGGGAGCAGCTGAACGCATGGTTGGAATCAGTTGCCCCTGACTTCAAGCATATAAAAGCGATTGCCGCTGATGCGGGTACAAGGCGCTATTACCGGCTGTTTCACGCTGATTCCACACTGATAGCAGTCGATGCCAATCCGGCCTTTGAAGACAACGCCACCTTCATTGATATTGCTGCGCGCATCACCAATACCGGACTGCATACCCCTGTTATCTATCATTACAACCCGGAAATGGGTTTTCTGTTGTTGGAAGATCTGGGTGAACGACACCTTCAACAGTGGCTTATTGAACATCCTTCCAGTGTTGAGTCAATGTATCAGCTGGCTTGTGACGCTATGATCATACTGCAAGAACAGACTGATACCGCAGGAATGGCATCGTTTAATCGCGACTTCATACTTTTTGAACTGGATATATTTGCGCAGTGGTATATCGACAAACACCTGCAATACCGCCTCACCGGTAAAGCAAAGCGCGTCCTCTCACAACTCAATGAAACGCTGGTTGAAAACTGTGAATCTCAACCGCAGGCATTTATGCATCGGGATTTCCATAGCCGCAACCTGATGGTGACGGGACCGGCAGACATTGCCATTATTGATTTTCAGGGCGCCCTGCGCGGCCCGGTGACCTATGACCTTGCCTCACTGCTTAAAGATGCTTATGTTGAGACCAATACTGCGCTGGAGCAGCAACTCCGTGAACATCACCGCAGCGTTCTACACTCAGCGGCACTCCCGGTGACCCGCGAACTGTATGACCGCTGGTATCGCCTGACTGCGTTACAAAGGCACTTGAAAATAATGGGATTGTTTTGCCGTCTTAACTACCGCGATCACAAGCCACAATACCTGGCACATTTGAATACCGTAGCCGATCACATACGCGAGACACTTGCGCTCTACAGTGAGTTTACACACTTCAGAGACCTGTTCGACTCATTGACCTCTCTCCACCGAAAATGAAAGCAATGTTACTCGCCGCCGGGCGGGGTGAGCGAATGCGTCCGCTGACCGATCAAACACCAAAGCCGCTCCTTTCTGTCAACGGCACCAGCCTGATTGACTACCACTTGATCAATCTCGCCCGGGCAGGTATCACAGACGTTGTCATAAATACCTGCTGGCTGGCATCGCGGATTATCGATCACATTGGCAACGGCGATAAATTCAACCTGCGTGTTTCATACAGTCACGAACAACAGGCACTCGAAACGGCAGGAGGTGTTGCCAATGCCATGCATCTACTCGGCGACGAGCCATTCTTGCTGATCAGCAGTGATATATGGTGTGACGTGAATATAGAGAGTCTTAAACCACTGACTTTGCAGCATCAGGCTCACCTGATACTGGTGGACAATCCAGCGCATCATCAACAGGGAGACTTTTCACTCGAACAGGGAAAGGTTTCACTCGACTGCACTCAAGGCACACTCACCTACAGTGGTATCGGTATTTTTCACCCGTCGATGTTTCACCGGGCTCATGAACAGACGATGGCCCTGAGGCAAGTACTGCTGCCCGCAATCCAAAACGAAAAAGTCAGTGGCCAGCACTACCGGGGCATGTGGATGGATGTCGGCACGCCGCACAGGCTATCGCAGCTCGACTCTTTGCTAAAACAGCAAAACGGATCTGCTAATCACTAAAGTGCACCTCGTGCGACAACATGGTGTCTTTGTGAAAAATAAAACGACCCTTAACGGTTTGCCCTGCCAACACTTTCGGTAACCAGATAACATCATCAGCCCACATCTCGCGGTAGGGGATATCGAGCTTGTTAAACCAGAGTGGAGTGGCTTCCTCGGTTTCACCCGGGGTACCTTCGAATTGTGTTGCAGTGAACACATACACGTGGACCGAGTACCCGTCAGTAAATTGAAACTTAACCTCTCCACGGGGCACGGGATCAAGCGTGGTAATTAGCAGCTCTTCCTGAACTTCTCTGATAATACACTGCTCAGGTGTTTCACCCGGATCGAGTTTTCCGCCCGGGCCATTTATTTTGCCCGCTCCCAGCCCCCGCTTTTTACGGATGAGTAAAACCTCATCACCCTGCACGATGAACAGTAATGTCGCGATATCAACCGGTTGCCAGTCATCGTTGATTTTGTCGAGGCTCAGGTTGCCGGCAGTCGCACTCACAGAAATTTCCGCTGTATTTTTACTGACTACTCTAATAGATTGATGACTGTGCGTCACTAACCTGTTGCAAGTCGGCACGACCGCACCGTTCAGCTAACAGCACCCACTGATGCTGGTGTCGTGCAGTCGGCCGGTTTAGCACTTAATATTTCCAACAAACCACTTTATTGGCGAGCCCTCATGACCGGCAATGCTGTCACAGACTTCCTGCTTAAACGACGCTCTGTTGTTGCAAAAAAAATGATCCCGCAAGCGCCTGACCCGGATCATCTTCAGATAATTCTCGATTGCGCGCTGCGGGTGCCCGATCATTCAAACGTGCAGCCGTGGAAAATCACCGTTTTTGAAGGTACAGCTCGAGCAGATTTTGACGAAAGGATCATCTACCCCGCTGCACAGCAACGGGCAAAGGAAACCGGGGAACCGCTAACAGAAGTATTAACACAACTCGAGCGAACACGAATGCAGCGCAGTGGTGTTGTTATAGCGGTGCTCAGTCAACCGGTTATTCCACATAAAATTCCGCTTTGGGAACAACACCTGAGTTGCGGTGCCGTGTGCAGCAATATGCTGGTTGCGGCGCAGTCTTTCGGGTACGCAGCCCAGTGGCTGACTGAATGGACGGCCTATAATGAGCAGATCATCAAAGCACTTGAAGGCGATCCGGCCAAAGATCAGGTCGCAGGTTTTATTCATATAGGTGCGATGGAACAACCCCCTGCCGAACGCAAGAGGCCGGTGAAAGACGAAATTATTAACTACTGGAACGCCTGAACCGGTGCCAACAGTGCCCCGTCAGAGTCAGAGAGTATTCTCGGTAACCGGTCCGCTGCGATCGGATCGAATACTGTAAGCAAGGCCTGCCAGCAACCCGACAGACAGCAACATAAAACAAAAAGCCCACCTCACCGTCTGCTGATGAGTAGTAAATGTGAGCAGCGCTGCCAGCAATGAACCACCGACATAACTGCAAAAGCCGAACATCGCTGAGGCCATACCTGCACGTGCGCCATGTGGTTCGAGGGTAAGGCTGACCAGATTGGAAAATATAATCAGATAGGACATGTTGAATGCAAACATCAGCGCGGTAAACGTGTAACCGGTCAGCCAGTCGGCAACCGCGCCCATCCAGATAAACACAGCCGTTAATGCGACCACTATGGCAGCACACAACGTGGCTTTTTGCGGCGACATCAACCCGAGCAGCCGATGATTGATTATCTGCCCCAGAATAATGCCGATTGATGTCATTGCAAAAAGAATAGAAAAGCCACCCACCCCGACACCAAAGTTGGCATATATCAACGGTGCATGTGCCAGAAAGATCAGAATGATAGAGGTAGCAATGCAGGACAGTACGATATAGCGCCGGGACTGCCTGTGCATAAGCACTGCCGATAAATCTTCCAGCACGTACTTCATTCCTTTCGCACGGCGTTTTTCCGGCGGCAGTGTTTCTTCCTGCAGCCAGGTTGCCACCAGCATTATCACCGATAACAGGATAAGCAACGCAAACACTGCGCGCCATCCGGCAGTAACAAACATGAGATAACCGAGCAACGGGGCGAGCATCGGCCCCAGTGCAAAGAACATACTGGCAACCGCCATGGTTTGCGCAAGCTGCAAACCCTGAAACTTGTCGCGGATCATCGCTCGACACAACACCGGTGCACAGGCTGCACCAAACCCCTGTAAAAACCGACCGACTAACAACGGCTCAATACTCGGAGCCACTACACAGATGGCAGTGCCGAACGCATAGATACCAAGACCAGTAAACACACCATTGCGACGCCCTATCCGGTCTCCCAGCACTCCGTAAAACGGGTTTGCCAGACCAAGCGCCAGCATGTATACCGGGATCGTGAGCTGCACCGCCTCCATGGTTGAATTGAGCCCGCGCCCCATCGACACCAGCGATGGCAACAGAATGTCGATAGAAAACGCCGACAGACTGAGCATTAATCCGCAGTAAAGAGAAAACAAAGTGATATTCACTAGATGCTCGCTACAACACAACTTCGGCGACGCAATCGCACAATAAATAGACCTGTCGTTAATTGACCGGAGTTCAATAAAACTAACGGATTGGAAGAACGAACATTCAGTGTTTGCTGGTACGGCAACAACAAATCAGGAAAGCATCCTGCCTGTTGTCTATTAAATTCAATAAGCCTGTTGCATTCAATGAGCCGTTTGTGTCATACCCAGCGCAATAAAAGCCAACGCGGCACCCGCTGCCAGCTTTAACATTGTAACCATTATTACCGGCTGACATCGTTAGACTTTCCAGCCGCCGGCCAGCCACGATAAAGCTGGACTAACGGGAACTCCGATACCACTGAGGTCAGTGACGACAATTCCATCGGGGAATAAAGAAGCTGCCAAACATGACGCCACAACTGTTACCACCGCTGCGTCTCCGATCACCGTAAAACAGGCTATCGCCATGAGCTTCACTGATAACCCACCGGGCAATCCCTGGCAAACAGTTAAAAGAGAGCAAATCTACGACAATCCGTGGATTAGGGTACTCGAGGATAAAGTCGTCAACCCTGCCGGCGGCGAAGGTATCTATGGCGTTGTTCAATTTAAAAATACTGCTATCGGCATTATCCCTCTCGATCAGGACATGCACACCTGGATAGTCGGGCAGTATCGCTACCCGCTCGAAGAGTATTCATGGGAAATACCCATGGGTGGTGCAGATAAAAACAGCTCACCCCTGGAAGGTGGCAAGCGGGAACTGCGCGAAGAAACCGGCATTACAGCCGCCAGCTGGACCGAACTGATGAAAATCCACACATCAAATTCAGTCACGGATGAAGTCGGCTATGTTTTTGTTGCCACTGACCTGACGCTCGGCGAATGGGAACCGGAAGACACAGAAGAGCTGCTAGTGAGACGCATTGCATTCGACGAGGCAGTGAATCTGGTCACAAACGGCACTATCACCGACGGTATCTCGGTTGCTGCAATTCTGCGCTTGAATATCGCTCTGAAGTCTGGCGAAATAAACTGCTAAGCGGTGAGTATCACCGGACATACAGATAATTTGACTCAGTGGCGACACCCACCAAAAAAGTAATCATAGATACCGACCCGGGAATCGATGACGCTATCGCGTTGTGCTATGCCATGGCACACCCGGAACTTGAAATAGTCGCCCTGACAACGATTTTCGGCAACGTAGACACAAAACTGGCTACCGATAACGCCGCCAGGCTCTGCCATTTGATGCAGACCAGCATTCCGGTTGCTGCGGGTGCAAAGACACCTTTATCGATAAACCCCAACCCGCACTCTTATTTCGTGCATGGTGATAACGGTTTCGGCAACATCAGGATTCCTGACGGTACTCCATCCGTTGTTGATGATTCTGCCGCGGATACCATTGTCCGGTTGATCATGTCGAATCCGGGTCAAATCACCCTGGTGGCAGTAGGACCTCTGACCAACCTCGCACTGGCACTTCGTCAGGAGCCCGAAATCGCAGCCCGTGTTGAGTCTGTAGTAATTATGGGTGGCGTTTTTGATAAGCCGGGCAACGTCACCCCTTTTGCCGAGGCCAACGTCTGGAATGACCCGCATGCCGCAAAAGAGGTTTTACAGGCAGACTGGCCTCTGACTGTTCTCGGACTCGACGTGACTCATCAGGTCAGCTTCAGTCGGGAATTTTTTGACAATCTGGCGGCGGGTAACCCGGTCGCCGGCAGCTTTCTTCACGATGCTGCCGAGTACTACATTGACTTCTATGAAGAAAAAAGCAATTTTTCCGGCTGCTGTCCGCACGATCAGCTGGCGCTCACCTTTGTCACCAACCCTCAGTGGTTCGAATGCGAATCAGCAGCGCTTGATGTTGTCACCACCGGAGAGGAAATAGGCAGAACCATCCGTGCGCATGACAACCAAGGCTCAGCCAAACGTATCGGTAAACAAGTGAACGCCGATCAACTCCGACAGGACTATCTGGCGACGCTAAGCGGCTGCTGACACGGCGCCATCCAACATCAGGTAAAAACCACTATCAAGTCCGGCGCAATAACGCGTATCGCCCTTGTATGTGTGCAGTTACTAAATGTCGAACGCCTTTTTTGACAGCTGTTGCAACGCTTCAAACACCCCCGGACACGAGGCGATAACACGAGTGCCATGCGCCAGCACGCGATCTTTATCCACCGGATACACTCTGCCCCCGGCCTCTTCAATAAACAACAAGGCGGCCAGACAATCCCATGCGTGCATATGATATTCGGTATAGCCGACCAGTCGTCCGCAAGCGACATAAGAAAGCATTAACGCACCGGATCCGTTCTGATACAGCATACCGCCATGCTCAACCAACAGCTGTTGAATAATATTTACCACGTAGTCTGCCGACACTCGCGCGCTGTAGCCGGTACCCACTGCTCCGTCACCCAGGCTGGTTGAGCCGGAGGTCCGCACCGGCCTGTCATTCAACCAGACACCACTGCCACGCACACTGCGGAAAGTTTCGCCAGCGACCGGGTCAATCACCACTCCCAGCACGGTGGTGCCATTTTCAACACAGGCCAGCACGACACACCAGCCGGGCCTTCCTCTGACAAAACTGGCAGTGCCGTCGATAGGATCAATAACCCAGGTGAAATCCGAACCGGATGACACGTTTTCAAACTCTTCCCCGACGATGCCATCCTCGGGGTAGTGCGCCTTTATCGCATTGCGAAGAGAGAACTCCACCTCACGATCAGCATTTGAGACAAGATCCTGATGGCCTTTTGATTCTATCGTTAACGCATCAAACTGCTCATAGCGATCTTTTGCCAGAGCGGCAGCTGTTGTCACTGCATCCAGTGCAAACTGCAGCCGATTTTCATAGGTTGACATCATTTTCTCTTACCACTTATCGACAATGCAGACGCGTCGGAGCAGGTGTTTATTCACTCGGGGACGCATCGAGCAACAACTCAACGTTTCTTATACCCTCGGCAGCCGGCACAGCAACCCTCGCTTTGCCTTCAATCGAATCGATAAAGTTCTGTATTTCACCGACATAAGGATTTTTGATTTCAAATTCCAAAGGAGCATTGTTCACCAGAATACTGCCTGCACCGGTGGGCCCCAGCGTATTCTCACAAATCACTGCGGCATCATCACAGTAAAGTTCAAAACGCGAGGGTGCGCTGAACACCACAGAAGTCGTTAAATCAGCTACTGTGCCGTGATCAAACTGCAGGGAAACACTGGCGGTCTCATCGTGCGGACCACCATACAGACTGGTATCTATGACACTGCTGCACCCGGTTACTTCGCCACATTGTGGCATCAGCATCCAGCGCAGCAAATCAATGCAATGTGTACCCACACCCGCCAGCCCCCACCAGCGACCAAGCTCCGGGTGTGCGCGCCAGTTACTGTTGTCATCGGCTTTCCAGGTCCACAAGGCACGCGCATAACGCGGTTGACCCAGCGTGCCGGCATGAAGCATTTCGGCAATTCGCTGATGCCCGTCGTGCCAGCGTAAATGATAAGCAATGGCTAGTTTTACGCGCTCTTCTGTACAGGTGTCAGCGATCGCAATCGCATCAGCCAATGTGGTCGCCATCGGCTTCTCAAGCAACACATGCTTACCAGCCCTTGCCGCTGCAATCGCCTGCGCGGCATGTAACGCGTCGGGTGTGGCAATGATGACCGCCTCAAGACTCGGATCCGCCAGAAAGGCCGCCAGCGAGGTATGTGCATTTACAGGCGCTTTGGCACCATGACGCGCAGCGAAATCAGCAGCGCGCTTGTTATCTCTGCTCAGTATGCTCCACAGTCTGGCCCCGGCTACCTGTTGCATTGCCGGCGCGAGTTGCATATCTGCGATACGGCCGGTTCCAATAATGCCGACATTAATGCTCATCCGAGGTAACCTGTGTTTTCGGAACCGGTACTATATCGGAAACTCCCAACCCACGATACGAATCCGGCACACATGCAAACTTCAGTAAAACAACCTACCAGAACATCACTCGAACCATTCAAATACTGGATATTCGATATGGACGGAACACTGACGATTGCTGCACATGATTTCGACACGATCAGAAGTAAGCTCGGCATTGAGGAGGGTAAACCGATTCTCGAGGCGATATCGCAGATGCCCGACGAGCAGGCAGACATAACCGCCAGAAAGCTGCATCAGCTTGAACTTGATATTGCCACCCGATCAGTGGCACAACCGCACGCGCATGAGATGCTGGACAAACTTCGAAGTGACGGCTGTCATTTGGGTATTCTTACCCGCAATGCCAAGGACATCGCTGATGTCACGCTGGAAGCTGCAGGTTTATCGCAGTTCTTTGAAGATAAATATGTTCTGGGACGTGATCAGTGTGCACCGAAACCTGACCCGGCGGGCATTATCCACCTGATGAAAAAATGGGAATCATCGATTCAACAGACAATCATGGTGGGGGACTATGTTTTCGATTTGCAGGCCGGCAGAAACGCAGGTGTCGCCACCATTCACTTTGACACCTCGGCACAGTTTGCGTGGCCGCAATACACTGACTTTATGATTGACAGGCTCAATCTCATTATTGAGTGAACCAGGGTCGATACCTGAGGAAAGCGGACTGTATCGGGACACTTCAAACAGTGCCTCGATATCAGCCGCACTGTGCCTCTCTATGGCACTGGCGATTCAACCCTCTCTGGCAACAACAAAAGATTCATTCAAAAACCATAACCCGCCATGCTTATTCAACACCTCTCGTGTTGCATCCAGATAGCGAGTGCTTTGCATGGCATCATCAATTCTATCGTCATCCATTTGCGCCACGTAAACCGCTGCGTTCCAGGCCGCCAGCAGAGAGGAGGTACCGATACGTGACATCTCCTCAGGTAATGAATGTAATTCGTATTTAAACAGCGCACCCTCATCGGTGTAGGCACTACACTGTAGATCCGGCTCCTCTGACAACTCTTCCTTTAAGGCCTCTATCACATCATGACGGGGCGTCGGAAAGGGGGCCTCGTCCGGCCATATCTGCCGCACAATTTCCATTCCCGGGTCGTAGCCGGTTGACTGTATAACCACCATTCTGCCTGCACTGGCCAGTGCTCTGGCCAGCGGTGCGACCACCGTACGCGCCTTTGACTCTGCCGACTGTCGAGAACGATAGGGCTGGGCACAGATCACCAGATCATACCCCCCGGTATACTTGCCTTCCGCGGGAATGACGGCATCCAGTGCAAATCGCTGGTCAGCGCGATAAAGCACTATCATCGAGGGATGAACATATAAGGGATTACCGGTTTTTTCGCTGGGGCGAGTACGCCAGCCCTCTCGTACAATATCGGTCAGGCCACGCAACTGCCGATCAAAATCTTTCGCTGTCGTACCTTCAAGCGCCACATCCCATCGTTTAATCGCCTGTTGATCTTCGGGCTTGTTCGGAAACAACTCCGGGGCTTCCGAATAACGCATGTTAGTAATCACCATTACCATCTGCGGATGCTCGGCAAACCTGTCGGCCATTCGCTCCAGCCCGATACGCACATCTTCCATGCTGATTTCTTTGGCCACCACAAGCAAGGGTATTTCCGGATACTCATGGTGTGTTGCGCGCAATACATGCGACAGCACAGTAGCATCCCCCATACCGGCATCAAACAGGCGCATGGCCGGAGGTTTTGGATTGAGCTTCGGCAGTTCCTCGTTAATGCGTTGTGCAATACACCACTTTTCGTTGGTCGTGGTGACGAACAGAAGATATTTTTCCCGGCTGTCAAAAAACCGGACCGGCTGTTCCGCTGGCTCACTGGAATGCTTTTGCACGTGCGTATCCAAAAATGACTGACTGTTCCAAGTATAGACAACTTAATTCAGCCTACCTCGATACAGTCTTTACATGTGAGATGTAACCTGCCCGACGCTGAACGCATCGTTTTGTCACAGAACCACACAGTCATACAAATAATTTTACATTTAACAACGCCTACAACCACAGCACGACAACTGCACAGTTTGCTATCACACAGACTCACGGCACTGTACCATTACAGACATGCTTAGCTTTTTCGAAAAAATCACCGACCCGTTTCCGGCGGATCAGCCCCGTACCCCGCCAACCAACCTGCTGGCCTTTGTCATTCACTACAGTGCAGGCATGCGCGGCCCTCTGGCTGCACTGGCCCTGCTCACCGCTATTATGGCGGTGCTCGAGGTCATGTTGTTCGGCTTCCTCGGCCAACTTGTCGACTGGTTGTCAGCAAGAAGCCCGCAAACACTGCTGCAGGAAGAAGGCACCACTTTGTTGTGGATGTCGGCAGTGCTGCTTGTGATCATGCCTGTGCTGACACTTTTTCATACGCTGGTCAATCATCAATCGTTGCTCGGCAACTTTCCGATGGCCATTCGATGGAATGCGCATCGTTATCTGCTTGGTCAAAGCATGTCTTTCTTTCAGGATGACTACGCAGGACGGATCGCGACAAAAGTCATGCAAACCGCGCTGTCCACCCGCGAAGCAGTGTTGAAAATCACCGATGTTTTTGTTTATGTCGCTGTGTATTTTATTTCGATGCTCGGCATAGTTATGAATGCAAGCTTTGTATTAATGCTGCCACTGTTTGCGTGGCTTTGCCTGTACATTGCCGCTCAGTGGTATTTCATCCCTCGATTGAAAAGGGTATCAACGCTGCAGGCAGATGCACGCTCTACCATGACGGGTCGTATTGTCGACAGCTATACCAATATTTCGACGATCAAATTATTTGCGCACACTCAACGCGAAGAAGACTACGCCAAACAAGGCATGAGTGAGTTCATGGACACGGTCTACCAGCAAATGCGGCTGTCCACCGGACTGGAGCTGTGCGTCAGCACACTAAACTATCTTCTGATTTTCAGTATCGCTGCAACCTCTGTTTTTCTGTGGATGCAACAGTCTATCAGTATTGGTGCGATTGCCATTGCGGTAGCACTGGCGCTGCGATTGAACGGAATGTCTCATTGGATTATGTGGGAACTCAGCGCCTTGTTTGAACACATCGGTACAGTCGCAGACGGCCGCAACACGCTATCCCGGGAAAAGCTTGTCACAGATACCGAAAATGCCAGTGAGTTAACAGTCACCAGCGGTGAAATTAAATTCAATGATGTACGCTTTAACTACGGCGGCATCGAAAAAGTAATCACCGGGTTAAACGTAACAATCCGGCCCGGTGAAAAAGTCGGTGTTGTCGGCAGATCAGGCGCTGGAAAATCAACACTGGTCAATCTGCTGCTTCGCTTTCACGATGTCGAGGCTGGCTCTATTTACATCGATCAACAAAACATTGCCGATGTTACTCAGGAGAGCCTGCGCGCCAGTATCGGTGTTGTCACACAAGACACCAGCCTGCTCCACCGAACCGTTCGCGAAAATATTATGTACGGCAATCCCGGTGCCGACGATGAGCAGATGTTCGAAGCTGCCAGTAAATCCCATGCAGAGGACTTTATAAAAACCTTGTCCGATCCCTTCGGCAATCGCAGCTATGACGCACAGGTTGGGGAACGTGGTGTCAAGTTATCGGGTGGACAAAGACAACGTATCGCTATTGCCCGTGTGTTACTGAAAGATGCACCGATACTGGTACTGGACGAGGCGACTTCGGCACTCGACTCTGAAGTTGAGGCCGCTATTCAGCAAAGCCTGTTTACCCTGATGCAAAACAAAACGGTCATAGCGATCGCACATCGCCTGTCCACCATCGCTGCAATGGATCGACTCTTGGTAATGGATAAAGGCAACATTGTTGAACAGGGTACCCACCAGCAACTACTGGATCAGGGAGGTATTTATGCCACTCTGTGGCAAAGGCAAACCAACGGGTTTATCGGCCTGCAGGATCCTGCTGCAAATCAATAAGCTGCTCAACCAGCGGAACGTCGGCTGGTGACCAATCGACAGATAACAATTGACCCACAGACAACCATAAACTTGCATCATGGTCTTTAAGCACGATTTCGCCGCTCCACTGTGGCACCAGATAAGCATGCAAACGGATAAGCGCACTACTCGTTAGATATTCCGACACACCGACATAGTCACCGATGCTGGCATTGATTCCGAGCTCTTCGTTAAGCTCTCTGAAAAGGCATTCGCGCAGAGATTCATCTGGCTCTTGTTTTCCACCCGGGAATTCCCAGGTACCGGCTGTCGAGCCATGCGACTTTCGAAGCGTCAGTGTTTCTATCGGTTTGCCGCGTTGCAATATACCCGCAGCAACCTCCACCACCGGCCCTTGTGAGACCGTTGCATCGTTAGTCAAGCTCGTCAAGTAAATCGAGGTCGTCCGGAGCGGGCTCCACAGTGGAACCGGGTGATGATTGAACAGCGGGCTCCTGGTTCGCAGGAACATAGTCAATACGATCACAATCTGTTACCTGACAACGTCGATATGCCAGATAGGCTTCACGGGTAAAAACGTACGGGTCCAGAGAAGCCTGCTCCAGCAGCGCAGTTTTAGCGAGAAGCTGCGAGCGTTTATTAACCAGATTGAGCGAGAGCAATTCAGTCACCAGGTCCTGACCTGCAGCTGTCTCACTTAACGCGCCGAGTGTTTCTACCTGTAGGTAAGTATCGAGCGCGGTACCCACAGCACTGCGAACAGTTCTTGGTCCCAACACCGGCAATACAATGTATGGCCCCTCCGGCACACCCCAGACACCGAACGTTTGGCCGAAATCTTCATCATTTTTACGATAGTTCAGCATCGTTGCCACATCGATAACGCCACCAACTCCTGCGATAGAGTTCAGTGCCAGCCGGGTGGAATCATTGACCGCCTGATCAAACTTACCCTGCAATAAAGAATTGGTCAGCACGCCGACATCGCCCAGATTACTGAAAAAATTACTGACACCATGTTGTACGAGCTGCGGTGTATATTCACGATATTTTTCAGCGGCAGGTCTAAGTGCCTTTTCATCCAGGACACTATTGAAGTGGAACATCATTCGATTGTATTTTTCGAAAGGGTCCGCAGCTGTACCTGATACAGTGCCAGGCTCATCCGTTTCGTCCAGCGCATTTGCCACTGTTTCGATCAGCGCACCTGAGGCAGCAGACAGCAACGACTCAAAATAGGACTGATCCGTGGTACCGGCAACAACACTGGACGATGAAGCTATGCTGAACGTCAGCAAAAGCGCGACAATTGATTTCATCAAAGGCATCTTACAAAACTGTTTCCACGACATAATATGAGTGCACAGATTGTAAATTACAAGTGTGCAGACGTCTGTATAAGTACGCTTTCACATGCAAAAATGCTGAAAAATATTCTGCTGTGATGACTACAGCATTGTTAGAAATTTTACTGGCGAAAACGGAAAAACAGGATGTCAGCCAACTGAACGGGGCGACTCAACTGAAACATTCGCCGGATTGAGATCTCACTCAAGCGTCTTTTCATTCACTGCTCAGCGGCTCATGAACCTGTCGGGCAGTGCCGTGTCAGCTGCGAAAAGACAGCACTGCGGAGCCGGCTCAAATTTTTAAGTTTGCCGATCTAACCGTGGTGGATATACTGTTTCAGTAATTTCTAAAAAGCCTGAATGCCTTGAAACTCAGTAGCTCTATTCAATCATTTGTCCTGCACTTCGGTGAAATGGGTAGTCGCTGGGGCATCAACCGGACGGTCGGACAGATCTATGCGTTGCTCTACCTGAGCGACAAGCCACTTAACGCTGAGGAAATTACCGAAACACTCGGCGTTTCCCGAAGCAATGTCAGTATGGGCCTCAAGGAGCTTCAGTCCTGGCGACTGGTAAGATCCCAGCATCTGCCGGGAGATCGCAAAGACTATTTTTCCACGCCTGAAGATATCATGGAAATTGCACTGACCCTGGTTGAAGAGAGACGCAAGCGTGAACTGGACCCGACACTGACACTACTGCGACAAACGCTGATGGAGCCAGCCACTGATAGTGCAGAGGCGCATGCCCATGAGAGAATGCAGCAGATGTGTGATCTGATGGAACAGGTATCAGACTGGTCTCACGATCTACAAAAGCTCAACCCAAAAGACCTGCAAAGACTTCTGGCAATGGGTACTGCCGTGCCAAAGTTGCTTCAAATGAAGGACAAACTGTCCCTGATAAGCGGTAAAGAGAAACATAAACGCTCGGATGGCAACCACGAGTGAATAAAAACCGCAGATCAGGCACCGGGGTATTTAATTCAATCAAAAGCGCACTGTCTGCTGCCATAGGTGTGCAGTCGAGCACAAATCGACAACGCGACTTTGAGCAAGGCAGCCCGCTGCAGTTTGTGATTGCAGGGCTCGTCGTCACGCTGATGTTTATCGGAATCGTGATAATGGCCGTGCAATGGATGATCGCGTCGAATACCTGACGGCACTCAGGCGTAGATTATCCGCCTTCATTCGTCCGCAGACCCATCTCCCTGTGTATTGAGCGCCAATCAATCGGCGCAGTAGCCGCAGCAACGCCTGCAGATAAAGAAAAAATCTCATCAACCGTTATGACGTAGAAGAGTTGTTAACACTTTTCACTAATTGGTTGAAACGTAATGCGTTTACTATCCTTGGCAATATTGGGATTCTTACTGGCAGCGGTCTACTGGGTTGGCGCGACCGTCTACTCTGAACGAATCGAGCAGGACATCACCGAACGCTCGAGCGCTGCACTGTCGGAATATAACGAAGACATCAAGCTTGCCGTAGACGGCAGGGACGTCACACTGCAGGGCACCGTCGCATCACAAAGCGAACGTGAGCACGTCCGCAAAGTGGCAAACGCGGTGTGGGGCGTTCGAAAAACCGACGATGCACTGAGCATTCAGGAGCCGATCGATACCCGCTTCAATTTCGAAGCAGACTATGAAAATCAAAGGCTCCACATGGCCGGCACGGTGGATGACGAAGACACTGTGACAAGGATTAACAACATTCACAAAGCCTTACCACCGAGCACACTGATCAGCACCGGCGAAATCGGCACAGGAGCTGCACCATTGGTCCGCAGTCCGGAAAAGGTAGAAACAGGCATCGCCGCACTGACACAGTTGAATCGTGGAGATCTGCAGATTACTGACGAAGTCTTCGCGCTTAACGGAGTGGTCAGTGACCGGGAACGCCTCGACGCTATTGAACAGTTGATAGATACCCGGGCCGCAGTACTCGAACCGCTGGACGTGAGATTGAACATAGACATAGACCCGTACCTGGCGCTCACCACCGAGTGCCGCGAGGCGATGAAAGCTGCAACCCTTGGCAACGTACTTAACTACAAGGTTGACTACTACAATATTGAGCAGCAGTACAACGAGCAGCTCGATCAGGTGGTCGCCGTTATGAATGGCGTGTGCGCCGGACAGATCACTCATGTTCTGGTCGAAAGTCATGCAGATGTAACGGGCGGGGAAGGTTACAACCAGGGGCTCAGTGAAAGAAGAGCATCGACTGTTGAGGATTACCTGATTGCTCAGGGTGTTCCATCACAACAGGTTACCGCGTTTGGTTATGGAGAATTTCGACCGATAGCCACGAATGAAACTGTAGCAGGCAGAGCGAAGAATCGCCGAACCGAAATACATTTTTCAACCGACAAC
Source organism: Chromatiales bacterium (assembly GCA_020631335.1). Taxonomy (GTDB): domain Bacteria; phylum Pseudomonadota; class Gammaproteobacteria; order Granulosicoccales; family Granulosicoccaceae. The sequence continues at coordinate 28,219 of JAHDHK010000036.1, forward strand.
ATTAATAATCTGTCAGCAAGTACAGAAGAATAAAATACCGCCAACGGAGTAACTCAAATGGTTTACCTAATTACCCAGCTGTTGTTGCTGCTTGCTATCGCATCACTGCTAAGTGCTGCGATCGGTTGGCTCTGCCGACGCTTCTTTACTGAACAGGCACATCAGCGAGAAATCGAAGATCACAAACGCGCCAACCGCCGGTTTCTCAACGAGCTTGATGATCTTCGCCGTGAGTTGACAGATCGCAACACTCAGGTGGCGGGCCTGAACTCCAAGCTCAACTACAACGAGGAGGCAATGCATCAGGCTGAGCAGGATCGCGAAAACCTTCTCAACGATATTGATGCGCTGCGTGGCATTGAACACCAGTTACAAATGGTTGAGGACGAGCGACACGCCCTCGATCAGGCGCTGGCAAGTGCCAATGCAGATTTGCTGGCGGCTCAACAGGCGCACGCTGACAGCATCGAGCAACTGCAGCAGGCGCTGGCTGATCGTGACTACAGCCTGCAACAGGCAGAACAGGCGAACCGGGACCTCGATCAGCAGCTCGGTATGATGGACGGCAATGCCGGACAACAGGCGCAACAGTTACAGGCAGCATTAAAGAATGCGGCTGAAAAAGAGCAACAGTTGCAGCTGGCACAAAATGCAATTGCAGAAAAAGATCAGCAACTGCGTGATGCTGCGGCTGCTCAGGCCGACAAAGAGGCACAACTTCGCGACGCGCTGGTCAGAGCAGCAGAAAGCGAAGAGAAACTTCGCGCCGCGCAAAACGTTAACGCCAACCTTGAAGATATCATCGCCAGTCTAAAAGATGATATTCAAAACAAATCTCAGGAACGGGAAAATGCAGCAAAGCAACATGCCGGTCTAACTGCCGAGCTCGCAGCACTGCAGCAGAAGCTGGCGCAGACTGAGCAAACCGGTAATGCAAAAATCAATGAGCTAGAACAGTCATTGCGTAAAGAGTCCGACGCGCTTGCCCGCGCACGGCAAACCATTGCAGCCGGTGAAGAAAAACTCAAAGCACTGGAGAAGCAACTCCAGGATGCGGCACGTGAGCGTGATCGTCTCGGTAGACAGGCAGAAGAGCAACAACGCCAGGCCGATCAGTTACACCGTGACATAGCACAGGCACAAAAAGAAGCATTAGCTGCCAAAGCGGAAAGTCAGAAGTCTATTGCAGGGCTCGAGCGTGAGCTGGACAGGCAAAGTGCTGCACTGAA
>JAHDHK010000350.1:0-2887 GCA_020631335.1 Chromatiales bacterium
CAGACTGCCCCTCTTCTATACTGAACGACAGATTATCAGTAGCCACCAGTCCGCCGAAGCGCTTTACTAAATCAGTAATTTTCAGTGCAACGCTCATACACCACCCCGCAGGCGATTCCAGCCCCGCTGGATCAATGCTATCAATCCCTTCGGCTCATACATGTATAACAGCAGCGCAATAGCCCCGTAAATAAAGTAGCGCTCTGCACCGGGCAGATAGGGACGCAGAAACTCAAGTAGAAAGGTTAGAAAAAACGCACCCAGCACAGGCCCTATTATTGTTGAAGCGCCACCAATGAGTGCTGCCACAATAATGGTAAAGAGAAAATTAATATCGAAAAGTGCACGTGGTGCGATCGACCCCAGGTAGTGAACATAGAACGCCCCGCCGAGACCCGCTACAAACGCGCTGGTGAGAAATGCAAAGAGCTTGAGTCTGGTGGTACTCAACCCGCTGCCTCTGACAGATTCTTCGTTCATTCCAACCGCACTTAATGCCGTACCCAGTTGCGTTCGCATTAACAGCCACATGCTTAATGCAATTGCCAGCATGAGACTCACCGACAAATAGTAGCCATTCACAGCCCCGCGCGTAAGCGTTTGTATACCCGACATACCTCGCGTACCACCGGTAAGATCAGGTCGGATTACCTGTACCAATTGATACATCAGCTCCATAAAGGCCAGCGTCACCAACGCAAAGTAACTTCCTTTAATTCTCAGTGCGGGCAGGAATACAATGATTCCGCCAATCATGGTCATCATCACAGCCGCAGGCACCGCAAACTCGATCGGCACATCAAACCGTTTCGTTAGAATAGCCGAGGTGTAAGCGCCGATTCCTATCAGGAAAGGGTGACCGAAACTGACATAGCCGGTACGTCCGGACAGTACATCCCAGCTGATCGCAAATATCGCCAGAAAGTTAGCGAATATCAAAGTTCGCAGCGTACCCTTGCTTACGAACTCCGGAATCGCATACATCACGCCGATAAAAACCAGCCACAGCGCAAAGTGATACCAGCGAAGATTCATTCTACAATTCCTCGCGACCAAACAGCCCTTGCGGACGAATTACCAGCACAATAATGATCAGCAGCATGGTAAACACACCACGCAACTCGGGAGCGATGACAGCGACAGCAAGCACCTCCATAAACCCGACGATGTGCGCCACGACAAGCGTGCCGATGATAGAACCTATCCCACCGACGATTACTACCGCAACCGATATAATCAGTGGCGCTACCCACATGGAAGGAGATAGCTGTGTATAACTTGCGAAAAATACTCCGGCTGTCGCACCCAGCGCACCGGACAACCCCCAGGTGAACAGATTGATTTTGTCGGGATCAATACCGGAGATAGCAGCCCCTCTGGTGTCCATACTCACTGCCTGCATCGCACGACCAACATGCGTTTTCTGCACAAACACATACAGTGCAATCAGAATTGCCCAGCTCGCGACAGTGGCCGCCAGCAGATTATAAGTGACCGACGCGCCGGATACCTGAGTCACGCCGGACACAATCGGCAGCAGTATTTTAGAGCTGTCTCCGTAGAGAAAGACTATCGCGGCCTGCAACACAACGGCGAGTATCAGTGTGGAAATTTCTATCGCCACATGGTTACCCTTTAACGGCTTTACCAGCAGACGATACTTCAACAAGCCCAGCAGACAACCGACCAGTGTTGCGGTTAGCAAACCGATTACTTTCGGTACACCGAGTGTTTGCGATACAGTGAAATAGACATAGCCGCCAATCAGCAGATACGCACCATACGCCAGATTCAATACCCGGCCGACACTGAAAATCAGTGTAAAGCCCATCGCAATAAGTGCGTACAGACCACTGAGTAACAGACCCTGAATTATTATTTGCATATTCGGGAGCGCCGGCCCGTGTTATTCGTGGGAACCGGAAACACACTGTGACAGGTATGACCTGCGAACATCGTGTGAGCCTGTATTCATGGGATTATCAGTCGTTTTCAGCAACGTTATGACTGTATGAGCAAATCATCAGTCTGCGAGGAGTTATCCCCGCAGACCATTGAGTACACAGAGTTGATTACTTCTTAATCCAGCTGGGTACGGTAAATTCACCGGTGGCATACTTCTCGGGGTATACCACAGCTGCAGAACCATCTTCATACCATTGAATAACAACCATGGAGGGTGATCCGTCTTCGTAAGGCTCGGTAATGTCAAAGCGTGCGTTGTGAGGATACGTACGACCGGTGCGCGGCTCTACTTCATCGTTACCCCAGAATGCATAACGCAGCCATGGCTCACCTTCCAGATCCAGTTTGATATCCTGCTTTTCCATCGCAGTGACCCATGTGTCATTGTTGAAGCCTCCGGCCTCTTCTGCTGCAGCCATTGCCTGCTTCAGTCCATGGTAGGCATTGAAGCCATTGAAGTGAGGCACGACAGGACGACTATCGTATTTTGCCTGATAGGTATCGACGAACGCCTGGGAGACAGGGTCGAGTTTAAAGCCTACCGATGGCACTGGTGACAAGGTTGATATACCACCACCTGCACCACCTGTGTCTTCCCAGAACTCCTGCCCCAGTGCTGCGACATTGACACCGGTCATGCCCATCGGCACCTGCAGCTTCACATATTGTGACGAAACCACCTGTGAATTAACTGAACTGACCAGGTAGATGAAGTCAGCACCGGATTGCTGCGCTTTGGAAAATATCGGTGCGAAGTCGTTAGTGGTGATGTCATAGACAATGGTGTCTACCACTTCGATACCCGCGTTCGGTGCGAGTGCTTCAGTCACAAGGCCGGCGATGGCACCACCAAAGGCAGTGTCTTCCTGCATAATGATGACTGAATCCCAGCCCATTTTTTCTTTCAGTACGTCTTTACCGA
>JAHDHK010000350.1:2897-5028 GCA_020631335.1 Chromatiales bacterium
TTACCGAAGTCGATATACAGCGTGGCCAGTGCCTCGTCTGACGCAATGTTCATAAAGTAGGGTTTCATCGAATCGTAGTCCTCTACGATCATGTCGATAATACCGATGTAGGAAGTCCAGGTATCCAGAGTCGGTATTTGAAACTCCTGCATTCGCGGCAGCCAGCCCAGTGATACATCATCTATTGAACCGGAAATAATAAAGTCTACTTCTTCGGTTTCTGCAAGATACTCATAGGCTTTTACGCCTTCGGTAACGTCTTCACCGGTATCAGCCTTAACCAGTTCAATCTGCTGACCCAGCACACCGCCATCGGCATTAAGTTCTTCAATGGCTATTTCGGCACCGCGCAAAGTGCTCAGGCCGGTATCGGATGACAGTGAACCGATAAATCCCACTTTGATCTGGGCGCTGGCGGTTCCGGCAAGAAGCGCCAGCCCCATGGCTGCCATGACAGATGTTTGTTTAAATTTCATTTTTCCCCACTCATCAGTGATTGAACATTAATGTGGTTGCTACCACGTGATATTGCCTTGCGGATCGTGGATGATCGCATCGACATCGATCTCGACCATCATTCCAGGCTGGGTTAATCCGGCCTGTACCCCTGTAGTTACCGGGTTAATGTCTTTAAAAAATTCACCGTGCGCTCTGACCAGCCCTGACGCCTGCGAGATATCGGTCAGATAACATCGTGTACGTACCACATGTTGCTTTTGCGCACCGACTTTGCCAAGCGCCTCTTCTATTCTGTGCAGTATAAACAGCGACTGTGCGTAGGTATCACCGGGTGCGTGAAGCTTGCCTGAAGGTTCAATCGCTGTGGTGCCGGCGATATATACAAACGGGCCCACTCGTTTGGCGCGGGAATAGCTGCCCGCTTCTTCGAATCGCCCACCTGACTGATACTGCTGCAGTGTCATAAGCCCAGTCGCCCTCTGATTGATTCTGCCGCTTTAACCAGCAACTGCAATTCAGCGGGGGTGAGCGCAAGTTCCTCAACTGACAACAAGCCGCTCATTCCAACCAGCGCCGGCACGCCCAGCACAACGTTGTTAAGGCCATACTCTCCCTGCAACATAACCGACGCAGGTACCGCACCTGTCCGTGCCCCGCGAATATGATCGAGCAGTTCCATAGAAGAGTGAGCCGGTGCAATTGTCGCCGAGCCGGATTTTTTCAATGCGACTACCTGACCACCACCAGTGATCGCATCGTTGACACAGTATTCAATTTGCTGCGGCGACAGAAAGTCGCTTATGAGTCGCCCTTTAATTTGTGCGCGGGAGGTGACAGGCACCATTTCATCACCATGACTCCCCAGCGCTATCGCCTCGACATCGGCAGTTTCAACACCGGCCGCTTTAGCTAATGAGTATCGGAAGCGACTGCTGTCGAGCGTACCGGCCATGCCTAACACCCGCTCCCGCGGGAAACCGGTGACCCGAAGCATTTCCACCGTCATTTCATCGAGCGGATTAGTGACAACAATCACCAGTGCCTGCGGAGCCCGGGTTTTTATTACTTCTGCCACAGAGTGAATGATGCGCTTGTTTATTTTGATAAGATCTGCCCGCGTCATACCCGGCGAGCGGGCACGCCCCGCCGTCACCAGCACGACCGACGCTTCAGCCACAGCGGACATGTCCATACTGCCTGTCACACGGCTGGGCGTTCTGGTAATGCCACTGGTATGGTTCAGATCAAGTGCAATGGATTCTGCGACTCCGGGTGCAATATCAATCAGGGTGATCTCACGTGCGATGTCACGGTTCGCCGCCAGGTGGGCAATGTTTGCGCCGACACCACCGGCACCGACAATGGCAATTTTGCCAAATCGTTTTGCCTCCGGCCGTGCGCTAACGGACGGTGCTATCCATTTAGCACCCCGTCGATACAGCCCGCGTCTTAATGCGGTATTGCCGTCTGTGACCGGATGCACCGGCTTTTCCAGCGGACCATCAACTAGCGCAATACCCAGCCGCTGCGCTGTTTCGGTGGCCAGAGAAGTAACGATATCTCCGGGCAATATTTCAAATACCACTCTGCCGCGTTGTCTCGCCTGCTCTATGAGCTCAGCTCCGATCACGCGCCGCGCCATCATTAATCGACGACCTTACCGTCAACCGAT
>JAHDHK010000037.1 GCA_020631335.1 Chromatiales bacterium
GGTTTTACGACCGACCAGATCGTTAGCCTGAATGCCTGTTGTACCTTCATAAATCGGTGTAATACGAACATCACGTAGGTACTGAGCCGCTCCTGTTTCCTCAACAAACCCCATTCCGCCATGAACCTGCACACCCAGGGAGCATACCTCTACCCCGATCTCGGTCGACCAGCCTTTTACTATGGGTGTTAACAGCGCGCCACGCCGATCAAATCTGGCGCGCACATCTTCGTCAGGATGATGCGAGGCAAAATCAAATGCTGCGGCGCAGTCGTAGGCTAAAACCCGGGCCGCCTCGACATGAGCACGCATCGACATTAACGTTCTGCGCACATCTGGGTGATTAATGATTCCGGATTCACCGTCCGCTTTCCCCAGCAACACGGGCCCCTGCTTCCTATCCTTCGCAAAAGCCGCGGCTCTCTGATAGGCCATTTCACCCATTGCATAACCTTCAATACCAACCGCGAGCCTGGCTTCGTTCATCATCGTAAACATATACATCAGGCCCCGATTTTCCTGGCCTACCAGATAACCTACCGCGCCATCGTTGTCGCCATAAGACATAACACACGTTGGACTCGCATGAATCCCGAGTTTGTGCTCGATGGAAACACACCTGACATCATTGCGCTCACCCGGCGTGCCGTCATCATTCAATAAATATTTGGGACAAATGAAAAGCGATATCCCTTTTACACCGGCCGGCGCATCAGGTGTGCGAGCCAGTACCAGATGAATGGTGTTCTCGGTCAGATCATGATCGCCGTACGTAATAAAAATTTTCTGGCCTTTGACCAGGTAGTGTTCGCCCGCCGGGGTTGCGGTCGCCCTCACGGCAGCCAGATCTGAACCCGCCTGAGGCTCAGTGAGGTTCATGGTGCCGGTCCACTCACCCGAGATCATTTTCTCAAGATAGGTGTCTTTCAATACCTTCGAGCCATGAGAATCGATTGCATGTACGGCGCCCTGAGTCAGCAGTGGACAAAGACCGAAAGCCATGTTTGAGCTGTGCCACATTTCCTGCACCGCTGCAGCTAACAATCCCGGCATCCCCTGCCCGCCATACTCAGGGTCAAATGCCAGGCTATTCCATCCGCCTTCTGAAAATTGCTCGTAGGCCTGCTTCCAACCCTCCGGCGTAGTGACACCCTGCTCGCTCCAGCTGGCGCCCTGCTGGTCACCGCTCCAGTTCAATGGAGCGAGCACTTCACCGGAAAATCTGGCCGCCTCCTCAAGGATCGCGGCGACGAGATCGGGGGTAGCCTCCTCGTAGCCGGGCAGCTGACTGACTTCATCCATGCCACAAACGCGCTCCAGAACAAAACGCATATCTTTAACGGGGGCTGAGTAGCTCATCGGATATTCTCCAATACAGTTATTTTCGTATTTCAGCGAGTGCACTCACCGGACGGGTGCGCTCACCGGACAGTCTGACAACGCATCTGCCGCTCGCGCTACGGCAGATAATAGCGTCTGAATTTCCCATAAATGCAACCTTCCCGATTTTTACAAAAGTCCGGGTGGCCACTTTGATCAATCCACTGAGCAGTTTACGGCACAGTCGGTAATTCAGCCTAATTCCGCAGGCAAAAAAAAGCACCGCCTGGCGGTGCTTTTTTACGATCAGCTCAGGGTGTTTTAACCCTCAGACAACGCTGCATCAAGCTCCGGCACGGCATCGAACAAATCTGCAACCAGTCCGTAATCGGCGACTTGAAAAATAGGCGCTTCTTCATCTTTATTGATGGCGACGATGATTTTGCTGTCTTTCATTCCAGCCAGATGCTGTATTGCGCCGGAGATGCCCACCGCGATATACAAATCCGGTGCAACCACCTTGCCGGTCTGACCGACCTGGTAATCATTGGGTACAAACCCGGCGTCAACCGCTGCACGGGAAGCACCAACAGCCGCGTTGAGCTTTTCGGCCACGGATTCGAGCATGGCGAAGTTTTCGCCATTCTGCATACCACGCCCGCCGGACACAACAATTGATGCGCTGGTCAGCTCGGGGCGATCAGACTTGGTAAGCTCCTGCCCGATCCATTTTACCTTGTCGCTTGCCCCGGCAGCCGCTACCGACTCAACAGCCGCACTCCCGCCTTCTGCAGCGACCGCTTCAAACGCCGTTGTACGCACACTGACCATTTTGCATGAATCAGTGCTCTGTACCGTCATCATGGCGTTGCCTGCATAAATAGGCCGCACAAACGTATCGTCACTCACCACCTCTGTAATATCGGACACACCAGCCATATCCAGTTTTGCTGCCACGCGTGGCATGATGTTCTTACCGCTGGCGGTGTTGGCAAACATCACGTGCGTATAGTCTGCCGCGAGCCCTGCGATCAGTGGTGTCATATTTTCAGCAAGCTGATTGGCATAGGCGGCGTCATCGCAAACCAGCACCTTGTTGACACCCGCTACCTTTGCTGCCTGCTCACCAACTGCAGCGCAACCTTCACCTGCAACCAGAACCACGTTGTCGCCACTGACAGCATTAGCAGCCGCAATCACGCTCAGGGTTGCCGGCTTCAGTTCATTATTGTCATGATCAGCGATCACTAGAGTAGTCATATTGTTTTCCTGCTTAATCTGTAGATCCAGACGGCGTCAACACACCGTCGCTAGATAACCTTGGCTTCGTTTTTAAGCTTTTCGACCAGCTCAGCCACGCTGCCGACAATTTCACCGGCTTTTCGCTGTGGTGGCTCTTCAACCTTAACGGTTACCAGGCGTGGCTTGATGTCTACTTCCAGCTCAGCAGGAGTCAGCACATCCAGCGGCTTCTTTTTCGCCTTCATAATGTTCGGCAGCTTCGCATAGCGCGGCTCATTCAGGCGCAAATCAGTAGTGATCACCGATGGCAATTGCATTTGAATTGACTCCAGCCCGCCATCGACTTCACGAGTGACCTTCATTGAGTCGCCATCTATATCGATCTCAGACGCAAAAGTGCCCTGAGTCCAGTCCATTAAGCCCGCCAGCATCTGACCGGTCTGGTTGCTGTCATCATCAATGGCCTGCTTGCCGACGATAATCAGGCCCGGTTGCTCCCTGGCTGCCACAGCCGCCAGAATCTTTGCCACCGCCAGCGGCTGCACTTCTTCGTCAGTCTCAACCAGCACCCCGCGATCCGCTCCCATTGCCAGTGCCGTTCGGATCGTTTCCTGCGACTGGCTGACGCCGATTGACACTGCAATGACTTCGTCCGCCTTGCCCGCTTCTTTTATTCGAAGCGCCTCTTCAACTGCAATCTCGTCGAAAGGATTCATCGACATTTTCACGTTGGCCAGGTCGATGCCGGTGCCTTCCGCATTGACACGGGCCTTGACGTTGTAGTCAAGCACCCGCTTTACCGCGACCATAATTTTCATTCAGCACATCCTCGGAGTGTTAAGTTTCGATAGAACCAATGTAGATCAAGCCGGTATCTGAGTGCATTTTAGCAACGACACCGGATGCAGGCCGGACGACGCAAACGGCCCGCAAATGTATCACTGTAATTGTATCTGACCACTCACAGTGACGCTGATTTTTGAATTACCGCCCTCCACCGCCGGTGCGACATCCGCTGCGGCGCTACGCATCATCGTCGCCTCCATTCGAGGCCGGGGACCTGCGTAACGGCCGGTATCAATGTTCATATGCATAATCCGGTAACCGTCGGCCCCCATATTCTGCTGCACGATGCCGGCCCGGTGCTTCAGGTTATCAAGCGCTTCATTAATCAGTTTGTCTTCGGCCAGCCGACGGGTCTCATCACGTGCCAGAAAAACCATATTGCTCACCTGCAGCCGCCCCTGCAATATTTGTACAGCCCTTTTTACCGCTTCGAAGTCGCTGCTGCTCAAAGACAGTGTCTGAGATGAACGCCAGCCAACCACCCGCTGCTGCTCATACTTCGGATAGGTAGTGTAATTTTCAGTTCTGTATACGATAGAATCGAATGTGGCAAGTTGCTCGATTGCCCATTGCATGTCTGCGTTGATTTTTCCCGCCAGCACAGCAGCGTCGCGATTCTCATGCTGCACCTGCATCATCACCCGCATGAGGTCATTTTCTACCTCGGACTGCGCGCTTGCCTGCAGGCTGAACTGATCGTAAACCGGTTCGCGGGGCTCAGCTGCATAGGCAGGTATGACTGCACAAGCCAGCATGATGATAGCCCGGCAAACAATTGCGCACCTCAACATGATTTCATTCCCATAGATATAGAAGTCATTTTTCCTGTCATTTTTCTAAAATCGCCGTCACCCCCATTCCACCGGCAGTGCACACTGAAATGAGTCCTCTGCCACCGTTGTTTTGATCGATGATCTTGGCCAGGGTCGCGACAATTCGCGCACCGGTTGCAGCAAAGGGATGACCAACTGCAAGGCTACTGCCCTTCACGTTCATTTTTGCACGATCAATACTACCCAGCGGGCCTTCCAGGCCAAGCCTGTCACGACAGTATTCTTCTGACTCCCAGGCAGCCAGCGTGCAAAGCACCTGTGCTGCAAATGCCTCATGTATTTCATAGAAGTCGAAATCCTGCAGAGTAATACCCGCACGCTTAAGCATTTTGCTCACCGCGACTGCCGGCGCCATCAACAGCCCCTCTCCGGACACAAAATCGACCGCAGAAGTTTGTCCATGTGTTAGATAGGCAAGTACCGGTAATCCTCGCTCACGAGCCCATTCTTCGCTTGCCAGCAACACCGAGGATGCACCATCGGTCAGTGGCGTACTATTACCGGCGGTCAGCGTTCCCGACTCGCTTTTGTCATAAGCCTTACGCAACCCCGACAGTTTCTCGACCGACGTGTCAGGCCTCATGTTGTTATCGCGCAGCACCTTCTCACAAGGGGTGATCAGATCATCAAAGAATCCCTCATCATAAGCCGCAGACGCACGCCGATGACTCTCTGCTGCCAGTTCGTCCTGAGCCTCACGGGTAATACCCCACTGCTTCGCCATCAGTTCACAATGTTGCCCCATCGACAGCAAAGTTCGCGGTTCGTTGACCGACGGTGGCAATGGTTTCAACTCCGAAGGACCAAATCCTTTCAGAAGCGCAAGCTTATCCATTACCGAACGTGCGCGCCCAAGCTGCACTAACCTGCGCGCAAATTTTTGTCCGAAGACAATCGGCACATCACTGACGGTATCGGACCCGGCTGCAATCGCACAGTCAATCTGCCCTGTTGCAATTTTTGCCGACGACGTCAATGCGGCCTGCAGACTGGTGCCACACGCCTGCTGCAGAGTCAGTCCGGGGGACAACGGCGACAGCCCGGTGCTTAATACCGACTCACGCGCAAGATTCCAGTCACGTGAATGTGTAATCACAGCACCAGCAACCGTCTCGTCAATGACTTCGCCATGCAGATCAAACTTATCGACCAGACCATTGAGCGCTGTGGTGAGCAGATCCTGATTCGACAGACTTGAATACGCAGAATTCGAACGACAGAACGGCACTCGCATACCACCGACGATTGCAACCGGCCTCAATGTATTTGACATCAGAAATTCCCGCTAGTGTTAGTTGTTGTGCAATGCCTGGAGCTACACATTCTGACTTTTCAGATAATGGGTCGGCCCGCCTCTGAAGGGCGCGAAACCAGTGCCGAATATAATACCCGCATCCAACAAGTCATCATCTTCAACAATGCCTTCTTCGCTGCATGCCAGGCATTCATCAAGAAAAGGCTTTAACAAACGTTGTGCTCTTTCTTCGATTTTTTCATCCGGCTCGTAGTCCTGCCTGACCGGCTTTCCATTGGTCCATTGGTAAAACCCGTGGCCTGACTTTTTACCTAACTTGCCTTCATCAGCCATTTTCTGTAGTCGTTCCACCGCACGCACAGCACCATCACCGCCCAGCTTCTGCACAACACTGAGCCCGACATCGAGGCCAACCGTATCAGCGAGTTCGATTGGCCCCATCGGCATACCAAAATGCAGTGCGGCTGCATCTATTGCTTCCATGCTTGTACCTTCATCAAACATGTTCATTGCTTCGAGCATATACGGCGCAAGCACCCGGTTGACCAGAAACCCAGGACTGCTTTTTACCGGTACCGGAAACCGATTGATCTGACCACAAAACGCGTTGCCTCGAGAGATCATTGCCCGATCTGTATTGTCTGCATGCACAACTTCAACCAGAGGCATTTTGGCCACCGGATTGAAAAAGTGCAGACCAATCAATCGGGAAGGGTTTTCCAGTGCAGTGCTTAAGGTCTCAAGCGGTATAGCTGATGTGTTTGTCGCCAGTATCGCATGTGGCAGCAATTTCGACTCAAGGTCTTTATATAGTGCTTGTTTCGCTTCGGCGTTCTCATAGATCGCTTCGATAACCACATCTGCGCGGGCAGCGCCTCTACCTTCGACATCGGCTATAAAACGTGCCATTGTTGCATCGGCAGCGTGTTTAGTACGTGTTTTCCGCTTAAACAACTTCTTTGCGCGTGCAATAGCCGGTTCGATATATTTCATCTCTCGATCCTGCACGGTGACCTCCATACCCTGCAACGCACACCAGGCGGCAATGTCGCCTCCCATCACCCCCGCACCGATCACATGCACGCGCCGGCAGCTGAAATCTTCTGACTTGCCCAAGCCCTTTAAACGCTCCATTAAATGGAAAACCCGCTGCAGGCTGCGCGCCTCAGGAGTGACCATTAACTCACCGATCAACTGCGCCTCTGCATCAAACATCGCACTGCGATTACCCTGATGATTCTTCCAGTGATCTATCAGCCTGAAGGGTCCGGGGTAATGTTCGGGATTCGCTTTCGCGGCGGTCTTTTTCACCATTTGTGCTGCCAGCTTGTCACGGGCAAACGACGTGTTCGACAGACGTCCGATCACACCGGTCCGACGCGGTTTTCGTTTCTTTAATACTGCTCGTCGAGCTGCCCAGTGCAGGCTTGCATGTCGGCTGACTACCTCGTCAATCATGCCAAGGCCGCGTGCCTGTTTTACACGATAAAGCTTGCCGGTCAACATGGCTGTCATACCCTGCATGCCACCAATACGCTCGTTCAGCCTCACAGTGCCGCCAAGGCCCGGTATGATGCCCAGTTTAATTTCCGGCAGCCCCACCCGTGTATCCTCAGCATCAAGCCCGACAATATAGTTACAACACAATGCGAGTTCATACCCTCCACCGAGACAAAAACCCTCTATCGCCGCCACGGTATGACAGGGTAGATTCTCGAGTTTCTCAAACACCGCATGACCTTGTTTGACTGCCTCTGTAACATCAGCAGCGTTTTTAAAACCTTCGAACTCACGGATGTCAGCACCGGCAATAAAACCTGATGCCTTACCGGACTGAATCACCGCCCCCACAGGCATATCGGCTTTGAGTTCATCAAGTAACCGATCGAGTTCTTCCAGCACGTCGCGCGATAGCGTGTTAGTAGATTCACCATCACGATCAATCGTCAGCCAGGCTATACGGTCGGTATCACGTGTAAGTTGCCAGTGCTTATAGTTTTGCATTGTGTATTTGCCTGTATATCAAGTACTGAAACGAGGGCATTATTTTGTCGAATATCAATCGCAACCCCGGACCGGTTGCCACAACAGTTGCGAGCAACTGTCCGGTGTCTGTGCAGGGCTCGGGTATCCGGCGTATCGATCTAATTGCACAGATCAACGCAGTTTGCTACTACAAAACATGAGCGCTGAGTAGTGCAAATGTCCCGATGCAGCATCAGCCAAACCTGTGGCTGTGCCAGGAAGAGAGTCTGTTCCTGTTAAACAGCGTGTCCTACCAAATGCACCAATCACAGCAAGGTAGATCGAGTAGAAATAGCAGCGGATTAATTGCGACGATACCACCACGCCATGACGGTAGACATTACTACTCAACAGTTTGCGTTATTGCAATGCGTACTGGCGCGGACTCACCACGAACCACGCCTGACACCTCGCCAAAAAAATCACCCGTTTGAGCAATAGCATCACCACTGAGCGAGATACGCGCGCCCACAACAACCTGATCGAAAGCGCTCAGTGTCATCGCCGGCATCATTGCATCTGCATCGGACAAGGTAACACTCAGTGGCAGTTGAGACACTGTACTGCGCGCTACCGCCAGCGGCATCGGTGGTCCCTGCTGTGCTTTTGCATAAACAAAGACCGATGTGTCCGGCGGCAGATCGGCAACCAGTTCGGCGCTCACCGAAACTTCCACCTGTAAGCTACCTGATTCCACCGTGGGCGTCGCATCTGTCCCGCTAACCTCACTGTCCGACGCGGTGGATTGAGCCTGCGCGGCATCGGTGATCAGCTGTCTGATTTGTTGTTGTGAACGCGGGTCTTCACTGAGTAGGGGTAAGAGTTTTTCCCAGGTGGTGATTGCTGCCGCATAATCAGCACGTTCATTTTGGGCTATCCCGAGCAGCCACAATCCCTGCAGATTGTCCGGTTGCATCGCCAGTGCTTTAACCAGCAACGGCTCGGGCTCTCCAGCCATGCTTCCTCCCTGACTCATGGCAATCGCATCAGCCAGTCGAACCATGATTTCAGGATTATCTCCGGTCAATTCATGAGCGCGCCTGATAGCCGGCACCGCGTCGCCGAACTCGCCCAGCGTCATGTGCGCCCGGCCAAGCATAAACCAACCAGTAGCGTCCTCAGGATCTTCCTGCAAACGCGCTTCAATTCGGCTTACTACCTCACGCATATCGGGAGTTTGCTGCGCCTGAACCGTTTCAGCCACTCGGTTGGCCGGGTCAATCGCATCGGGTGTACCGACCTGCAGATAAACCGCGCCAGCCAGCACAGGCACAAACGCTGCCATCGGCCACATTGCCCAGCGACCGGAGGTCTCTCGTGTACGCTCCTGATCACCTGACAGCGCTTGCGCGAGGTCTGTCTCCAGCCGCTGCTTCTCCCGTGCAAACTCTTCCTGCGCAAGTTCGCCGTCAGATTGCTTTTGCGCCAGATCTGCCAGCTGTGCGCGGGCAATCGCGACATTGATCTCCCGCCGGTCCGCGCTGTAATGGTTTTTGGTTAAAGTCGGCAGCAGCAATAGCAGCACCACAACAACCAGGCATGCAGCCAGAATAAAAAACGTGATCACTATGCTTGAGGGCTCCGATCAGAGAAACAGAACTAAAGGTCGCGGGAGTCAGTGTTGTCGAGCAGGCGCCGGGCTTCAGCCAGCGCATGTCGATCGGGTTCAGCGACAGAAACTTGCGCTGACCTGCGCGTCATCCGCCATATTGCGATCAGCCCGACAATAAAGAACAACGCCGGTCCGAACCACAAGGCAAGTGTTTTCAGGCTCATTATCGGCTTATATAAAACAAATTCACCATAGCGTTGCACCATGAAATCAATCACATCGTGCTTGGTCTGACCACTGGTAAGCATCTGGTGAATTTCACGTCTGAGATCCTGCGCCAGCGGTGCGTTAGAGTCTGCGATGTTCTGGTTCTGACAAACCAGGCAGCGAAGTTGAGCAGTGAGTTCTTTAAAGTCACTCTGCTGTTCGGCGTTTTCGAATTTGTATTCAGCAAAAACCGACTGCCCGTGAGAAGGAAGCGCGGTGAGTAACATGCCCGCCAACAGCAACATTCGTCCGATCATCAGGATGTCTCCTGCAACTCATCCACCAGCGGCAATATTTTGGTAGCAAGGTCTTCAGGTGAAACAGGGCCGATGTGTTTCAGACGCACCACACCTTCTTTATCAATAACAAAAGTTTCAGGGGCACCGTAAAAACCCCAGTCAATTCCAACGCGACCATCCGTATCGACTGCGGTCGTAATGTAGGGATCACCCAGTTCGGCAAGCCATTGTTTTGCGCTGGTATCGTTATCCTTGTAATTCAATCCGACAATTTCTACCCGACCGCTGCGACCCAGTTCAACCAGCAACGGATGCTCGACACGACACGCAGCACACCAGGTTGCCCAGATATTCAACAGCCAAACCCTGCCCTTCATTTGCGAAGTTGAAAACTGCTGCTCTGGGGCAGCGAGTGTTGGCAGCGTAAATTCCGGTGCCGGTTTGCCGATCAGCGGTGAAGGTACTTCTGTCGGGTCACGCCCTAACCCGCTGTAGAGGAAGGCCGCAATAACCGCAAAAATCACTAGAGGAATAACGAATCTCATCAGCTTGCCGCACTCACCGCAGTATCACGGGCAGGTGATGATGCACGCGCACGTACTCGCCTGAAGCGTTTGTCCATGACCGCGATCAATGCACCGAATGCCATAATGAACGCCCCCAGCCATATCCATCGGATAAATGGTTTGTAGTAAATCCGCATACTCCAGTCACCATCAGAAGACAGTGATTCCCCCAACGCAAAATACAAGTCT
Source organism: Chromatiales bacterium (assembly GCA_020631335.1). Lineage (GTDB taxonomy): Bacteria > Pseudomonadota > Gammaproteobacteria > Granulosicoccales > Granulosicoccaceae. The sequence continues at coordinate 10,335 of JAHDHK010000037.1, forward strand.
CGAGTTAAACCCGGATCAATAGCAGCTTCAGTCATAATATTCATCTGGGTACTGTCGTACTCGCGTTTCTGTGCAGCAAGCGTGGCAACAAACTCACCGTTGCGCTCGACTGAAATGATGCCTTCTTCTGCGAGGTAGTTAGGTCCCTGCACATCAGACACTCCGTTAAAAGTGAACTGATAGCCGGCAAGCTCTCTGGTTTGGCCGGGCGACATGCGCAAATCGGTTTCGATGCTGTACAGCGATGTCAGGCTCACCCCGATGCCAAACAGAGCGATACCCAGATGACCCAGTGTCATTCCCCAGAACCCGGCAGGCGTGGCGAACAGAGCAGTCAGCTTGTTTTTGCGGTTGCGCAGCCGCTCAAAGATGCCCTGCAGCGAGGTACACACGATCCAAAGCGACAATGCGACACCTATGGCGGCGAGCAAATTAAGACTGCCCATCATAAACGGCACTGCAATACCCACGACCACACTCACGACTACCGCCCAGTGCAACCGCCCCAGAATGCTTCGCACGCTGTCTTTCTTCCAGCGTGTCAGTGCCCCGACACCGACAGCAAGTGCAGTGACTGCCAACAGCGGCAGAAAAATCCAGTTGAAATAAGGTGCGCCAACTGAAAGCTTAGCAATACCGAGAGAATCGAGCACCAGCGGGTACAAAGTACCAAGCAATACACTGGCACAAATAACCACCATCACCACGTTATTAAGTAACAGACCCGATTCACGCGACTCCAGCGCAAACTCGCTTTGCGCCCGCAGCCTGGGCGCACGCCAGGCATATAGTATTAGAGAGCTGCCGACAACAAAGCCCAGAAAGCCCAGAATAAACACGCCGCGTTCGGGATCATTGGCAAATGCATGCACAGAGGTCAGCACACCGGAGCGCACGAGAAAGGTTCCCAGCAAACTCAACGAGAATGCAGATACCGCCAGCAGCACAGTCCAGGCTTTAAACACACCACGTTTTTCTGTGGCAGCCAGCGAGTGGATTAACGCCGTACCCACCAGCCACGGCATGAAAGAAGCGTTTTCCACCGGATCCCAGAACCACCATCCGCCCCAGCCGAGCTCATAATATGCCCACCAACTGCCAAGCGCGATACCGATGGTTAGAAACACCCATGCAATGTTGGTCCAGGGGCGCATCCATCTGGCCCACGCCATATCAAGTCGCCCGCCAATGAGTGCAGCAATAGCAAAAGCGAACGCAACAGAGAATCCCACATATCCCATGTAGAGCATTGGCGGGTGAACAGCCAGCCCGAAATCCTGCAATAACGGATTTAGTGACTGACCATTTGCCGGTGCCGGTAACAGACGATCAAAGGGGTTCGATGTCAGCAGTATAAATAAGAGAAAACCGACACTGATCATGCCCATCACAGACAGCACCCGTGCAATCATTTGCAGCGGCATTTCTCGACTGAACATGGCAACTGCAGCTGCCCAGATAGAAAGCACCAGCATCCAGAGTAACAATGAACCTTCATGACCACCCCATACCCCTGAAATACGATAAATCAGTGGTAGTGACAGATTGGATGTGTTTGATACATAGCTAACCGAAAAATCATGCGTCAGAAAAGCATAGGTCAGCACCACATAAGACACAGCAACCAGCAACGCCTGTATGTGCGCAGCAGGTCTGGCGAGTGCCATCCAGCCGTTATGGCCGGTGAAACTGCCAACCATCGGTACGACAGAAAGCACCACTGCCACCGACAGCGCCAGGATCAACGCAAAGTGCCCGAGCTCAACAATCATTGGAGAATTACCGTGTCGCTGCCGTAGGGCTGTTGCTTTTTATTGTCTGCAGCTTTTTGCAAGGCATCGGCAACTTCCGGAGGCATGTAGTTTTCGTCGTGTTTGGCGAGTACCTTTGAAGCCACAAACACCCCCTGGTCATCGAGCTTGCCGACAGAGACTGTCCCCTGACCTTCGCGAAACAGATCCGGCAGAATTCCGGTGTATCGCACCGGAACATCCTCGGCATGGTCGGTTAGGACGAACTCAACGGTTAAGCCGTCTGTCAACCGCTCCACACTGTCGGCGGCAACCATGCCACCTACCTTAAACTCAGCACCCGGCGGAACCTTCCCCTGAGCTACTTCCGTAGGCGTGTAGAACAACTGAATGTTGCTTCTGAATACATTCAGTAACAACGTCATAGCGAGCGCTACGATTGCCACCATAGCACCGACCAGAATCAGCTTTTGTCTTCGTTTCGGATTCACTGATGTAAGTTTTCTTGTTAGTTGTCTGTCGCAATTTATCGATAGAGCGCGGACGATAACCCGTATTCCATCAATTCGTTACAGGCTGTTTTTTTGATCGGCGCGTTGCCTGGCAACCGCAGCCTGGCGCTTAACTGAGTTGATTGCCTGTCGTCGCTGGTAAATTGAGCTCAGCACAATTGCCGTCATTACCACAAAAGTCAGTCCGAATGAGGTCCACACATAGAACGCGTAGCCCCCCATAGCCAGAAACTCTTTCACAGATTATTCTCCTGTGCTCTGTTGCGCACCCACGACGTAGAAGCTTCGCGCTCGAGAATCATGCTGCGCGTCCGGGAAAACATGTTGACCAGATAAAACAATTTGAACCCCAGCGCCATCATTAACAATGGAATCAGCATACTGATGTGAATGGAAGGTGTATCGAACTTGGTGATGGATGCCGGCTGATGCAAGGTGTTCCACCATTCCACCGAATAGTGGATAATCGGAATGTTAACCACACCGACCAGTGCCAGAATAGCGGCAGCTTTTGCACCGGCAGCACTGTTTTCAAATGCCCCCCTCAGCGCCATATAGCCGATATACAGAAAAAGCAATATCAGCTCTGATGTGAGTCTTGCATCCCATTCCCACCAGGTGCCCCACATAGGTTTGCCCCAAAGCGACCCCGTCGCGAGCGCCAGAAACGTAAACGCAGCCCCCATGGGTGCTGAAGCCTGCGCGACGATATCGGCGAGCTTCATGTTCCACACCAGATAAATAGCGCTGCAAAAGGCAATCACCATGTACACAAACATCGACATCCAGGCCGATGGCACATGCACATAGATTATTCTGTAACTCTCCCCCTGCTCGTAGTCGGTGGGGGCAACAACAAGACCGCGGTACAGCCCGACCGCCAGCAATATCGCACACAGCACGGCAAGCCACGGCGTAATGATTTCAGCCAGACGGTAGAAATTTTTTAAAGAAGCGAGTCTGTGAAACCATTGGAACACTTAATTGGTCACTCCATGTCGGGTATGGTAACGATTACGCATGAGCGGTGTAGACAGTTCTACTCGTAAATGATTCGCAACGAGGCGGCAATTGCCAGCGGTGCCAGCGCCAGAGACAGCAAAAACAGCGCCCCGAGCATGGACAAATGGGCCTGTACCGGAAACCCGCCTTCGACGGCCAGCACGCTGCTGCTGCCGAATATCAGCACGGGTATAAACAGTGGCAGCACCAGCAGTGCCAATAATACGCCACCCTTTCGCAATCCAACTGTCAAAGCAGCGCCGATGGCAGCCACCAGACTAAGCGTGAGTGTACCGAGCAACAGTGACGCCATCAACGCGGGAATCGAGCGGCCCTGCAACTGCAATACCACTGCCACCAGCGGTGACAAAAACAACAGTGGCAAACCGGTGATCAGCCAGTGAGCCAGTACTTTGGCCAACACCAGCACTGACAACGGTTGTGAGGATAAAACCAGCTGTTCCAGTGATCCGTCATCAAAATCTGCTCGAAACAGCGTTTCGCTGGCCAGCAGAGTCGCCAGTAGAGAAGCCACCCAGATGATGCCGGGCGCAATCTGCCGCAACAACTCAGTGTCCGGACCGACCCCGAGTGGAAACAACGAAATCACAATAACAAAAAAGACCAATGGATTGACCCAGTCCCCACGACGCCGCATCGCCAGTCGCAGATCTCTGTTAAGCACAGCATTAAAGGCCTCTAGCATGAGCTAAAACCAGTTGGGAAAGCAGCAAACCTGACGCAGAGCAGGGCAAGGCCCGTCAAACAGAATAAGCCGGCCAGCGTGTGCTGGTACGACGATGCCATTATGAATGCACCCCACTGTCGTCCTGAACCTGAATTGCATTAAGATCGAGAGGATCTACCCGCACGCCATCGAGCGACAGAGGCTGGTGTGTCGTGAATATTGCCGCCCCCCCGGCGGCCGCATGCTCTGCAATCAAACCGGCTACCAGTGCACGCCCTTTCGCGTCCAGTGCTGTCAATAGCTCGTCAAGCAGCCATAAAACGGCCTTGCTGACCAATAATCTCGAAAGTGACACTCGGCGTCGCTGACCTGCGGATAGTAACCGGCACGGCAGATCCCGCTGAGCAGCAAGACCGACTTTGTCAATCACCGTATCAATGTGATGCGCAGGTACGTTGCTGAGCGAGGCATAGAAAGCCAGGTTTTCCCGTGGTGTAAGGTCGAGCTTAATAGCGTCCGCATGACCGGCATAACACAGCTCTGCCAGATAGTTATCGCGTCCCTGCGGAAGCGGTTCCGATCGCCAGGTCAATGTGCCTGTCTCAAGTGGAAGCAGTGTACACAACGCTCGTAAAAGCGACGTTTTTCCACTGCCATTGTCTCCCACCAGTTGCAGCACCTGCCCTGCAGACAGCGAAAAGCTCAGGCCAGCGAACAGACAGCGCTGTCCCCGAAACAATGAGAGATCGTCAATTTCCAGCAGGGTTTCGGACAAGAGCAGCGCCGTAATGAGTGAAAGGCTGAACGATCCGCGGCACCACAACCAAAGCTACATCGCGGATATATTGCTACCAAGTATATCAAGTAACGCAGGTTACGCCCGGGTATGACCGCCTGCTATCCAACAACCAGCAACGCAGGCTGGCACCGGCACGCGCTGCATACTCAAAGCGAAGGCAAGGCATCGGCATCGGGTTTGAACGCATCTTTTCTCTTCAGACCCGACTCCAGCAGACGGTAGATTTTGCGGGTATCCGCAGAGGTGCCTGATGCGGAATAAAGCGAAGCCTCAAAGCGCTGACACTCCTCAAACAGCGCTTCGCTATCGAGCTTCTGTGCAATATCTATCGGGCTGATCAGCTTTTCATCAGGCCACTGTCGCGCGGCCCACGCCATCAATTGCTCCCGGAACTGCGGTCGGTTTTCGTCTTCACTGGCGGCTCGAAGCTCGCGAAACAATCGCTCAGCGTTGTCATCTCGCGGGCTAATCCGGTGCGGCTTGCGTCTGTTCCGGTGGGAAACCAACAGCCAGGAAACCACCGTGGTAATCCAGCCGAAAATCGCGAGAAGGGCTATCGTTTTCCACTCAGCCGAACGATCACCCGCCAGTGCATTATGCTCTGATGGCTCTGCCTGCGCGTCTGCGGCTGCAGCGGCGTTGGATTTTGTATCAATCGAATCAACGCCTGGTGAAACAACATTGACCACTGGCTGCGGTATCACTTGCTCCGGATCCGCAGAGACGATCAGTGTTTGCGCCGGCAATACGGCCTCTCGCTCCTGATCAGCCAGCGTATCCCACCATTTAATAGACACAGCAGGCAGGCTGATCTTACCGGCGCGCTGTGGAATAACCGACCATTTTTCCTGCCGCTGACTGACCAGCCCATCCTCGGTTGGCTGTGATTGCAGAGCCGGCACGTCGGGGTAGATCTTGACACCGTCTATTGATGGTACTTCGATTTCCGGCAACTGATTGGACGTCGCCCCCCGGGTGGTGACAGACAACGTTAGCGTCAGTGGCTCACCGACAGTGACAGTACTGATGTCGGCTGACCATTGATGCTGAAGCTGCAATTTCTCTACCGGCAGCCACCAGTCCGCAGTACTCGCCGCCGCTCGCGGTTCAGCCATAAAAGAGAGCGCCGCGGATCTGATCTGAATCCGGCGAGTAGCCATATTTCGCAAAATCAACCCGCCGCCATAGCTTGGGTCTCTGACACTGCCGGGCACCAGCAGACGGGGTATCTCGATTTCACCTTGTTTTTGCGGAAACAGTGCATAGCGCCACGTATGCACCCGGTATTCTTCGCCATCACGGGCTTCAATGCGCTGATCGCCACCGGGTAACTGCTCGACCTGTACACCCGGTATCACCGGTACCGGCGGATCCAGCGACACCAGACTGCCATCATCAAGCACATGCAAAGACATCACTACCTGCTCCTGGACATAAACACTATCTTTATCCAGTGTCACTTCGGCAAAAACTTTATCACGCGGCACCGCACCGGGTGTACCTCGTTCAACCACATCTATGGCTATTGGCTGGGTACTGATGCCGTTGGCAGTAAACGGTGCGATCACCGTTTGCCCGAGATTCTTCGGCAACAACTCAAAGCGCAACAGAAACTGAGATTTTGTGACCCCACCCTCCATCACCTGGCTGTTAGACCGCCGTGAATCCAGCACATCGAACTGTTTACTTAATCCGGAAACATCCGGTACCTCGGTCAGGTTTTCACCTTTGATGTAAAGCAGCACCGACTCACCGTCAATAACAGTTTGTCGTTCGACAGACGCTTCAAGCGAGGGCGGTTGTCCACTCTGCGCGTGACTGACAATGCTCCAGCAACACAGAGTCAGAAATATCGAGATCGTTGTAACAGTATGCTTCACAGAAATTAAACCATTCACCACGGTTGCGCTGTATCCCCTACATTCGGATGCTCAATCATATGATTAAGCTTTATCTTATTTCGCAATAACTGCGAGGGATCATCGGGTATCCGCCTTAACCATTGCTCTGTTGCCTGGTTTTCTTCAGATAGATTCTGACCCGCTTCAACTGCAGCAGCACCTTGTTGCTGTTGCTCCGGCTCATCGGAGTTTTCCGCTTGCGCTTGTGCATTCATTGCCTGCCGGAGTGCTTCCTCGGCCTTCTCATCGAGCTCACTGCCATTCGACTCACCTGTCTTCTGTGCATCTTCTGACAACTCACCCTGCTCCTCGTTATCTTCAGCCGATTGCTCGTCACCGGGTGATGATTGCTGCTCAGCCTGATTGTCAGAAGATGACTGCTCACCGGATTGCTCCTGAGATGACTGACTTTCCTGCTGAGTTGATTCACTTTCCTGAGCGTCAGTGTTTTCATCGCCACTGCTGTTTGACTGATCCTTCTGAGATGAAGAGTCTCCTTCGTTTTGCTCCTGATCACTCTCACCAGACTGATCTTGTTGCTGTTGTTGTTGCTGTTCTAACAATGCTTTGGCAATCTCAAGATTGTGCGCCGCATCATTGTTGTCGGGCTGTTCTTCTAAAACAGATTCGAATGATCCGACAGCCGCTTCATATTCTCCTTCCATTACCTGTGCAACCCCGCGGTTATAAACTGACTGAGCATCGTCATTTACATTGAACTCATCTATTGCCTGCTTATAGTTACCCGCCTGATGCTGACTGATTCCCCGCCAACGCGGATCAGTAAAAACTTCTGCTGCCAGCTCAGCATTGCCTGACTGCAGTAATGCACGTGCCTGCTGATCTTTACGCTGCCACAGATCTTTCCATTCAAACGTATAAGCATTGGTGCTACACGTAACACCGGACACCGCCACAATCAACGCGACAACGCGTCGTGTACTGACACGGGCCAGACGCATTACAAAACACCCCGCCGAAAAAAAAGCGCCACCGCAGGCAACAATAGCAAAACGATAAATGGCCCTCTTTCCAGCCAGACTTCTGCCTGCCTTTCAAGAGTGGAAACCTCATTGCTTGTCGGTATCGAGTCTGCTGAAAGCAATCGTTCAATATCCGTATCAGTATTACTTGTGCGCGAAAATACACCGCCACCGGCACCGGCCAGCTCCCGCAACGGATCAATACCCAGTTTCGCTATAACGATATTATCGCTGGCATCTTTAACAAAGCCACCCCGACCGGCAGGTATTGGTGCCCCCTCATCACTGCCTACACCGATAACATGCAGTCGATGCCCGGCAACTGCCAGCTGACGGGCAGCTTCCGTAGCGTCAGTGTCCGGGGTGCTATCAGTGAGTAGCCATACACTGCCGGCTTTACTTTTACTTTGCGTCAACAGGTCAAGCGCTTTATCCAGTGCCAGTGATGTTCTACTGCCCTGCACCGGCACGATGTCAGTTGACAGAGAAGGCAGCATGGCACGGATTGTCTGCACATCATCGGTTAACGGTGAGACAACGTAGGGGACCGCCGAAAAAACAATCAATGCTGTCTGGCTGTCGGTCGTCTGATCCAGAATGTCATGGAGTTTCTGCTTGATACGTTCAAGGCGTGAGGGCTTCACATCCCGCGCATTCATCGACAGCGATAAATCAACTATCAGCACCCTTTCCTGCAGCCCTCTGAACACAGGTGCCGGCTGCTTTTCCCAAACAGGGCCCGCTAATGCAGTCACTGCCAGCAGCCACAACACTGACAATAAAGCGACTGGCCAGCGACTGGCCTTCAGGGTCTGTCCAACCAGCAAATGTGGCAACAACGCCTCATCCACCTGATCACGCCACTGATTCTGCCGCCTGACGTTCATACTCCAGCGCACCAGCAACCCGAGCAACGGCAACAATGCGATAAACCACCATGGACGAACAAAATGAAAATGCTCCATCAACGTCGTCCCGTGCGCCAGACAATATAACCGCTCAAAAACAGCGCTAGTGCCAGCGGCCAGATATACAACTCGCTGCGCGGTCGAAGCCCGACACTCTCCTCGGCACTGGGCTCCATATCATTGATAGCGTCATAGATCTTTGCCAGCTCCCGGGTATTTCGAGCCCTGAAATATTGCCCGCCGGTGGTATCTGCGATTGCCGTTAATGTCTCTTCATCCAGAGATCTGGACGGATTAATCACTCTTTTGCCAAACAACCCCTCAACCGTGACTGCATCGGCACCAACACCTATGGTATGGATTCGGATATTGTTTTCAGCAGCCACACCGGCCGCTTCAATCGGTGCCACCGCACCCGCCGTGTTCGCACCGTCAGTCAACAGGATAAATACCATTGAATCGGCAGGTCTTCCGCGAAGTCTTTTCACCGCAAGCCCGATCGCATCACCGATAGCCGTAGACGAACCGATCAGTCCAACCACCGTTTCAGACAAAAAGTGCTGCACGGTCTGTAAATCATAGGTTAGCGGGGTTTGTACCTGTGCGTTGTCACCAAACAATACCAAGCCGACACGATCCCCCTCACGCTTGGCAATAAATTCTGAAGCAACAATCTTTGCAGCCTCTATCCGCTCAACCGTACGGTTGTTGATTTCAAAATCACGTTCACGCATGCTGCCGGAGATATCGAGCCCCAGTAAGATATCGCGACCGCTTAGTGGCACGTCCTGCGGCTCGCCAAACCACTGCGGCCGCATCGCAGCCAACACTAATGCCAGCCACATAACTCCCGCCGCATACAATGACCACGAGCCCGCACGACTTTTATTGGCTTCAGGGAGATTATCGGTGAGTAAATCAAAGAAAGGGACATGCAATGCCGCCTGCTGACGACGCCCGGCTGATGGCAACAACCACCTGACTAAAAGTGGCAATGGCAATGCAGCCAGCATCCACCACCAGGCAAAGCTAAACACGAGGTGCTTCTCCGGCAGCCACCCGGATGGTGTTATGCATCAATGCCAACAGATCGACTACCTGTTCGCGTTTTATGTCGCTTTGCCGTTGATAAGGATGCGACAACAGCAAGCGCCCGGCCCCGTTGCTGAATTCTTGTGTTTGCCCGAGTTCATCCAGCAACTGGAGCCAGTCATCCTGCTGAACGGCAGCTGCACTCTGACGGGGAAGACTCGCAAGCGCTACTTTACGCATCAATACCGAAGAACGAGACAACACTTGATTTAAAGGCGCACCACTGTGCAATTCAACGGCAATTTCTTCGTGATGCCTGAGCGCGCTGTCACGCCAGCCTGTCTCTCGTTGTTGCCGACCTCTGGCGATTTTTTTTACCACCACTAAAAGCAAGGCACATAGCAACAAGACGACTCCCCACCACCCGGGCGCCGGCGGCCAGAACGACGGATCATCCGGCAGATGAAGACCTTTCAAATCGGCAAGCAGCGCTTCTGGACCTGAAGGCAGTGGACTTTGCGCCATCCCCCGGGAGGACCAACACAAACCACCAGCGGCTGCTACCGAACATAAGATTGTATAGAAACGTGTATGCACTACAGACTGCCCGGTAAACAACGCAATATGTTACGGGCTACCGCGGTGAGCGAATCGTTTGTCGCACACTCAGCGTAATGACTGGTGCGCATGGAGAACAATTGCTGCATCGCTTGCGAGCGGGCCTCGAACAGCGCTTCGTAAGCCGCTCGCGTTTGCCTCGCAGAGGTATCAACAACCCCCTTGCTGACGCCATCAGTGATCGTATACAGCGCCGGTGGCGGCAGTGTTTTTTCCAGCGGATCATATATTCTGCAGGCGACCGCATGATTGTGCTCCAGCATTTGTACAGCCGCTTTGTTATTGCCGGTATCGCAGCCATAAAAGTCCGACAGCAACACGATGGAACTACCGGTGTGGGCTGTCCTTTGCAAATGCTGGAATATATCCTCGAACACATGCGCTCGATTCGATGGTTCACCGGACTGCTGGAGTGAAACCATAGCGTTAAGCAACCGGGTAACACCGCGCGACCCGGCGGCCGGCTTTACCTCGCGAATTTGCGCATCGTTAAACACAATCCCACCCACTCGATCGCGTTGTGACGATGCCGCCCACGCGAGCATTGCGGCGAGCCTGGCGGCAATTACCGATTTGAACGCCACACGAGTTGCAAACTTCATACTGGCACGCATGTCAATGGCAAGTAGAAAAGGCCGCTCGCGTTCTTCGTGGAAGATCTTGGTGTGCGCGCGTCCGCTTCTCGCCGTCACTTTCCAGTCGATATTGCGTACATCATCTCCCGGTTGATACTCACGCACTTCCGAGAAATCCAGCCCACGCCCCAGCGCTCGTGCCTGATTGCCCCCTGCCAGCGGTGTCTTGACCGACTGACCACGCGGACGCCTGACACCTTTTACGGTGTTTTTGAGTTGGACAAGCTCTGCCAATGCAACCCGGGTGACGTCTTCCGGGTTGCCGATGTTGTCAGGAGCCAACTCTGCCTGCGACGGGTTCAATGCCTGCCCTCTAACGACACGATGCTCTATTGCCCTGTTACTAAGTGAGACCCGGGACTACAACCGATCACGGGACCGCAACCTCGGAAAGTAACTCATCGATAACGCTATCGGTGGTGATACCCTCAGCCTCTGCTTCATAGCTACGCAACAGCCGGTGTCTCAACACATCGTGCGCGACTGACTGGATATCTGCAGGTGATACAAAATCCTGCCCCTGGAGCCAGGCATGTGCGCGGGCACAGGCATCGAGCGCTACCGTGCCGCGCGGTGAAGCACCGAACGCCAGCCACTTCGCCGCATTGCTGGCGGCTTCACCCTGACGACGTCGGGTGCAATTGATCAGCCTTACCAGATACTCTTCCACCGGCTCCGACATATACACCTCTGCAATTTCCCGCCTGGCTGTCAGAATATCCTGCAAACGCAGTGCAACTGCAGATTCGGCAACCGGCGCTGAACCCAGCTCTTGTTTCTTCTCTGCACGCACCAGTCGGAGTATGTCTATTTCCGTATCCGCGGAAGGATAATCGACAATGACATGCATCAGGAATCGGTCAAGTTGAGCTTCCGGCAGACTGTAGGTACCTTCCTGTTCGATCGGATTCTGCGTAGCCATTACCAGAAAAAGTTCTGACAAGGGGTATGTCTTTGCACCCACCGACACCTGTCTTTCAGCCATCGCCTCCAAAAGGGCCGACTGAACCTTGGCCGGGGCGCGGTTGATTTCATCTGCCAGAACGATCTGACTGAAAATAGGCCCGGGCTGAAAACGAAAATCACCATTTGCCGGCAAATAGATCTCGGTACCGGTGACATCTGCCGGCAGCAGATCCGGAGTAAACTGGATTCGCTGATAGTCTCCCTCTACCTGATCAGCCAGCATTTTGATGGCGCGGGTTTTTGCCAGACCGGGCGCACCTTCCACCAGCAGGTGCCCATCGGCAAGCATTGCTATTAACAAGCGATCTACCAGCCTTTCCTGACCGATGATCAACTTGCGCAGGCGCTGTTGTAACTGACTGAAGGTATTGTATGCACTCATAGCGACGGCGTGTTTGCTCTTGCTTAAAAATAGATCCACTTACCACAACATAAATATGGTAATAACTGCCAGGAAATACAAGCCATATCAGGATTGCAACCATGTCACTGGCAATATCAGAAAACTCAAAACCGGTGCTGATCACCGGCTGTTCCAGCGGCATTGGCTACACCGCCGCAATGCGACTGCAAAAAAGCGGCTTCCGCGTCTTTGCCACCGCGCGCAAGGCCGAAGACGTAAAACGACTGAACCACCAGGGCCTTAACGCGCTTGCACTGGATCTTGATTGCGAGCAGAGCATCCACAACGCTTTGAATCAGGTGCTGGAACAATCAAACGGACAACTCTACGGATTGTTCAACAATGGCGGGTTCGGGCAGGCAGGCGCAGTGGAGGATCTGCCTACCCGCGCACTGAGACAGCAATTTGAAACTCTGGTATTCGGGTGGCATGAGCTCACCCGCCTGGTAATTCCTGTAATGCGAAAACAGGGCGAAGGCAGGATTATACAAAACAGCTCCGTACTCGGATTCGCTGCCATGCCGTATCGAGGCGCTTATAATGCGGCAAAGTTCGCCATCGAAGGGCTCAGCGACACATTGCGACTGGAGCTAAAAGGCACAAATATTTATGTCTCTCTGATCCAGCCCGGCCCCATCCGCACACGCTTCAGAGCAAACGGCATAGCAAAATTCAACCGGCATATCGATATTGAAAACAGTGTTCATCGCGAACAATACCGCCAAACCGTAAAAAGACTGGAGAAAGAAAGCGATGCAAACCGCTTTACCCTGGACCCGGATGCCGTCGTCGATAAACTGCTGCATGCATTGCAAAGTCGACATCCGAAAATTCGCTACCGGGTAACGACACCTACTATCGTGTTTGCCATAGCAAAAAGACTGCTCCCCAACCAAACTCTGGACAATATCCTGTGCAAAGTGACTTAAAATAGCCAGACTTGAAAACTGCCTCCAGCGCAACACAGCCCGGACAAACACCGGCAACCGGTTCGGGCAGGTGACCGGCTCTCGACTGTCTTTCGGAAAATAACCATGGCAAATGTTTTACTGATCAGTGGCTCTGTATTCGGTACAGCCACATTGACAGCTGATGAAATTGAAGAGCAATTAACCAGCGCAGGGCACGTGGTAACCCGGCCGGAAAACGCTGATATCGCCATGCTGACAGATGAACAACAGCACATACTTATCGTGTGTACTTCATCGACAGGCAATGGCGACGTTCCGGATGAGCTGGTCCCGCTGTATACAGGGTTGCTGAATGACTACCCTAAGATTATTCATCTGGCGTATGCCGTCGTGGCACTCGGTGACAGTTCCTACGAGACTTATTGCGGTGCCGGACTCTCTATTGATGCCGCGCTGGCAGACCTTGGTGCAAAACAGCTGGCCGAACCTCTAAAAATAGACGCTCTGGAAGAATCAGAGCCGGAATCGGTAGCACCTGACTGGGTATCAGGCGTGATCAACAACCATCTCAATCCGCAGTAGCACCGCCCAAAAGTCTTACCAATTTGCACGTCGAGGCGGGTGAGCTCGTCACCGTCAGACATTGTGAATCAAAGCGCGCACGCGATATGCTCAACACACTAACCCTGCAGAAAATACAAAATGGAACAGCTGGAAAACATTAAAGACTCTGGCGGATGGCTCAAACGCTACCGACACAGCTCCACCACATGTCATTGCGATATGACTTTCTCGGTCTTTCTGCCACCTCAGGCACAAACCGGAGAGGTGCCGGCACTCTATTACTTATCCGGGCTGACCTGTACTGATGACAATGTGCGCAGTAAAGCCGGAGCACAACGCTACGCAGCCGAACATGGCCTCGCGCTTATCATGCCTGACACCAGCCCTCGCGGCGAAGATGTGGCCGATGAGCCGGAGAAATATGATCTCGGGCAGGGAGCTGGTTTTTACGTTAACGCGACTCAGGCGCCATGGTCAGCGCACTACCAAATGTACGACTATGTGACTCGCGAACTCCCCGAACTCATCGCTGAATCACAGCCTCAGATCAACGACGTTAAATCGATAACCGGGCATTCGATGGGCGGTCATGGTGCTTTAATCTGCGCCCTGCGCGAAGCCGGCAGCTACCGCTCGGTGTCTGCATTTGCGCCGATATGTCACCCGACAGACTGCGGCTGGGGTGAGGGTTGTTTTGGAGCCTACCTTGGCGATGATCGAGACACATGGAATGAATGGGACGCATGCAAGCTGCTCGAGGCCGGTGCCGGCTGCCCTCCTCTGCTGATTGATCAGGGAGAAGCAGACTCATTTCTGAAAGAGCAGCTCAACACCTCTGCACTCATCGATATGGCTGAGAAACTTAAGCTGCCGGCTGACATCCGTATGCAACCGGACTACGACCATAGTTACTACTTTATTGCGTCTTTTATCGGAGAGCACATAGCCTTCCACGCGAAGTATCTCAACGCCTGACGACACCGGTTGGGCAGCGCAATGACACTGGCTAATACCGCATAGTGTTTCAATGTTGTTACGATGGGCTTCAATATATTATCGCCTTAAAGTGATTGCGTCGTCGTAACGATTTTTTACTGTCAGCCTGTTAGTTTTATATGAAAGGCGGCACGATTCCGCCTACAGTAAGTCAGTACTCTCAGCCTGCTGAAATATAACGCACACACCAAAAGCCTTCTGTTGCAGTCACTGCATCGCAATATCCGATGCCGACAGCAAAAACAAATGAGCCGTGGTGCCGCAATTCAGCGTAAACATTTTCAACAGGCTGCTAATTGGTATTGAGTAATTGCCGTAGTGACACTGCAACAATACTGAACCGAAGCACCCTGCAAGGCAGCAATTTGTATGCTTCGCCGTCATTTTTTGTATCAGCCAGGGGTTATCCTTTGAAATTTAATAATGTCTTATCCAGTGCTTGCCTGTTAGCACTGTCAACACTTTGCTTTAGCACTGCTTCTGCAGCATTGCCTGATTGCACCAGTGCAAACAGCGACTCCGACGGTGACGGCTTTGGCTGGGAAAACAACACGTCCTGCAGAGTTGTCGTCACCACAAACGAACGCCCGGTTTGCTCTTCTGCCAACGCAGACAGTGACGGTGACGGCTTTGGCTGGGAAAATAACCGCACCTGTGTGGTTGCACAAAACAACGGCACCATCCAGAACGACAGTCCTGACAGCGGCTCGAATTCTTCCGGACTGCCATCGTGCGATCAGACGGCCAGCGACCCGGATGGCGACGGTTTCGGCTGGGAAAACAATACCTCCTGCCGGGTCACTGCAGCATCAGCGCCCATCGGCGTACCAAGCAATGCCGGTAGTGGATCATCTGATGGTGGTCAGAACAATGCAGGCAGCGGTTCCTCCGATATGGGTCAGGGTGGAAACAGCGGTGACGTTCCAACCAACAACGGCGGCAACTTCAGTTCAAACACCGGCGGCAACACCATTATCCGAGCGTCGTCTCTTGCAACGACCGGCAGTCGGGAAATCTGCACGGTTCGCGGAGGCGACTGGTTTGCCTGGATGACCGTAGGAGACTTCATCCTCCATACCAACACCTGGGCGGCGTGGGCATCACAGGATTACAACTGGGAACAGTGCATTTACACCAACAAGAATGGCGCAAAAGCGGGTGTTTATTACGACTGGGGCACTGGACGCGGATCGGGTGATTATCAGGTGCGTTCTTATCCCGAACTGATTTACGGCGTAAAAGACGAATATCGCGCTTCACCCAAGTCGGCCACGGGTCTACCGGTGAGTATTAACGATCTTCCAGGCATTACGATCGACTACTCAATGAACTGGCCGGAGTACGGCCCTCCCCGTGCGGTCAACGCATCAGCAAACAGCCGTTATCCAAACGGTACCATCATAGAAGGCGAGCGAAACGTCTCGATTGAATCTTTTTTCTACAACCCTGATGAGAATGGCCAGTGCAGTGAAGGCATTGTTCGAAGAAGTGGTGGCTCAAATCATACCTTCGAGATAATGGTCTGGTTGAATGCAGGTGCAGAGCGCCTGCCGGCAGGCCCCTCCGACTACGTTACCGACATTACTCTCGATAACGCGTTGTATAAGGTGTACACCAAAAACAGTGATCGAAAATACATTGCATTTGTCGCACAAAACCCGCAGCAAACCGGCTCTTTAAACTGGAACACTTATATCGACTGGTCAGTGCAGAACGCACACCGGGTACAATCTTTATACGGCGCTCAAACCAATGCAGTGCCCATGCAGTCAAGTTGGTGTATGGGTAACATTATTGTCGGTACCGAAATTTTCTGGGGTGAAGGCAATCTGGACTTTATCGACTGGACGATCACCCAACGTCGATAATTCACCCGGCACGGCAATACAACATCCCCTCTCTGCATACGGGTGGCCTGTAATACAGTAACAGGCCACCCAATCAGATGTAGCTGAACAACAATCACGATTTTCCGGCAGAGCACCTAACAGGGTGTGGAAAAACGTGATGAGCGACGGTCTGAGAAGGCCCCTGACCTCTGTACATGGGCAACCGAAAGAGCGCTGTTCATGGGGTATAAATGAGCATTTATACCGGGCTGACATTCCAGGGCGAGTTTAACGCCCTTAGACCCAACGCAATAACCAGCGCAATAGTTTTCAACAGCCTGGTAAACGAAGCCCCTCGTTGACTAAGTCAGCAGCTGATTTGACACCAAACTGACACAGGCGGCTCTAACCCTGCGATGCCGCCTTGTATCATTACCTTCCTGCATTTTTATTCGCTTCTTTCTCCGTTACATCACGGTATTCGAACCGCCTCCCCATACGCACCGTGTTCTATCCCGGTAAAGGATAAGTTCAGTAAGCTCGCGTAAGCTGCACATCACGATCCTGCACACACATCCCAAAGTTTGCAGCCGGGAAATGAAAAGTGAAACCGTGTAAATGAAGCCACTTGCAGCCCTGCTCTAATGTCATACTTCGCTGAGATTTGTTAACTTCAACCATCCGTGACACACACCCTTAGACAAGCGCTGTACTCACCCGATCACTTGACCCAACTTAAAATCAAAAAGGAGCCACAATGAACGTAAGATCTTCAATCACCGCAATGACTGCACCGTTGGTTGCTGCCGCACTACTGACGACGACGTCTGTTCATGCAAACGACCCGCCTCAGGTTGCCATCGATAATTTACAGTCCGGCAGCCTGGTATATAACGGACCAGTTCAAATCAGTGGTGTCGCTGCAGATAGTGATGGTATCAGTGTGATTTACGGCACCATACAAAGCCGCAGTAATCAAATGTTCTATACCACCGACGGCAAATTTGTAAGCAATCCTGCTCAACTGCCATTCAAATTCGCTAAAAACACTGCAAAAACGACATGGTCAACACCGCCGATGCGTGTACCTGCCGGCGATTACATATTTCGAATGCGCATTGAAGACGGCAAAAAGCTCCGTACTGAAATTATTGCAGCGAACATGACGGTACGCAGCGGCGCAGCAGCTGTAGCCGAGCCTGCTCAGCCGAAACCAGCCGCACAAGCAGCCCAACAGCCGGCTGCAAAACCTGCCGGCGCCATGGCTGCTAACGGCATGCCATACTGCAGCAATCCCGGTATGGATGCCGATAAAGACGGCTATGGCTGGGAAAACGAAAAGTCCTGTGTCGTCGCCGGTACAAAAGCAGACACTCACCCGAATTGCGCCTCGGCAGCATCTGATCCCGATGGTGACGGCTACGGCTGGGAAAACGAGAGATCCTGTATCGTCGTTACCCGCTGTGAGTCGGCCAACTCCGATCCTGATGGCGACGGCTGGGGCTGGGAAAACGATAAATCCTGTGTTGTGGTAAAAACGTCCGGTACGCACCCGCAATGTGCATCTGCCGACTCTGACCCGGATGGCGACGGCTACGGATGGGAAAACAACGCGACTTGCCTGGTAGCTAAATAGCTCCCTGCCCTTGAAATACGGGTTGTCCCAGGACAACCCGTGCTTTATCCCCAATCGCTTCAGCGATTATCCCGCCGAAAGTTATCACACCCTCAGACCTCACCATTCCCGGCGTGGGCCTGCACCTTAGGCGCACGCTGATTCGCGCATTTCCCTCCTGCAATTGGCACTGACACTGCTTCGAATTACAGTACCCGTCCGAAGCTCAGAGCCAATGTCTTGCCACACCCAGAACGGATAATACCCGGGTCCTTTTCCAAAGCCCGTTTGTCGTTTTTTCTTGTGGTGTTAACCGTCATCGCCTCCGCCTGTGCCTCCCTTCCACTCACCTCAACAGAAAACATATGCTCAATTTTTAGAGCAAAACACCATTGGCATGAGAGCGCTATTGCGATGCAATCGAAGTGGAATCTGCCGGTACACGTGGCAATGGCAGTGATGTATCAGGAAAGCAAATTCCGTCGAAAGGCAAAACCGCCCAGGAGGTACCTGCTAGGCATTATTCCATGGAAACGCAGAAGCTCGGCCTACGGTTACCCGCAGGCAGTTGACGGCACCTGGCAGGCGTACATAGACGATACCGGGAACCGCTTTGCCCGACGCACAAACTTTAATGATTCGCTTGATTTTATGGGCTGGTATATGAACCGCTCTCGAGAGGCCGCGGGCATCTCGTTGAATGACACCTACCGGCAATATCTTGCTTATCACGAAGGCTGGACAGGTTACAAACGCCGCAGCTACGAAAAAAAGCCCTGGCTCATACGCGTGGCAGGCGAGGTACAAGTGGTTTCAGATCGATAT
>JAHDHK010000038.1:0-8878 GCA_020631335.1 Chromatiales bacterium
CTTGCGGGTTTCAGTCACAATGGCAACGGCCTGATCATACAATGCATCTTTCTCACCATCAGGCTCACCCTCACTGGCCATCCCGGGCAGCGGCAGCGTGTTTTCCTGAAGGATTTCATCAACGTAGACCGCAGTACCGGATTCTTTCAGCCAGCTGACCACACTGTGCACTTCATGGTCGTCAACAAAGGCACCGTGGACACGCTCGGGGTGCGCTGTGCCCGGCGGCAGAAACAGCATATCACCATGGCCCAGCAGGTTTTCCGCCCCGCCCTGATCAATAATGGTTCGCGAATCGATTCGCGATGACACCTGAAACGCCATTCTTGTAGGGATATTGGCTTTAATCAGACCGGTGATGACATCGACCGACGGACGCTGAGTGGCCAGCACCAGATGAATACCTGCTGCGCGTGCCTTTTGAGCGATGCGCGCAATCAGTTCTTCGACCTTCTTGCCTACCACCATCATCATATCGGCGAATTCGTCAACCACCACAACAATAAAGGGCAGCGTTTCCAGTTCAGGGGCCGGTGCTGAAGGATCAAATGCTTCTTCCGGCTTATACAATGGATCGCGAAGCGGCTCACCGGCCGCAATGGCATCTTTCACTTTTTTGTTGTACCCGGCGATGTTCCGCACGCCGAGCGACGCCATTAACCGATAGCGACGCTCCATTTCACCCACACACCAACGCAACGCATTAGCGGCTTCTTTCATGTCGGTGACAACCGGAGCCAGCAGATGAGGAATCCCCTCATAGACATTAAGCTCCAGCATTTTCGGGTCAATCAAAATCAGTCGTACCTGGTCCGCAGTTGCCTTGTATAAGAGACTAACCAACATTGAATTAACGGCCACTGACTTACCCGAACCGGTTGTACCTGCAACCAGCAAATGCGGCATTTTCGCCAGATCGGAAACTACAGGCAGCCCGCTGATGTCTTTTCCAAGTGCTATTGCCAGTGGTGACTTGTGGTTTTGATAAAGCTTTGACTGCAGAATTTCTGTTAGCTGCACAATCTCTCGATCTTCATTGGGAATTTCCAGACCAATGGTTGGCTTGCCCGCAATCACCTCAACTACGCGCACACTCATGACCGACAACGAGCGGGCAATATCTTTGGAAAGATTGGTGATTTTACTGACCTTCACCCCCGGAGCCGGCATTGCTTCGAACCGGGTAACTACCGGGCCGGGATGCACCTCAACCACCTCAATCACCACATTAAATTCTGCCAGCTTGGTTTCAAGCAGCCGCGATAAATGCTCCAGTGATTCCTCGGAATATCCCACACGCGCGGAAATGATATCGTCGAGCAAGTTAACCGGTGGAATTTCACCCGGCTCAGCGGGGTTGGTGATCTTGCCGCTTTCAAACAATTGAAACTGTTTTTCTTCTGCCGGCGGCGCTACCAGCGGTGGCGGGGCCGGACGTTGCGTAATGCTTATTTTGCGCTCACCCTTTGCGGGCTGCTCGCCCGCCTTCTCGTCGGCAACTTCGGACTCAACCGGAGCGGGTTTTGCCGCGTCGACCTCAGGTTGCCGCGGCGCTATCGGGTCAGGTTTAACAATCAGCGGAGACTTTATCACCGGATCTTCAAAAGATTCGTTCATTTCCTGGCGTTGTACGGCCAAACGATGATTACGCGCTTCGCGGTAAGTCAGGTAATCATTGAACCGCTCTATCGAGCGATCAAACAGGACTTTGGAGTAGCGAACAGCACGCAAGGTTTCCATGCCGATTCTTTCAACGATCACCGTCCATGAAACTCCGGTGATAATCGTGATCGATCCGAAAAACAAGGCGAGCAGCAGCATGGTGGTGCCCAGTGGATCCACCACCCGCACCATATTGCCGGCCACCCATGTACCGAGAATACCGCCACCACCGGTACCGATCGGCAGCTCCCCGCGATGCACAAACATGTGCAGATCGGCCAGCCCGCAGGCCGCCAGTAGCAGACCGACGATGCCGGAGATTCTGGCCACTATCAGCACGGGCGCTGTAAATTCGCGACTGTCGCGAAAGGCGTTCCAGCCAATAACCCCCAGAGCGATCGGCAGCAGGTACGCCACATAGCCGAACAAAAACATCACGATATCGGCAAACCAGGCACCGAAAATTCCGGTGGCATTACGAATCTGCCCGTAACCGCCGGTATGAGACCAGCTTGGATCACTGACGTGAAAAGTCAGCAGGGCGATCATCATGAGGATCGACACCACGGCAAATAATATTGCCAGCACTTCGCGACAGCCACGCCGCACCACCGCCATGGCGCGGGCAGAAAGCTCGGCGTCCATGGGCGTTTTTACGGTTCTACCGTTGTATCGCGGACGCGCAGGTGTCTTTTTGGCAGTTGCGGCTGGCTTTTGACTGGTTTTTCCGGCCGCACTTTTACGCGCAGGACCAGCCTTGGTTGCCGCTGATTTGCGCGTACGCGAGGTGGTGGCTCGGCCAGCCTTCGAAGATGCCGCTTTGGAAGTCAAGTTTGTCCGGTTTTTTCTGTTTTTAGCCGTGGGTTACCTGGCACTTTGTTTAGCATTTGCACAATTAGCTGCGCACGCGAAGAACTTGAAGAGAGTGTTCGTGTCCCTCTCTACGCGACACAGCCGGTTTGATACAATGCATGCCGGACCTTCCATGTTAATTCTAACCGGCCAGCCCTCAAAGCGGCGTGTTTGGATTGTCATGAACCGCTGACACTTTGGAACCACAACGACACCATGAGCAACACCAGGCATTGCAAATTACTGATTCTCGGTTCAGGACCAGCCGGCTATACAGCCGCTGTCTACGCGGCACGGGCGAACCTGCACCCGGTGCTTATCACCGGCGTTGAACAGGGCGGACAGTTAATGACCACCACAGACGTCGACAACTGGCCGGCCGATGATCAGGGAGTGCAGGGTCCGGAGTTAATGGAAAGGTTCAAAAAGCATGCTGAGCGATTTGAAACTGAACTGGTGTTCGATCAGATACACACGGTAGATCTCAACAAAAAACCGTACACGCTGACCGGTGATGCCGGCACTTACACCTGCGATGCGCTGATCATATGCACCGGCGCCAGTGCCCGTTACCTGGGGCTGCCTTCGGAAGAGGCTTTCAAAGGTAAGGGTGTATCAGCCTGTGCAACCTGCGACGGATTTTTCTACAAAGGAAAACGTGTCGCCGTCATCGGCGGGGGTAATACCGCCGTCGAAGAAGCATTGTATCTTTCCAACATTGCTTCGGAAGTGGTACTTGTGCACCGCAGGGATGAACTGCGCGCCGAAAAAATCATGCAAAAGCACCTCGCCGAAAAGGAAGCCGACGGCAAGGTGCTGATGAAGTGGAACAACACACTTGAAGAAGTGCTCGGAGATGACATGGGTGTCACGGGCATGCGCATTAAAAGCACACAGGACGACAGTACCGAAGATCTCGATCTGCACGGAGTTTTTATTGCGATTGGACACACACCCAACACCGGTATCTTCGAAGGTCAACTGGACATGTCCGGCGGTTATATCACGGTAAAAAGCGGTACCGCAGGCAATGCCACTGCCACCAGCGTAGAAGGAGTATTTGCAGCAGGTGATGTGATGGATCACGTTTACCGCCAGGCCATTACCTCGGCAGGCTCCGGGTGCATGGCCGCGCTGGATGCTGAAAAATATCTCGACTCACTCGGGCTGGCGTAAACTGAATTACAACGCGCAGGCGAACACAGCACCAAGTAAGAATGAGTCACTCATGCGTCATGCGCAACAATCAGCAATACTCAATCATTGAAGGAGAACCCGCTATAGTCAGTGCAATTGCCAGTTTTTTTCAGCAAACCAGTGTCGGTCAACACATCACTTTTACGTGCCCTTCAAGAATTGATTTCTCGTGCAGGTAGAATCATGCGACTCGCTCGCTAAAATAAAACCCGAAGACTGGAACGCGCTCGGAGACGGCAGTAATCCTTTTGTCCGATACGAATTTTTGTCGGCACTTGAAACCAACGGGTGTGTTGCCGAAGAATTCGGCTGGCATCCCTTTCACCTGCTGTTAAAAGACGATAATGAAACACTCATTGCAGCCGCACCGGGCTACGTAAAAACAAATTCCTATGGCGAATTTGTTTTTGACTGGGCCTGGGCAGATGCTTATGAACGCGCTGGTGGCCAGTACTATCCGAAGCTGATTTGTGCCGTGCCGTTTACCCCTGCAACAGGCCCGAGGTTACTGGTCAGAGAAGGCCACGATCAGGCCACCTGTGCGAGTGCGCTTTACGATGCTGCTATCGCTATTGTAAAACAACAAAACTGGTCATCGGTACATTGGTTGTTCCCGCCGGAACAGGAGGCACAGGCAATGCAGAGCCGGCAATATATGCTGCGCATTGGTTGTCAGTACATATGGTCAAACGATGACTACACAGACTTTGAAGATTTTCTATCGCGCTGCACTGCCAAAAAAAGAAAGAATATGCGACGGGAAAGAAAGCGGGTTGAAGAGCAAAATGTTGAACTCACCGTCATGCACGGTAATGAGCTTGAAACCGATGACTGGAAACAGGTAATAGGATTTTACCTGGACACCTTCAACCGCAAATGGGGCACCCCCACTCTTAACACGAAGTTTTTTGCCGAGATAGGCAAAACCATGGGGGATCAGATCATCATTGTGTTTGCAACACACAACAACAAGCGGGTGGCGTGCTCAGTGATGTTCAAGGGCACCGACACACTCTACGGTCGGTACTGGGGCTGCAATGACGACTTCCACAGTCTGCACTTTGAAGCCTGCTACTATCAGGGTATCGATTATTGCATCCGCAACGGTTTAAAACGTTTCGAACCGGGTGCTCAGGGCGAACACAAAATCGGCCGGGGATTTAAGCCGACACTAACCTGGTCGACGCATTATATTTGTCATGAAGGCTTCAGCAACGCGGTCAAACAGTTCCTTGATCAGGAGAACCCGATGATGCGTCAGCATTGCGAGCAACTGCACGATTTGCTGCCGTTTAAACAGGTCGAACATGACTAGTATTTCGTCAACGGCCTGGAAGCTCAATAGTATTTCTATCTGCCGGGCGTGGACACGAATCCAACTAACAGACGGGAGTCTGTTCACCCGATGACGTCCCCGATACCGTTTCTGGATGCCTTTGACGATCATACACCCTTCCCTGATCCGGAAACCGCAATGGCAGAACCCAATGGTCTGCTGATGGCCGGCGCGAACCTGAAACCCGAGAGACTCATGCAGGCTTATCGGCAGGGGGTTTTTCCATGGTACTCGGAAGGGGAACCCATACTATGGTGGTCCCCTGATCCGCGCTGCATCATCTGGCCGAACGAGCTGAAAGTGAGCAGGAGCCTGCGCAAAACTATAAAAAAGAACATTTTTACTATCAGCCACAACCAGGCGTTTGATCAGGTCATCCTGCACTGCAGTAAGCCTCGACCGGGTTCTGATGGCACCTGGATTACCAACGATATGACCGACAGTTACTGTGAGCTTGCCAGACGCGGCCATGCAGAGTCCGTGGAAGTGTGGATGGAAGATAATTTAGTGGGCGGGCTGTATGGCGTTATGGTAGGCAGAGTATTTGTTGGAGAATCCATGTTCAGCAATTGCCCGGATGCATCCAAGGTTGCACTGGTGGCGCTGGCAGCAGACCATCGCTTCTCAATGATTGACTGCCAGCTTCCTACTCAGCACCTGATGTCAATGGGCGCAGTCAACCTTAGCCGGAAAGATTACCTAATTGCTTTAAAGCACCTGCGCAATCAATAGCCAACTTTCGTAAAAGCACGCAGTGGGCTGCTTGAAAGCAACCAATGTGTCACTTAGTATCTCGCTGGGCACTCGCAGTTGCCTGCACACCGAATTATTTTCATTCCAGCAAAACAGGATCTATTGTGGCCAACGGAAAATCCAGAAAGCGCAAAGAAAGCAGAATCGGTAACCGCTGGATCGGCGTTGATCTGGATGGTACGTTGGCACACTGGGATGGCTGGAAAGGTCACGAGCACATTGGTGCGCCAGTGCCTGCGATGGTTGAGCGCGTAAAACGCTGGATAAAAATGGATATTGAAGTCAGGGTATTTACCGCACGTGCTTCTATACCCGAACATGTCATTCCGGTTGAAAAGTGGCTTGCAAAAAACGGCCTTGGCGGACTTCGTGTCACCAATGAAAAAGACTACAGAATGTTACAACTGTGGGACGATCGTTGCGTACAGGTGGTGCCGAATACCGGAGAGATCATTAAAAACGCGCACTGGGTAGAACCTGCCACTGATCCGGCCGCCGACAATAGCGAAAAATCCGGCTCTGACGACGCGTAGTCAACTCATGAGCGGGTTTGTTATCGCACAACTTAATATCGCCAGAATGCGTTATCAAATCGACGCACCCGAAATGGCCGATTTTGTTGCTAACCTCGATCACATTAATGCGCTCGCAGAGGCGGCCCCCGGTTTTGTTTGGCGTTTTATTAGCGACAGCGATGTTGAAGCGGAAGTATTTGAAGCTGATATACTTGTGAACCTGAGTACCTGGACCGATGTAGAATCTCTTTACCATTATGTTTACGGAACGGCTCACGCTGACATAATGCGGAGCCGTAAACAATGGTTTGACCCGGTGGGTACACACAGCGTTATGTGGTGGCATCCATCAGGGAGTCCTCCACAACTGAATGTGGCAAAACAAAGGTTAGATATACTGACAAGCCAAGGCCCCGGTCCACAGGCGTTCACTTTCAAAAAAAAATTTGACGCACCCGGGCAGTAACTCTGCCTTTAACGCCTGGTTTTTAACTCCTGTGATCGCAACGTTTCTGCAATCCGTTGTTCTATCGCTTTTACGCAGTCACCACATACATCGGTCGTACAAATCATTGTCCTGCCACTGGCCGGCCACCGTCTTTCATCCACTAACTGCTGAAAATCCACCCAGCGCGAGCCGGGCGTATTCAACCGGCTACAGAGACTACAGCAAACAAAGTCAGCAGCATCTGCATTTTCCGGTGTTATATTCTTACGATCCCACTCAATGCCAACAGGCCGACGGTCTTTGCCAATCAGTCTGTTCATTACCGCTACACGCCGGGAAGAAGAAAGAAATACAATACAGCGTTGATAGACAGTGTGAGTACTAGAATCGCAACGAAACGGAAAGCTGACAGTCTCGGATGATTGTCTGACATGGTGTAGCACCGAGACAAAAAGCTGCCGTGTGCTGTTATCCAGAAAAAGATCATCAAACTGCACCCCCACGCCACCATCTGCGCGAGTCAGTTGCAGTTGAGTTTGACCACCACGAGTGACTCCACACACCTGATTGAATGCATCCACTTCGTAGGAAAACATATCCGCAGCATTCAATGAAACCTCAGCGTTCATACTAGTTTTCTCCAATCACTGAGGGTGATGCATCATCTGACTGAATAGACAGCAGTTGCAGGCAGTCATCAAGCGATAACGGCTTGGCAAGATAAAACCCTTGCAGGTAGTCACAACCAAGCCGCTGCAATGCAACCACCTGCTCGCGTGTCTCCACGCCTTCAGCCACAACTTCGAGTCCCAGTGCTTGCGCAAAATTTATCATTCCCTCTACCAGCCTTAATGTTGCATCACTCGATAGTAAGTCGCTGATAAAAACCCGATCAATTTTAAGGGTTGTACCGGGTAACTTCTGTAAGTGCATAAAAGATGATTGTCCGGTGCCAAAGTCATCATAGGCAAACAGAAAACCACACGTACGCAACGCTTGCAGATTATCTCTCACCACTGCATCGATATCTGCAGCTACAATTCTCTCACTAAGCTCGAGTTTAATTTGTGCCGGCGGAATATCTGTTGCGCCGATTGTCTGGATAAACTCCGAGGATAATTCCGGATCACGCAGTTGTAAGTCACTTACGTTAATGGCAACGTAACGCTCGGGATTTTGTCTCAGCCAGTCGCGCATTTGTCTCAATGCAGTCTGTAAAACCCATAGGCCGATAGCGCGGATGTCCCCGGTGTCTTCTGCCACAGGTATAAATTCGTCAGGTCTATAACGAATAGCACCCTCGTCACCCCAGCGTATCAGTGCCTCCATCGCGTTACACTGCAAAGTATCACCATTAAAAATCGGCTGATAAACCAACCGGAACTGATTGTGTTCAAGCGCGACACGTAATCTGGACTCTATATCACTACGCCGGTCCAGCTGCCGCTTCATCTCAAAATTAAACAGGCAGTAGCGTGCACGGCCCTGCGCTTTCGACTCATACAAAGCGATATCCGCGTTTTGCATAATTGTCTGCGTGGTCTCCGCACCACCGTGACACATGCATATCCCGATACTTGCTGAGGGATCGACACAGCTTTTGGCCAAATACACAGGCTCACTGATTCTTTTCAGGATCGCATCGCATAGTTGGTAAACCTGCTCTAACGAGCGTTCTTTACGCAGTAATACCGCAAATTCATCCCCACCCATTCGCGCTACAGAATCCTGCCCTTCCAGCACACTGGACAGCCTGAAAGCAATTTCACTCAGTAGAATGTCACCAGCAGCATGCCCGTAGGTATCGTTTACCGTCTTGAAGTTATCCAGATCCACAAACAACACACTGAACGGCTGCGAGACACTGTTCGCATCACACAGACGTTCGTCAAAAAGTGTCCGGTTAGGCAGGCCGGTTAGCATATCGAAGTGCGCATAGTAATCGAGCTTGTTGACCAGAATATTCAGCTCTTCCATTTCTCCTGCACGCTGTACAGCCTGTGTCGCCAACGGTGAGAACGTTTGCAGCAGCTTGAGTTCGGCTTTTTTGAATCGCGCAGATTCAGTGCTTGCACAAACGACCACCATCGGCTCTGCCAAACCGGGCAGCGGTGT
>JAHDHK010000038.1:8888-29266 GCA_020631335.1 Chromatiales bacterium
GAGCGCAATACCTCACTGGCAGATTGACTCTGCAAAGACGGCCAGTCCGGCACACGGGTGAGGTCTGTGATCGCAGCACCCCGACCAGCCAGCGCCCGCAGAATTACCTGAGGTGCGGGCACACTTGAAAATTGCAGTCTTTCATCTGTGCATATCGCAGTGGATAGCGTCCCCCCGGGTGAACCGACGATAATGGCAGCACAGTCGAACGGGATGACTTTCTTAAGCGCGTCAAGGATCTCGTGAAACATCTGCGCAACAGAACTGCTTTCATTGAGTATCTGCAAACCGGTGATCAGCGTTTCCATCTGCTCACGTGCGGTGCGCTCTTTCTCGCGCAGTCTTTCTACATGCAAAAGCGCTTCACGAAGCGCTTCATTGTTATTCTCTTCCACAATCGCGCACTATCAGCCTGTCTCTTTAAACACGGTCACCGAAATCATCAGATTTCCGTGTCGGTTTTCCCCCCCGAGAAAGCATCCTTGTTCTCCGAAAGTGAAACATCCCATGTAGGGGCTGCCACTCATACTCTCGTTAAGATGACCGGCTATTTCCTGTGCACGCGGCTCGACAGCCAGAAGACAACCACCGCAGAACACCACCAGCCCGCCTATGAGCTCCCCTTCACCCGCATCCGGATGGAAGATCGCTTCATTGGCAACACGACCGGGCCTGCTGAGAATGTTATCCACTGAACCGGACATTAAGGTCAGCTCTTCGCCTTCCTGCACCTCGCAAAAGAAAGTCAGTGCCAGATCCTGCGTGTAGGTTTCCGGATGAACCAGACTGTAGTAAGCGATTCCACTGACATCACCAACTGCTACTCCCAGAGGGCTGAGAGTGCTGCTGCCCAAAACAGAAACCGGTAAATCCGTGTGTTCAAGATTGATCAGTTCTCCAGCCCACTGATTGTATACCCTGGCAGCCGGCTGATTATCTATTTCATATACAGTACGACCTTCGCAGCGCGTTGCGATACCGGTGCGTTGCGTCGGCATGTACCCGCTTTGAAAGCTGGTACTTACGTCATAGCTGGAGAACATTACCGCAACAGCAACACCGTTGCTGTCAATGACTTTGTCAGCAAAACAGGACCAGCGCGCATCAAGTGACTCATCCGCTGCAGAGCCGCCGACAATCAGAACATCACCACCAAAGAAGTCGTCTATTGTCGCGACAACCACTTCTTCGCTGCCCGGTGCTGCATGCATCCAGACCAGATCGGGAAGCTCACCGGATCGGCCACAGTTATCAAGCGCAATCTCCAGTGCCGTCACCGTGGCACAAACAGTATCACCGTTCAGCGCTGCACATCCGACTCCGTAACCTCCTTCGTTGTCACACAACCCCCATAAGGTAAGATTTGCCTCACCAAAAGCAACAACCCCTTCCATGGTCAATGATCCGCGGCAGGTAGACGCACCCATAATCGCGGAATCGGGAAAGTATGAAGGAAGCTCATCAACAATAGCTTGTTGATCAGCGAGCGATGAGTAGCTGGCAATGACAAGCGACGGTGCACTATTGAGTTGGTGCGTCAGCGTCCCACTGATACTGGCGATGTCTGCAGTGTGTCTGCAGGCACCGGAGGCTGTAGCGATCAATTTGCCGGTCATTTACGCACCATCTCGTCATCGTTACAGGCTGGCTCTTCAAACTGTGAAGCCGTCCCGACATTCAGTTAACGACGGAGAAGCTAAAAGCTGAACCAAATCACGAAGTGTAAACCGGCAGAAAGACTGTCATCACTCAACAACTTGTGATTCGAACGATTTGAAACTCGACAAAAGTGTGATCTTGATCTCACAGACACTACGGCGAGGTACTCGACGGGTCTACAGTCGCTTTGACTCACTAATAAAATAAAACGTTGCACTCTAGCGGTGTGTGCCGCTTTGTATCACCTCCTGCGCTCAGACTTAAGGTGCAACAAATTCGGGACCACGCGCACCCAGGCGTACACCTGATCGTAAACGCGTATAGGGAATCCGCTCAACAACGCAAGGGTTCAACCCGTCAGCCTCGGCAAACAGTATAGTATCGGCAAGTGGTGTGTAGTCAGCCAGAAAATGCGCCGTACTTTTCACCACCAGAATGCCTTTATCTTCAGGCTTGATTCCCATGTGCCGGAAGATCTCGGCATCGGCATTTTGCGTTCTTACCGTGCTGACAATGACATGAATGCCAGTATTTTCGATGTCTATTAATGCCATCCTGCCTAGGGCTGCGGTCGCACCACCATACATCGGTCCACTAAAGACAAAGTGACCATCACTCAGATGCGCTACTCTTGCACGGCATCGCAGCGGTTCGTTTGCCACCTCACCATTGCTGTAGCGTCCGCCCAGTTCGATATCAATAACAGCCGATACGCCCGCCTGATGCGCTTTAGCAGCTACCGACGGATCCCATATCATGCCGAACCAGACATCGGTTGCGTCTGCATCGATCAATGCTCTCAGCAGGCCTGTAGAATCACCTGATCCGCCCGCACCGGGATTATCCTGTGGATCTGCAATAACCACCGGTTTGCGGTTCATCCTGTTCAGTTCCATCGCCTCTGCCACGGCTTGCGGCGCAGGCATCATAGGTTCCGCAAACTCAGCTTCTTTTTGCTGCAACTCGCGAAGCAACTGATCGGCGTAAAGATCACAGTCGCTTTGGCTGGTTCCGTAACACACCAGACTCGCACCACAATGCTCGATGTCAGCAGGCGGAAATCCCATGGCAATATCAGCACTCAACACATGGTCTGGCCGGATCTGTGAAAGTTCGCTGTACAGGGTTGCAGCCGGCTCACGCATAGTGGCTTGTGCTGTCAATGGAATCAGAAAATCCAGTTGTCTAAACGACTTTGCCAGCGCCCCGAATTCAATGCGTTGCTGCAGCAGTGCCTGACAACGGCGTCCCGTGTCAGCCATATCGATATGCGGATAGGTACGGTAGATGGTAACGACGTCCGCCAGTTCAAAGAAGTCCGGAAACAAATTGCCATGTAAATCAAGGCTGACTGCGATAGGGACATCGGGCCCCACCACTTCCCTGACGCGCCGAAGGACTTCACCCTCGCCGTCCTGAAAATGCTCCACCACCATTGCTCCATGCAAATCCAGATAGACCGCATCGATGCCAGACAGTCTCGACAGTGCGCTACAAATCATTCCGGTGATCTTATCGAAAGCTGCCGCAGTGACATACCCGCCGGGTTCTGCAGCCGTCCAGAGCAGCGGGACCAACTCCCAGTCGCCGGCGGCCTCTATAAAACCGCTCACCGGGATATTCAACCCGTTGAATACACTCAGCACATCCGTGCCCTGGGTCAGACCCGGCCACGAGCCGGCCTGCGTAAACTCCTCATAACCGGTGGGCATCGGTGCAAAGGTATTGGTTTCGTGCTGGAAGCCTGCAATCGCTACTGTGGTCACTTCACTTTCCTATCCGCATGCGCTTACCTGCGAGTGTAAAGCACACAGGTTTGTATTAACTCTCCGGTCGCATGTGCGGGAACAATATTACATCCCGAATAGACGGTGACCCCGTGAACAACATCACCAGACGATCTATGCCGATCCCTTCACCTGCGGTTGGTGGCAAGCCGAATTCAAGCGCTCTAATGTAATCTGCATCATAGTGCATGGCCTCCTGATCACCGGCATCCAGGTTTGCTACCTGCGCGCGGAATCGTTCAGCCTGATCTTCAGAGTCATTAAGCTCGGAGAATCCGTTTGCAATCTCGCGCCCGCCAACAAAAAACTCGAATCGATCGGTAACTTCCGGCTGCTCTTCATTGCGTCGCGCCAGCGGTGATACCTCTGCAGGATAGGCTGTAATGAAGGTGGGATCAGTCAGACGATGCTCTACCGTTGCTTCGAATATTTCTGTTTGCAGTTTTCCGATACCCCAGCTGTCTTCAACTTTAGCTCCCTTACGCTTGGCAATAGTACGCAGTGCATCCACATTGCTCAGGTC
This sequence comes from Chromatiales bacterium, assembly GCA_020631335.1. GTDB lineage: Bacteria > Pseudomonadota > Gammaproteobacteria > Granulosicoccales > Granulosicoccaceae. Next base: position 12,858 of record JAHDHK010000038.1, read on the forward strand.
ATCCGCGTAGATGTCCTGATTATACTTTGCGATCGATTCGACCATGGTCATACGTTGAAAAGGCTTTGAAAAATCATAAGAGTCCTCGCCGTCTGCTGATTCAATCACTGTCTGTCCGATCACCTCTTCAGCAATACCCCTAAGCAACTCTTCAGTCAGATCCATCAGTTCATGATAATCGGCATAAGCCTGATAAAACTCCAGCATCGTAAACTCGGGATTGTGCCGCGTCGATAATCCCTCGTTGCGAAAGTTCCGGTTGATTTCAAATACCCGGTCAAATCCACCAACCACCAGACGCTTTAAGTAAAGTTCCGGCGCAATACGCAGGTACAAATCCATATCCAGCGCATTGTGATGAGTAATAAATGGACGCGCAGTTGCCCCACCGGGTATCACCTGCATCATCGGTGTTTCCACTTCAATATATGCACGATTAACAAAGAAGTTTCGAATATATTGCACTATCGCCGCGCGTGTTCTGAATGTACTACGAACATCACTGTTAATAATTAAATCGACATAACGCTGGCGATAGCGTTGCTCGGTATCTGTGAGGCCATGAAATTTTTCGGGCAGAGGTCTCAACGATTTGGTGAGCAGTCGAAGCGACTTGGCTTTGACAGTCAGTTCGCCTTTATTCGTTTTGAACAATTTACCCTCGACACCGACAATGTCCCCCACATCCATTTGTTTAAATTCACTGTAGGCCTCTTCACCCAGCAGCCCGGGCTGCATAAACAGCTGTATCTTGTCACTACCGTCCTGAACATGGGCAAAGCTTGCCTTACCCATTACCCGTTTGGCCATCAATCGACCGGCGATGACAACAGGCACTTCAGTATTTTCAAAAAACTCACGGTCTCGATTTTCATGCTCTGACCTGAGGTCCGCTGCCGTGTCTTTAGGCTTGAAATCATTCGGGTAGGCAACACCACCGGCCCTCAATGCCTGGAGCTTCTCGCGCCGCTGGGCAATCAGCTTGTTTTCATCTTCAAATGGAGGTTCGTTTTCCGACATGTTATTTCCCGGGTCACTATTGCGTCATTAGCTCACTGTCTTATGCAGTGAACACTGATCGTTATTCTGTTACGTGTACGGTGGCAGGCAGATTGATAATGATACGAAGGCGGGCGCTATAGCCCGCTCTTCAGACTGGCTTCTATAAACTGATCGAGGTCACCGTCGAGTACTGCCTGAGTATTCCCGGTTTCCACATTGGTACGCAGATCTTTGATACGCGATTGATCAAGTACGTACGATCGAATCTGGCTGCCCCAGCCGATGTCAGACTTGGTGTCTTCGAGCGCCTGCTGATCCCCGCGTCGCTTCTGCATTTCAAGTTCATACAACTTTGCCTTGAGTTGCTTCATGGCCTGATCTTTATTCTTGTGCTGCGACCGGTCGTTTTGACACTGCACCACAATGTTTGTCGGTTCATGGGTAATCCGGACAGCAGATTCCGTGCGGTTAACATGCTGACCACCAGCGCCGGACGCACGATAGACATCGATACGCAGATCAGCCGGATTAATTTCAATTTCTACGCTGTCGTCTACCTCGGGGGCAACAAACACAGCCGCAAATGACGTGTGCCGGCGATTACCCGAATCAAAAGGAGACTTTCTCACCAGCCGGTGCACACCCGACTCGGTTCTAAGCCAACCATACGCGTATTCACCCTCAAAGCGGATTGTTGCCGATTTGATGCCGGCGACCTCACCGGGCGAAGCTTCCATCAGTTCAGTCTTGAATCCATGTGCCTCACCCCAACGCAGGTACATTCGCAATAACATCTCAGCCCAGTCCTGCGCCTCGGTACCACCCGAGCCCGACTGAACATCGACAAACGCGTTGTTCTGATCCTGCTCTCCACTGAACATACGCCGAAATTCGAGCGCGGAAATTTCCTGTTCAAGCGATTCAAGATCTTCAGTCACCGAGGCGGCTGTGTCTTCATCACCTTCCTCACTGGCAAGCTCAAGCAACTCTGCCGCATCGTCTATGCCTTGAGCCACACCGCTGAGTACCTTGACTACAGATTCAAGCTGAGCGCGTTCACGTCCGAGACTCTGTGCACGATCGGGCTGGTTCCAAACTGCGGGATCTTCCAACTCCCGCATGATCTCCTCTAGTTGCTCTTTTTTACCATCGAAGTCAAAGATACCCCCTCAGCGCTGATCCGCGCTCGCGTAGGTCTTCGATTTTGCTGACGATCGGGTTGATTTCCATGGCAGGGTTCGGTGTAGGTCAAACCCTCGATTCTACACCACAGCAGCAAAAGCAGGGAAAAACGTTTTCACCAACCCTAAGCGTCGACCATAGTTGCAGCCGGTTTTTCCTGTTGCCGGCAATCAGTCGACAGGCCGCAGATGCTCAACCAGCAGTTGCAACGACTGCCGGCCTTTGTAGCTATTTATCTCGAGCCGATAGACGATATGCCATTGCTGCCCCGGCTCTGAGGTCACTTCACGATTAAACGCAATGGCCTGCAACTCACGTCGACCACCAGGCTTACACAACCGCAAACGACAGTGACCGGTCCCCACAGGTCGTGTTTCTTTAATTTCAAAAATATCGTCAAATAGCGGCGCTGCAAACGCCTGCCCCCAGGGCTGCAGGTATTTGATCTCATGAGCGTTTGCGAGAGTCATCTCGGTGTCACTCAACGCGCCATCGGTGAGCCACTCACGTTTGGGATGCTTTCCGCTCAGTTGCCGCTTCACCTGTTCATTAAACGCCACTTTAAACCGGTCGAGACCGGCCTCCGGCAGAGTGGCTCCTGCAGCCATCGCATGACCTCCGAACTTACTCAGTAGCTTTGGATTTTCAGCCGATATTGCAACCAGAATGTCGCGGATGTGTACTCCTTCAATGGAACGCCCGGAGCCTTTTAAAAACCCATTATCGGAACGGGCAAACGCAAATACCGGCCGGTAGCACTGCTCTTTCAATCGTCCAGCCAGAATACCGATAACGCCTTCGTGCCACTGCGGATCATAGACTGTTACCGCGAAGGCAGACTCAACTTCGACGGACGATGGCCCACTGTCCAGTTGATCCTGAGCGTCCTCCCCCATACCGGACTGGATCTTTCGCCGCTGTCGATTGAACTCATCCAGACGGCCGGCAAGCGGCAGAGCTTGCGCCATATCTTCCGCCAGCAAACACTCGATGCCTATACTCATATCATCAAGCCGGCCCGCGGCATTGAGTCGCGGTCCGATAACAAAACCGATATCGGATGTGGTCGCCTGCTGATGATCTCTGGAGGCAACATCAAACAAAGCCAGTATGCCCGGACGCGTGGCACCTGCCCGAATTCTCTTTAACCCCTGCTCAACCAGGACACGATTATTGCGATCGAGCGGCACAACATCGGCGACCGTGCCAAGCGCAACCAGATCAAGATAATCCGCCATACGCGGTGCATTCCCGCTGCTTAAAAAGCCACAATTCTGCAACTGCCGGCAAACACCGGCCATCACATAAAAAATAACACCAACCCCGCATAGATTCTTACTGGCAAATTGACAGTCAGCGCGATTAGGATTAACGATAGCATCCGCGGCCGGCAGTGTTTCAGAAGGCAGATGATGGTCGGTAACAACCACTGTCACACCGGCTTCTCTGGCTCGTTCGACACCCTGGTGAGAGGCAATACCATTGTCCACGGTGAGTATCAGATCCGGTGAGCGCTGTAACGCAACATCAACTATTTCGGGGGATAGTCCGTAACCGAACTCAAAACGGTTAGGTACCAGGTAATCTGCGTCGGAACCGATCGATTTTAGAATATGCAAGGCCAGCGCAGTGCTCGTTGCACCATCCGCATCATAGTCCCCGACAATTAAGATACGGCGGCTTTGCCGTATTGCGTTGCACAATAGATCGATTGCCTGCTGATAGCCCGCAAAGTGATGGGGCATCATCAGTGAATCGAGCCGCAGATCCAGCTCACTGCTGTCACAAACGCCCCGGGCAGCCAGAATTCTACCCATCAGCGCCTGCTGATGGAGCGTCACCGCCAGGGAACTATCGAATTGCCGGCGGCGTATTGTTTCTGTCGGCCGGGTAAGCACTGCGGCGCCGTCCTCCACGCTACCGCCCGCCACGTTCGATATTTTTGCCAAAACCAAACGCAGCCGACAGCCACCTGCCAATGGAGCCGGTGACGGAGGGTGGGCTACCCGGTGAAATCCATCTGTTTTCGCCGCACCAGATGTTGAGCGTCAAATTTTTATGAACCCGACTGTATCGGTTGAGCACATTGAAAACATCGCTTTCAAGTTGCGCCAGCACTTTGTCATATCCATTAGAGTCTCCGGTGGCGAGTGCCGACGCCAGCCCGGTATCTACAATTAATACCTCATCTGCCAGTTCGTTGTTTATGATCGTATCGAGTGACCGATGCTCAACACCGGAATAATCCGCGACACTTCGGGTATAGAAATCACTCGAGTAAACTGCAGCATTGTCCGATGATCGAATCGATGGCGGCAGGGTGTCTATATTCCCTTCCCCCCACAGCCACAAAGAGTTGATTACCGACTGACCTGCCTCCGCCCTTCGCTGGTTTACACGGTGTGCGTAGAGCAACATTTCAATCTCCGAGAGCCAGCTGCGCCATACCCCTGCATCCTCGCCCTGCACCATTGTTAAAGAAACGCTGCGGCCAGTCGCGGCACCGGGAGACATAGTCCGCACTTGGAGTGAACGGGGAAGAGAGCAATACCATCGATCTGCCGCGAGGGCCTCAAACCGGATGCCATCTTCACTGAAGTGACGGTTGAGATCTTCTATGAGGGCGTCAGCTTCATCGCTGCTTATGTCCAGCAAAGCCGGGTCCGCAAGCACTGCCTGATTGATGTCCAGCTGCTGAAATACCGGATCGGCACGAAGACAAAATGTCGACTGTGCAGTTTCACTAAAGTCCAGCCGATACCCAAGAGAGGCCGCGAAATTATCGGATGACTCAGCCTCACCATGGAACCAATTCAGCACCGCTGACTCCAAGCTTGCAGTCGGCACTTGCGATTCAGTTACGCCAGCCAACATCTGATGGATACCGGGGTATTTTTCCAGATGCCGGTACTGGTGATCTCCGGATAACAAACCGGGCAATAGCAGCGTAATATCTGTACTGGCGACGTTATCGCTGGTCAATGTTGCAACACCCGGTTAAAAAAGAGCTTGTTATGAAAAACGCAAAAATTTGGATCGCACTGGCAGCACTGGCGCTGATAGCAGCATTCTTCTACTTCGATCTGGGTCAGTATCTCTCCCTCGATTATCTTAAACAAAAACATCAAACGATTCTTGATTTCTACGCTGAAAACCGACTACTGACTATTGTCGGATTCTTTAGTGCCTACGTCGGCGTAGCAGCGCTATCGCTTCCGGGTGCAGCAATTCTGACACTCGCCGCAGGGGCGATATTCGGATTTCTGACAGGGCTTGTAATCGTCTCCTTTGCGTCCACCCTGGGGGCCACCATTGCTTTTCTAATTTCCCGATTCCTGTTTCAAGATTCGGTACAAAGCAAATTCGGCGATCATCTGGAGACGATTAACAAAGGCGTCAAGGAAGAAGGCGCGTTCTATTTGTTCACGTTGCGTTTGATACCGGCGGTGCCGTTTTTCGTCGTCAATCTGTTGATGGGGCTTACGCCGATTAAAACGCTGGTATTTGCGCTGGTGAGTCAGGTGGGCATGCTGCCCGGTACCGCGGTATTTGTTAACGCGGGAAATCAGCTATCGAAGATTGATTCGGTGGGTGACATTCTTTCACCTTCACTGATACTTGCCTTCGCACTACTGGGCGTCTTCCCGATCATCGCGAAAAAAGTACTCGACATTTATAAATCCAGGAAAGCTGCACAATGAGTTCAGACACCCCTCCCTATCAAGAGCCAGACTATTTTGATACCAACGTTATTGTCATTGGTGCCGGCTCCGGAGGACTGATTGCGTCACTGATTGCAGCCGCCGTAAAAGCCAAAGTCACTCTGATTGAAAAACACAAAATGGGTGGTGATTGCCTCAACACCGGCTGCGTGCCGTCAAAGGCACTGATAAAAACCGCGCGATTTCTGACCGACGTTAAGTGTTCTGAAAAGTATGGTGTTAAAACAGCAAGCGCCGAGTTTGAATTCAGTGATGTGATGGAACGTGTTCAACGCGTGATCGAAAAGATTGAGCCTCACGATTCAGTAGAGAGATTTACCGATCTCGGCGTCGATTGTATTTCCGGTGAAGCCCGTATTGTCTCTCCGTGGTCCGTCGAGGTGAACGGGCAGACGATCACCGCGCGCAACATTATCCTTGCAGCTGGTGCCCGGCCCTTTGTACCCCCGATAGAAGGGCTGGACAAGGTCAAATGGTACAACTCGGACAATCTATGGGAATTGCGTGAGCAGCCCCGGCGAATGGTTGTCCTCGGCGGGGGCCCTATCGGCAGCGAGATGGCACAGGCGTTTAATCGCCTGGGCAGTGAAGTCTCACTGGTAGAAATGGCCCCGCGCATTATGATCCGTGAAGATGAAGAGATCTCCGCGATGGTTCAAGACAAGTTCATCACCGAGAACATGAACGTCATGTGCGGCACCAGAGCTGTGTCCTGCAAAGTAGTAAATGGCGAGCAGATTCTGGTGTGCGACAGGAATGGTGAAGAAATAGAAATTCCATTCGACGGGCTGCTGGTTGCCATTGGCAGGCGACCGAACGTCGAAGGCTATGGTCTGGAGGAGCTGGGTGTAAAACTCAGAAAAAACAACACAGTAGAAACAGATGACTTTCTGCGTACCAACTACGACAACATTTTCGCGGTAGGTGATATCGCCGGCCCTTATCAATTTACCCATACAGCGGCGCATCAGGCCTGGTTTGCAACGGTTAACAGCCTGTTCGGACAATTTAAAAAGTTTAAAGCGGATTACTCAGTCATTCCCTGGGCAACTTTCACCGATCCCGAAGTCGCGAGAGTCGGTTTAAACGAATCAGAAGCAAAAGAAAAGAATATTCCCTATGAAGTGACTACCTATGGCATTGACGATCTGGATCGCGCAATCGCTGACAGCGAAGATCACGGTGTGGTAAAGGTACTGACAGTTCCGGGCAAAGACAAGATTCTAGGTGTGACCATTGTTGGTGCACATGCCGGTGATCTGATAGCAGAATATGTGCTCGCGATGAAACATAATCTGGGGCTGAAAAAAATACTCGGCACGATTCATATCTACCCCACCATGACCGAAGCCAACAAAATGGCAGCCGGGAATTGGCAACGTGCGCATGCACCGCAAAAAATACTGGGATTACTCGAACGTTATCACCGATGGCGTCGTGGCAAACGCCCGCCAACCCGGGCCACGGCTGAAACCGAAACCAGATAACTCCCTGAACAACGGTTGCTGAAATACCGCATGCCTATTTGCGCATGCGGCAGAACATGTCTAACAGTGCTTAAGCCATCGTTTAGTGGTAATGACCGTACGCAAACCCCGGTAAAGCCCGGGTTAGTAATCTATCAGCTCGGGTTTCCCTATTTGATAACCCTGTGCCATATCGACCCCCATATCCCGGAGTTTTTCCAGCACTTCCTCACTCTCGACATACTCGGCAATGGTGGTCTTACCTAATACCTGACCGATTTCGTTGATCGCCTTGACCATCGCGTAGTCAACAGATTCCTGCAGAATATTGCGAATGAATTTTCCGTCAATCTTCAAATAGCTGATCGGCAGGTTTTTCAGATAAGTAAACGAAGAAAGCCCGCTGCCGAAATCATCCAGTGCGAACCTGCAACCTGTTTCACCAACCCGTGTCATAAACTGGGTGGCCGCTGAAAGATTGGCAATTACCGCTGTTTCTGCAATCTCGAAGCAGAGTATGGAAGTATCAAATTTCGCATTGCGTAATGTATTAATCAGGAAGCTCGTAAATTCTTCATCTGCAAATGATCGACTATGTAGATTGATCGTACACAGCTGCATTGAATCGGTCACATGTGGCTGGCCTTCCAGCCAGTCGACTGCACGCTCTACCACCGCGCGATCGAGCTTCACGGTCAATCCATAGCGGTCTGCTGCAGGCATGAATACGCCGGGTACGATCGGCTGCCCACGCTCCATGATTCGCATCAGCAATTCGACCCGGGTCGGCTGCGGTTGAGACTCACCAAGTGCGTAGATTTTCTGCATGCACAGGCGCACACGTTTTTCATCGATAGCGCTTGAGATCCGCTCAACCCATGAGCCTGCCACGGGCGTATCGTCATTCACTTCATTACGGTCGTTGTACACAGCGACCCGGTTACGCCCCAGGTTCTTGGCTTCATAACAGGCGGAATCGGCAGCCCTGAACAGTGCAGGTCTGTCCTCCCAGCGATCATCAATAATCACGACACCAATGCTGGCGCCGATCCGGAAACGATTGTCTTCCCACAAGAACTGAAAGCTTTCGACTTCTGAGCGCAGCTGATTGGCTAGCCGCATCACTTCGTTAACACCAACATCAAAAACAAGTACCGCGAACTCGTCACCACCCAGCCTGGCAAGTACATCGCTCTTACGTACCAGGCCCGAAAACATCGTCGACAGCTGACGCAGCAGTTCATCACCGGCCAGATGCCCGCTGGTATCGTTGACGACTTTAAAGTTATCCAGATCCAGAAAGCACAACGCATGGGTAACACGATCATCTCTGGCCGACAGGATCGCGTTGTCACAGCGCTGCTCGAACTCGCGCCGGTTGACCAGACCGGTCAGTGAATCGTGACTGGCATGGAATGCCATTTTACTTGCTGTTTCATACGCATCGGTCACATCACTGCCAATACCACGATAGGCCACAAACTGATCGTCATCGAAGACAGGAATACCGGATAACCGTACAACACGCTTTACCCCGGAGCGATGCCGCCATTTCAGCTCTCGATCACGAAAAGCACGTCGATTGCGGATATCGACGGATAGCAAACTCCAGTCTGACATATCTTCCGAATCGACAAAGCGTTCGATAATCGTTGACAGGGACACACCGATGACCTCGGTATTTTCTACTCCAAGTAATGGCTCGAGATCTACTGACAGGTGGATCATGTTCTGGTCGCGGTCCATCTCCCACTGGAAATCTCCGCCGGCAGCAGTGAAGTCTTTATATTTTGTCAGCTCTGTACGGGTAACACTCAAACGTGATTGTTGCTGCTGATCGTGCTGCAGCACCAGCAACATCGCACTTCTGCCCGCCCAGCTTGTGGGACTGACAGACACAGAATAGATACGTCCACCCAGTGCAACAGAATACAGTGGCGCTGGCACTCTGGCTTCACGCTGTCGCAACATCGTGTCAATTTCGACCTTTTCACGCACATTGAACCAATGGTCAAGTGATTGCACGGGAGTAGTCGTCCCCGGTTTATGCGAATCTCCAAGCAGCGCCTGTGCGGCTTGATTGGTATAAACTGCCTGCCACGTGTTATCGCAGACAATCACTGGAAAAGTAATCGATTTAAACAGGCCGACCTCTACCCCTTCGGTCGAACCGGCGGAGATTGCCAGTGGCGTATCATCATCACGACCACGTCTTGCACCGGTGCGCTTTTCAACAAATTGAGTATTGCGCTTTTGCACGAAACAGAAGATGGCTTCGAGCACCTCGCCATTCCAGCGGATCGGGTAGCGTTGAAAGTGCATCCCCGCCTCTCCGGCCGCGCCCTCTGATTTGTCCAGACGAAGCCAGCTTTCAATGCAGGCAAGCTGGTCATCCGGAAGATTCGACCAGCGACGATTCTGAAAGACGACTTGATCGCCTCGGCGGATTTGCAGCGCAAAGGGTGATCGACTGATCAGTGATCGGTGATCGTGCTCACGACCCAGCAGTGACTGATAGTCAGCGGCGAGCTCCTGCAGATTGAGCACATTGATTTCCAACCCGGTTATCACACCGTCATCGGAAATCACCGGACTACGAACGACTACCTGTCCGCTGCCAGCCTGGGATAGCCTGCTATTGGAAACATCGGGGATGCCTGTCTCCAGTACGCGCCGCTCCAGTGACTGGTACACCTCTGCCACGGGCCCGGGCAACAGATCGAAATCGGTCTTACCGGCAAGGACGGTTGCCGACTCCAGACCCAATAGACCGGCGAACCCGGCAGTGCCGGCGCGGTAAACCAGATCCCGGTTTTTCAGCGCAGCGTTGCGTTTGCGAACGGCGCGTTCGATATTTGCTGCTGCCATACCAACATTGAATCAGCTTAGGGGAAGTTTGGCAAAACAGCTTTCTGCAGGCAGGTTGCTTTCAGCACCTGGAAGAAGTCCTGAAACCGACGCCGCGAATCGTAACGCCTTTGCATATTTATATGATATTCAAAAGGTTTAGCGATTAAGTCGGTTTATCAGCAGACCTGCCATTGAAGGCGTTTTGACAGGCCCGGATACTCGCACAATCGTTTGTATAAGTCCGTGTAGCGGTTCTATTAATCAGGAAATACTGATGACAGGAGTCTACCAGGCTGACTCATCAGCAGCGACGCTGCCACGGCCCCTGCCCCCGTAGCAGGTATCAGGGTATTACAGTGCTTACGCGGACGAGTTGTCCACCGCCCGCTCGATGCGATCCAGCCCGTCGAACAGCATCGTTTTCTGCTCATCCGAAAGCGCAGACAGTAACTGCTCATTTCTTTGTTGCATCATAACGTCCACCTGGTGATGCACCTGGCGTCCTTTATCGGTCAGACTCATTCGAACGTTGCGGGTTTTGGTCGTCCCGACTTCATTCACGACAAGCCCGCTGGCCAGCATATTTTTCACCGTTCGGCTGATCTGACCCTTGTCCATGCCTATCTGGTTTCTGATGTCGGCCTGACTAAGTGAACCGGCACTCGCAAGCAACGCCATGATGCGCCATTCAGGCAGTCTCAGATTGGCGAGCTTTTGCACTGCCTGCCCTATCTGCCGGCTAATCTTCACATTAACGACGTTCAGTTTGACACTGATTGAGGGGTGACTGATTGATTCATCAACTGCCATGTTTTAAGGACCTTGTTTAGTTTCTGCTCGGTACTAATAACAACCCTGGCGGTAATTCTTTGGCACAGCCATCCCTTCCACGGGGCTACTATGCTGACATTATTTTACGTTCCCAGCATGATTACAGTTCATTTCAGGTAATGAGTTTGCAATTTGACACAAAGTGCACTTGATTCGTTCACTAGTGAGCCCCGAAAAGACCGCGTAGGGAATGCTTCGTTCGTTAAGAATTACAACAAGTAATCTGACTAATAGAACCGCGCAAGAGTAGGTCTCTTGCAAAACTCACTGGCAGATGCGAGCCATACAGCCTTATTAAACCCTGACAAGGTAGCGTATGTTTACTGATGAAGAGCGCTACTCGAGCTGCGAGCTATCTGCCACCACTGACATCAATAAAAGAACCGGTGCAGTAAGCCGCCTCATCTGATGCCAGCCACAAAATTGCAGCGGCAATCTCTTCCGGTTCACCTCCGCGTTTCATGGGGACAGATTTGCTGACACGATTTACACGATCGGGCTCACCACCACTGGCATGGATATCCGTGTGAATCACACCGGGCCTGACCGCGTTAACCCGAATGCCCTGCCCGGCGACTTCTTTCGCCAGGCCTATGGTCATTGTATCAACTGCACCTTTGCTCGCAGCGTAGTCAATGTACTCATCAGGCGATCCCATTTTGGCGGCAACAGACGACACATTCACTATCGAGCCGCCGACACCGCCGCAGTCTGTCGACATCAGCTTAACGGCTTCACGTGCACAATAAAAAGCACCAAACACATTGAGCGCGAATACTCTTTGCAATCTCGCGGAATTTATCGAGCTTATAGACCCGGTTTCGAGGATGCCGGCATTATTCACCAGGACAGTGGGTGGCCCCATTGCCTCACATGACTGTTTAAACAGTCCGACAACAGCGGATTCATCAGAGATATCAGCCTGAATGGCAATTGCGCTGCCGCCGGATTCGGTAATCTGATGCACGACTTTTTCAGCAGATATTCGATCTGAATGATAGTTAACACAGACACGATAGCCTTGATTGGCAGCAGCAACAGCGGTGGCAGCACCAATGCCTCGACTGGCGCCTGTGATGATCATTACCTTATTCATCGATATCTCCTGCTAGTCGATCTAACAGAGCGCTGAAAACCGTTGCGCCCTTAAGTCTTTGACATTTTTTACTACCCTGCGGGTAAGTGCATAGAACGCCTGAGCCTTGCTGAACTACAGAGTTAACCTACATATTCCTTCGATACTTACCACCCACCTCAAACAGTGCATCAGTAATTTGCCCTAAAGAACAATATTGCACCGCATTCACCAGTTCCTTAAAAACATTGCGGTTGTTAATAGCCGCCTGCCGGACCTGCTCCAGCGCTGCGTCGGCCTGCTCCTGATGGCGCGATTGAAATTCACGCAATCGTGTTATCTGTGAGCGCTTTTCATCTTCAGTAGACCGGGCAAGTTCAACAACTTGAGCAGAATCGTCCTGGTGCGGATTCAAAAATGTATTCACACCGATAATCGGCAATGAGCCATCGTGTTTCTTGTGCTCGTACAACATTGATTCTTCCTGAATCTTGCCACGCTGATAACCGGTTTCCATGGCTCCCAATACGCCACCGCGCTCAGAAATTCGTTCGAACTCGATTAACACAGCCTCCTCGACAAGATCGGTCAACTCATCAATTACAAAGCTGCCCTGATTAGGGTTTTCGTTTTTAGCCAGTCCCCATTCACGGTTAATCACCAGCTGAATTGCAATCGCCCGCCGAACTGATTCTTCGGTCGGAGTGGTTATGGCCTCGTCGTAGGCATTAGTGTGTAAAGAATTGCAGTTATCGTAAACGGCGATGAGAGCCTGTAGCGTGGTGCGGATATCATTGAACGCCATTTCCTGCGCATGCAAAGATCGCCCGGAGGTCTGGATGTGATACTTGAGTTTCTGGCTACGCTCGTTAGCGCCATAACGCTCACGCATGGTAACCGCCCAGATACGCCTGGCCACCCGCCCCATTACCGTGTACTCGGGGTCCATGCCATTGCTGAAAAAGAAAGACAAATTCGGTGCAAAGTCGTCAACATGCATACCGCGCGCGAGATAAGACTCAACATAGGTGAACCCGTTCGCAAGTGTGAAAGCCAGCTGACTGATCGGGTTGGCTCCCGCTTCAGCAATGTGATAACCGGATATAGAAACAGAGTAAAAATTACGGACGTTATTTTCTACAAAATACTCCTGGATATCGCCCATCAGCTTCAGGCTGAACTCGGTAGAGAAGATACAGGTATTCTGCCCCTGATCCTCTTTTAAAATATCAGCCTGAACCGTCCCTCTGACGTTGGCAAGCGACCATCGACGTATCTCGTCCATCTCGGCATCATTCGGTTCACGTCCGTGTTGCTCTATAAATTTGTCTCGCTGTTGTTGAAAAGCCGCATTGAAATAGAACGCCAGTATCGTTGGTGCAGGTCCGTTGATTGTCATTGACACTGATGTTGTCGGGTTACATAAGTCGAAGCCGTCGTATAAAGCCTGCATATCTTCCACGGTAGCGATAGACACGCCGGAGTTGCCGACCTTGCCATAGATATCAGGACGTTCGTCGGGATCATTCCCGTACAGTGTGACTGAATCAAAAGCGGTGGATAACCGCTTTGCCGCAGCGTGCTCGGACAATGCCTTGAAGCGTCTGTTGGTTCGAAAGGGATCTCCCTCTCCCGCAAACATTCTGGTCGGATCTTCTCCCTCGCGTTTAAATGGAAATACACCCGCGGTGTACGGAAAATAGCCCGGGAGGTTTTCCCGCAGCAACCAGGACAGCAAATCACCCTGATCGGAGAATTTCGGCAGAGACACCTTTCTGACAACGCTGCCGCTTAACGTTTCGTGTTGTAACGCTGTGGTGATCGTCTTGTCGCGAACCGTGACCGAAAATTCTTCTGCCGAGTAGTCTTTAACGATCTGTGGCCATTGATCCAAAAGCGCAGATGCCGAGGGTTCCAGCGACTGCTTTCTATCTTCAGCAAGTTTTTGCAGCGATGCACTATCGACATTGATGCCTGCATCCATCATGAGTTGCCCGGCGCTCTCAAGATGCTGAACCTGTCTGACTGCCTCTGCCTGAATGGCAGCCCGCCGATGATACTCACGCACGCCATCGGCAATCTCTGCCAGGTATCGCAGTCGGTTTGTCGGTAGCAGCACACTGTCATCAGTCGAATGTCGCGTGTTAACCAACGGCAACTCGTTACCGGCAAGTACTTTATCTTTCTGGTTCAACAGGGTCTTCAACGACTGGTAGACAGCGGTGACGCCATCGTCGTTAAACCTCGCTGCCATCGTACCGAACACCGGCATCGACTCCGGTGGACGATCAAACGCCTCTCGATTGCGTTGAACCTGCTTTGCCACGTCCCGCAGCGCATCTACCGCCCCTTTGCGATCAAATTTATTGATCGCAATGACATCTGCAAAGTCGAGCATGTCTATTTTTTCCAGCTGACTGGCGGCGCCGAATTCCGGCGTCATAACATACATCGACACATCACAAAAAGGCACAATACCGGCGTCGCCCTGCCCGATGCCCGGTGTTTCAACAACAATCAGATCGAACCCGGCAAGTTGCGTTGCAGCAAGCATGTCGTTGAGCTGTGGCGGGACATCGGTACCGGCATCCCGGGTAGCGATTGAGCGCATAAAAATATTGGGATGGTCGATCGCATTCATGCGAATACGATCACCAAGTAAGGCACCACCGGTTTTACGCCGGGTCGGATCAATGGCAAGAATGGCGATGCTCAATTGATCGCGGTGGTCAAGCCGCAAGCGCCGGATAACTTCATCGGTTAACGACGATTTACCGGAGCCACCGGTACCGGTAATGCCGAGCACAGGGACCTTTCGTGCAGTCGCCGCTGCAGCCAGCAGCGCTTCGCGCGCAGCCGTGGGGTAACTGCCGTTTTCCAGTGCCGTCAATATTGAGGCAAGTTTCCGGTAGTGATTTTTATCAAGCTCGTTGAAGGCATCACCGGCAAATTGTGCAGGGTCAAAAGCACAACGCTCTACCATATCGTCGATCATGCCCTGCAGCCCCATGGCCTGACCGTCCTGGGGTGAGTAGATCCGGGCTACCCCGTGAGCCTGAAGCGCTTCGATTTCATCAGCAACGATGACACCACCACCACCCCCGAATACTTTTATATGTCCGCTGTCGCGTTCGCGCAGCATATCTACCATGTACTTGAAATATTCAACGTGCCCGCCCTGGTAGGAACTAATCGCGATGCCCTGCACATCCTCCTGAACAGCAGCAGTCACAATCTCAGCAACCGAGCGGTTATGCCCGAGATGGATCACCTCGACCCCCGATGCCTGCAACATGCGCCTCATAATGTTGATCGATGCGTCGTGCCCATCAAACAAACTGGCAGCAGTGACAAACCGGATATGAGACCGGTCAGCTGGTTGTTGATGCAACTGAACCACTTCGTTGGCTGGTAGAGACATGAGCTTTTTCCCGGAGATGAA
This sequence comes from Chromatiales bacterium, assembly GCA_020631335.1. GTDB lineage: Bacteria > Pseudomonadota > Gammaproteobacteria > Granulosicoccales > Granulosicoccaceae. The sequence continues at coordinate 28,428 of JAHDHK010000038.1, forward strand.
AAGGCAGGCCGACAACGCGACACCCGAAAACAATGCGATTCTGGTTCACATCACAACGGTAAATTCGACCGCCATCAGAAAATCACGAGCTTGATTTGCCGACTTTGGTGCCGAAATCAGTATATTGACGTTTACGTAAACGTCAATATACTGAGAAATCGGATTGCACACTCTGGTATTCGCCGACAAAGGAAACAGCACCGAGTTTCCGGCGTCAAACCGTTGTGGCTCGACAAACTTAATTTAAAGAGTTTCCGTACAGACTCTGCGGGACGCCCGAGCGTAAGCAATGAACCGGCGCGCAGATTTCAAGCGCGGTCGAGAAATTTTTGACAGCTGACCATGCAAGAAACTTTCACCATATCAGAGCTGGGCAAAGAGTTCGGGATCACCACCCGGGCAATACGTTTCTACGAAGACAAACAGCTGCTCAGCCCCTTACGCGAGGGCAACAAAAGAATATACACCCGCTCGGATCGCACCAGACTGAAGTTGCTGTTGAGGGGTAAAAGACTCGGCTGGCCTCTGGATGAAATCCGCGACGTTCTTAATATGTATGAAGCAGGTCACGCCGGCGAACTGCAGCAATTGGAATACACATGCCGCAAAGTAGAAGAGAGCCGACAACAGTTAGAACAGCAAAAACTCGATATTGAAGCCTCTATGGCCGATCTGGCTACCATTGAAAAAAGATGTCGCGAAAGAATTAAGCTGATCACCGGAAGCTCGGATGAAAACGCAGCGTAACAAGATCCAACACATGGCTGTGTGTAACACAGAGTCGAGGACGCGCACTACCTGTAGTCGCACTACCCATAGATAAGTGTGTTAAACCCCGT
>JAHDHK010000039.1 GCA_020631335.1 Chromatiales bacterium
TTATCCGTTTCTGGAAACCCACGATCTCGAAGGCGGCCTGTACGACCCGTACGATGGCGACATCGATCCTGCACAACTGACGCAGGCACTGGCCAAAGGCGCACGGGATATGGGCGCCAGCATTGTTCGCTTTTGCCCGGTCACCGGTATTCGCCGCGAAAACGATGAATGGGTAATCGAAACCGAAAAAGGAGAGGTGCGCTGCGAATATGTGGTTAACGCAGCAGGTTATCGCGCCCAGGAAGTCGGACGCTGGTTTATTCCATTCGGCGGGCGCGAAGTACCCATGATGACCATGAGCCATCAATACATGCTGACCGAGGAGATTCCAGAACTTCAACAGTGGTGTGAAGATCAGGGCAAGCGAAAAATGCCACTGCTGCGGGACGTCGACTCCTCCTACTACCTGCGACAGGAAAAATACGGACTCAACCTCGGGCCTTACGAGCTCAATTGCAAAGGCCACTGGATGACCCCGGACGATCCCATGCCGGCAGATTTTTCATTCCAGCTCTACCCCGACGATCTCGAACGCCTCGAGTGGTACATCGAAGATGCAATGGCCCGCGTGCCCATACTCGGTGAAACCGGTATTAATAAATGCATTAACGGCCCTATTCCGTATACCCCTGACGGCAACCCGCTAATCGGCCCGATGCCGGGTGTGCACAATGCGTTCGAAGCCTGTGTGTTTACTTTTGGTATCGCACAATCCGGTGGTGCCGGGAAGGTACTTGCAGAATGGATTACTGAAGGCAGCACCGAATGGGACATGTGGTCATGCGATCCGCGTCGTTTTACCGGGTTCTGTGATCAGGACTACTGTAATAAAAAGGGTATGGAAGTTTATGGTCACGAATACGCCATGCACTTTCCGCATCATGAGTGGCCGGACGGCCGCAACAAGAAGCTTTCACCGGTGCACGATCGCATTGAAAAGCTGGGTGCGCAGTTCGGCGCGTACAACGGCTGGGAACGTGCCAACTGGTTTGCACAGCCGGGTGACGACACCAGTGAAGCCTCGACACAAACCTGGCGTCGCGAAGGCCCGTGGCTTGCGCGAGTGCGTGAAGAGTGCCTCGCCGTCAGGGACGCTGCCGGCATTCTCGATCTGCCCGGCTTCTCACGCTTCAAATTACAAGGCGATGGCGCACGTGAATGGCTGATGGAAATGATCACCGGCAATGTACCCAAAGCCGGCAGACTCGGGCTCGCGTATTTTGCCGACGACAAAGGGCGAATCGTGACTGAAATGTCAATCATGGCGCTGGAAGATATGTTCTTTCTGATCACTGCCGCCGGCGCTGAATGGCACGACTACGAGTGGCTCAGCAAACATATTCCAAAAGACAGCGGCATCAGCATAGACAACGTCACCGAGGCGTTTTCGTGTCAGATCCTCAGCGGGCCGAAGTCACGCGACATCCTTGGCAGCATTTCAGAAGCGGATCTTACCTCGCCCTGGCTGACCCACCAGAGCGCACAGATCGGCAATTGCTGGTGCCAGTTGGTGCGGGTGTCCTTTGCCGGAGAACTGGGCTGGGAGATCCACACAAAAGTTGAAGACACCGCAGCCATCTACGATGCAGTCATGGAAGCAGGCACACCGATGGGGCTCAAACCGTTCGGTATGTACGCACTTGACTCATTGCGGCTCGAAAAAGGCTACCGCACGTGGAAGGGAGATTTGTCTACCGACTACACGGTGCTGCAGGGCGGATTATCACGATTCGTCAAACTCGATAAGCCGGACTTTAAAGGTAAGTCGGCTATTGAAGCCGAACAGCAGGCAGGGGTCAGCAAACAATTTGTCACGCTGGTGGTGGACGCAGGTGACTGCGACGCGCCCTACATGGCCACTTTATGGCACAACGATGAAGTGGTTGGAGAAACTACCTCCGGCGGCTGGGGTCATCGTATCGACAAGTCAATAGCGCTGGGCATGGTACGCAGCGATCTGGCCACACCCGGCACCCGTTTAAAAGTAGAAATCTTCGGCGAACGTGTTGACGCAGAAGTACAAAAGGATGAACCATTGTGGGATCCTTCCAACGAGCGCATTCGCGCCTGATACACAGACTTGCAGCCGATGTCGACGGAGATGAATAAATGAATAAAGCGGCCATTCCCACGCAAGCGAGAGCCGTTATTATCGGCGGTGGTGTTGCCGGTTGTTCCGTCGCCTATCATCTTGCCAAACAAGGCTGGAAAGACATTGTGCTGCTCGAGCGCAAGCAACTGACCTGCGGCACCACATGGCATGCGGCCGGGCTCATTGCGCAACTTCGCGCCACTAAAAACATGACCAGACTGGCCAAATACAGTCAGGAGCTCTATGGCGAACTCGAAGCGGAAACCGGCGTTGCCACCGGCTTCAAAAGAGTGGGTTCGATCACTGTTGCACTAACCGAAGAGCGCAAAGAAGAAATATATCGCCAGGCCTCTATGGCGCGGGCATTCGATGTCATCGTCGAGGAGATCTCCCCGACTGAAGTCAAAGATCGCTACCCGCATTTAAATATCGATGACGTCACCGGTGCTGTCTATCTGGAAAAAGACGGTCAGGGAGATCCGGCCAACATTGCGCTGGCGCTGGCCAAAGGTGCGCGACAAAACGGGGCAAGCATCATAGAAGGCGTAAGCGTCACCGATATTCATCACAGCAACAATCGTGTTACCGGTGTCTCATGGCAGCGTGACGGCAGTGACGAGCAAGGCGAAATTAAAGCGGACTATGTCGTTAACTGCGCGGGCATGTGGGCACACAACATCGGTCGCATGGCAGGTGTGAATGTACCGCTGCAGGCGTGCGAACATTTCTATATCGTCTCCGAACACATCGAAGGGCTGACTCAACTGCCGGTACTGCGTGTACCTGACGAATGCGCCTACTATAAAGAAGACGCCGGTAAAATGTTGCTGGGTGCGTTTGAGCCGGTATCAAAACCATGGGGCATGAACGGCATACCGAAAGACTTCTGCTTCGATCAGTTACCCGAAGACTTCGATCACTTCGAACCGATACTCGAACAAGCCGTTAATCGCATGCCGCTGCTGGGTGAAGCGGGTATTCATACTTTTTTCAACGGCCCCGAAAGCTTTACTCCGGACGATGCCTATCATCTGGGTGAGGCACCCGAGCTTGAAAACTTTTTTGTTTGCGCCGGGTTTAACTCGGTCGGTATTCAGTCATCAGGAGGTGCCGGTATGGCACTCGCCTACTGGATGGAACACGGACATCCGCCATTTGATTTAAGCGACGTCGACATCAGACGTATGCAGCCTTTTATGGGCAACAAAACCTATCTGGTCGATCGCGTTACCGAAACACTTGGACTGCTGTACGCCGATCACTTCCCCTACCGGCAGATGGCCACTGCCAGAGGGGTGAGAAGAACACCATTGCATGAGCATCTGAAAGCACGCGGTGCCGTTTTTGGTGAAACCGCCGGATGGGAGCGTGCCAACTGGTTTGCCAACGAAGGACAAAAAGCAGAGTACGAGTACACCTGGAAACGCCAGAACTGGTTTGAAAACGCCAAAGCAGAACACATGGCGATACGTAATAACGTTGGCTTGTACGATATGACTTCATTCGGAAAAATCCGAATAGAAGGCCCCGACGCGGAAGCATTTTTAAACCGCGTGTGCGGCAACGCCATGTCGGTACCCGATGGCAAAATTGTCTACACACAAATGCTTAACGAACGTGGTGGTATCGAAGCCGACGTAACGGTTACCCGCCTGAGTAATACTGCCTACCTGATGGTGACACCGGCAGCCACTGTCGTACGAGACATGGCGTGGCTGAACAAAAACAAACAAAACGATGTGGTCGTTATTGTTGATGTTACCGCCAACGAAGGCGTGATTGCAGTCATGGGTCCGAACGCCACCAAACTACTTGCCGCGGCAAGCCCGCATGACTGGTCGATACAAAATCATCCGTTCGGCAAGGCAATGCCTATTGAAATAGGCCTGGGTCTGGCACGTGCACATCGCGTCACTTATGTCGGTGAATCCGGTTTTGAAATCTACAGCACTTCTGATCAAACCCCGCATATATTTGAAACTCTGCTGGAAGCCGGTGACGCATTCAATGTGAAGCTGTGTGGTATGCATATGATGGACTCATGCCGGATAGAAAAAGCCTATCGACACTTCGGCCACGACATTACCGATGAAGATCATGTGCTTGAAGCCGGACTCGGCTTTGCAGTTAAAACAGATAAAGCTGATTTTATCGGTCGTGATGCAGTGCTGCGTAAACGCGATGAGGGACTGCAAAGCCGGCTGGTACAATTCAAACTCGACGACCCTGAACCACTGCTCTACCACAACGAACCGGTACTGCGTGACGGCAAGATTGTCTCTTACCTTACTTCGGGCAACTATGGCCATGCACTCGGTGCGGCAATCGGGCTTGGCTACGTACCGTGCAGAGACGAAACCGCAGAACAGCTATTAGCGTCGAGTTATGAGATAGAAGTGGCCGGCACCAGAGTCAAAGCACAGGCAAGCCTGAAACCGATGTACGATGCCAGGTCTGAACGAGTGAAAGCAGGTTAACCATGCGGCAGGGCTGGCGCGGTGACATACCGTGCCAATGGCTATCAGGCGCCAGCAACCCTGCGCAGCCCTACACTTGCGTTAAATTCTCGCGAAAACGCACTGCATTGCTGACGTAGTGCTCAGCAGGCCTGAGCAAGCCGTCTTTCTGTTCTTGTGTCAGTTCGCGAACCACACGTCCGGGAGAGCCCAGAATCAGCACCCCGTCGGGATACTCTTTACCTTCGGGAATCAGGGTTCCTGCGCCGACAATTGACTGCTTGCCGATCACACAGCCGTTCAGCAGAATGGCACCCATACCGATCAGTGATTGTTCGCGCACCGTGCAGCCATGCAACATCACCTTATGGCCGATGGTCACATTGCGCTCCAGCGTAATCGGGAAACCCGGATCCACATGCAGCACACTGCTTTCCTGAATATTCGTGCCTTCACCGATATCGATCGTATCGTTTTCGGCGCGAATGACTGATCCGAACCACACACTGCTGCGAGCCTGTAAGTTGACCCGACCGATCACGATGGCACCCGGCGCGACCCAGGCGTCCTGTGCGATGGTCGGTGTCAGTTCGTCTCCGAGCGAATAGATAGTCATAGCGTTTCCAAGCGTTTTGTTTCACTTTAACAGGCCGCGCTGTGCATCTGCCATTGCCGCTCGGTATACTCCGTCAGTGCCCGCAAACTACCCGCTCAAATGACTTTACTCGATCAGCTAGACTCCGCAATCTCCGTTCACACCGGTGAGCAGATCGCAGAAAAACACGCGGTCGACTGGACATTCGTCAACCACTGCACACCCGACGCGGTCTTGCGTCCGAAAACCACAGAGCAGGTGTCACAGATTCTGCGGCATTGTCATCAGCACGCTCAGCCCGTGGTTGTACAGGGCGGACTGACAGGACTGGCCGGTGGCGCGACCCCTGGCAGCGGTGAGGTCGCCCTGTCGCTTGAGAATCTCACCGGCATCGAAGAAATAGATACACAGGCAATGACGATGACCGTTTGCGCCGGCACCCCGCTTGAAACTATCCAGAAGGCAGCGCTGGAGAAGGATCTGATCTTTCCGATGGATCTGGGTGCCCGCGGCACCGCCAATATAGGTGGCAACGTGTCGACCAATGCCGGCGGCGTACAGGTTATTCGCTACGGCATGACCCGGGCACTGGTCATGGGCCTCGAAGTAGTTCTCCCCGACGGCACCGTCATATCCAGCCTGAACAAGATGCTTAAAAACAATGCCGGCTATGATTTAAAACACTTGTTCATCGGTTCTGAAGGCACACTGGGTGTGGTGACACGCGTCGTGCTGAGACTATTCCCGAAGCCAAAATCACGCTGTACTGCACTGGTTGCGTTTAACCGCTTCAGTGACAGTATTCAGCTGCTCAGCGCTGTACAGTCCGAGTTATCAGGACTGCTGACATCGTTTGAGGTGATGTGGGATCTTTACTACAACAACGTCGCCCCTACGGTTAACACGTTTACCAATCCGTTTGATACACCCTACAAAGCTTATGCAATAGTCGAGATCACCGGCAATCACCAGCAACGCGACATGCAGCTGTTTGAAGAGTTTCTGGCAGCACAGTGTGAGCACAATATTATTGCCGATGTAGTCATTGCGCAAAGTGACACGCAGGCCGATAACATCTGGACACTGCGACACGGCATTGGCGATTTCGGCTCCAGCCAGCCGATCATCAACTACGATGTCAGCATTCCCATCGGACGCATGGACGAATTTGCCAATGAACTGATGCGTGATCTCGATCAGTCCTACCCGCACATCACCACACTTTTATTCGGCCACATTGGTGACAGCAATCTGCATGTGGTTATCGGTGATTACCATGACAATGAATTCAGCCGCCTGAAAGACCTGGTACACGAGCTGACCGGCCGTTACGACGGTTCGGTGTCGGCGGAACACGGCATCGGTAAACTCAAAACCGGGTATCTGCCACTATCCAGAAGCAGCGAGGAAATTGCGTTAATGCAATTGCTGAAGCGATCTATCGACCCGAAAAACATCCTCAATCCGGGACGCGTAATCACGCTGTAGCGACTCACGATCGGTGGGACCGGCGGCAACTTGCCGCCTGTATCAGCCCGCACAGTGCAAACTGAGGTAAAATTTCCGACATTAAACTGCTGAAGTACTCACATTATCAACGTTTTAGTGAGCCAGATCACCGAGTAACCCACCTGCCCCGGCGAACTCACACTTTTCCTTCTCGAACTTCCCGGCAATTAGCCGTTATGCCTTACAGCGCATCTTAAATGTGCGCGATACGGATAACCAATTAGCGGGTCTGATACGGCGCTTATAAGCGCACCAGACTCAAGTGGCTAACAATAATTACCGGGTGCAGTATTACAGTGTTGAAGCATGTATCGAACAGCGTATTACCGCTGGCACTAATCACGACCAGTCTGGCATTGAGCGCATGTAGCGGAGGCTCCGGCACGGAGGATCCCGCTATAGGTGCCGCCTCGGAAAATCCCTCACAGATAGATTCGCCTGATGGTGACGCACAGGGCGACAATCAGGATGCCTCCCAGGATCAGCTGAACCCGGACAATTCGAATGACAACGACAGCCCGCAAACGCCATCATCCGGTGACAGCGATAACACGAATGACAACGACAGCGCTGATGAGACGCCTGACGACACACAAAGTGGCGCTCAGGATACTAACAGCACGGATACTGACAGCACCGATACATCAGACAACAGCACTGATGACGCCGACAGCGATGCCGGCACGGATACAGAAGATGAAGAGCAGCCTCTGGGAAAGCAGGTTGCCCCACCGGTAATTGCCGGTGCCAGTGCCGCCGTAGTCACGCCGAATGAAAGCGATCCTTTCAGTAAGTTCCAACTGGATGATTCGCTTTACACCAACAATGTTTATGATGGCCGTCAGCTCGACCCGGACAACAATTGGAAGCTGATTTTCTACGACGGTGTGCAGGATTTTGTCCGCTGGCAGGTTCCCGCGATTCTGGAAGATAACGCCAGTCCCTGCGCACGCCCGCACTCCGGTGAGCCCATATCACTGAGCTATCGCCTGACATCACGCAAAGACTCTCCACATGAGCGCAATACGTTTGTCCGCTCCTACCCGGCAATGGTGGTTGGATCGATGGGTGGACGTTACGAGTCATGGGGAGTTGAATGCGGGCAGGTAGACACGATTCTGCCATCGGTACAAAGACACGGTGGCTCTCCGGTGTATCAGATGGAAACCGTCGCGGCTGCCACCGGCCTGCCGGTTTTAGTCAGTGACCTCGACTACGACGTTCGCGTATCGGTAAAGGCAGATATCAACACTGCCGAGGCAAGTCCCGGCATCGCTAATGTATTCATGGACTCCTACTGGCATAACGTTTCGGACGTTGCACTGGTACCGGGCAATGAGGCACAACTGGTCGACACCATCAACGGGATCAGCTCAGACTACACCGAGGTCTGGAATCTGAATATATGGTTTGACTACCCACGCTTTGAAGGCAGTGCCTCCTCGTGGACTGGTGGTTTTGACATCGGTTCAGTAACGCTGGCTGAAGGCGGCGAGTTCGATATCTACTTTAAAATTGAAGGTTCACGCGACGGACACCTGCCACGCTGCAGGCTCGGTACTAACGTCAACTGCTTCCTGTATATCGGTTTAGTTGCGACAGATGAAAATGCAGCACGTAATGGCATTACCGTGAATTACACCGAAATTGCCGAATGGATGCAGTCTGCAGACTTTCGCGATCTCTTCCTGACGGGTGCTTTTGAAACAGATACTCCGGCAGCCAAAGCATTCGAAGCATGGCAGATGATCGACGGTACAGACAATGACAATCATCCCGACCCGGCAAAGCGCGGTCCACGCTTTCCTGATCAGAATCACGTAGTCGGTGGTATACACCTGGGTGCCGAACTCTGGTACAACCCGGATGCAGTGCCAGCCACGATAGAGTTTGAAGCACTGGGTGTAGAAGTCGAAGGCATCGGCCAGTTCGGCAACTATGCCAATTATTAGTACTGAGGGGAAATGAACATGAACATCAAATTAAAGACAATAACATCAGCCATCGCGCTTTCCTCTCTGGTTGCCTGCAGCGGTTCAGGCGAAGATACGGCAGCGACTGCACTACAAGCGCCGCAGTCCGATTTTTCTGCTGCTACCAACAGCTTTGTGGCAGCCAGCTCGCTTGCCGGTGCACCGGACCTAGGTGCCGCCTATGACCTGAGCATCAGCGATGTAACTACCACTGGCGAGCTCACCGATACAGGCACTGCGAATTATACATTTACCATTTCAGATGCCAGCGGCAAGACGATACCGACCGACAACTTGTCAGTGGCACTCGAAATAGCCGCCAGCACCAGCTTCAGTGATGCCTACAGAATTCCATTGTTTGATCTGCGAACCGCGCAAGATCAGCCATCGCGCTTTACCGCACGCAGCGCACCGGTTGATCTGCCGTCAGGCAGTTATCAGGCAAGGCTGGTCGTCAATCCAAGCTGGCGACACCACTTTGATATCACACCGGTTGATCATCGCCACGCAACGGCCTATCACTTTATGAGTGAACAGGATTATCGGAACAATGCCAGTGAAGTCTTCCAGGTCGCACTGCAAAGCCGGACAAACTGTGTCGAAGATGCCTATGAAGAAAACGACAATCATCAGAGCGCACAACCGGTTCCCGAGGGTGGCCAGATTGATGCCGCACTATGCAACGACAACATGGACTTGTACTCGGTAAGACTCGACGCCGGCGCCAGTGCAACTATCGCCTTTCACTACGGCGATCCACAGGCCAACCTGAATAACCCCACCAGCTATACCGTACTTGATTCCTCGTTTACGCCAGTCGCATCCTCACGACCTGCCCGTGATTCACACAAGATCGTGGTCGACGCCGACACCGAAGGCACTTATTACGTCGCGCTACACGGAGCAAGATCGAATTATCGACTGACACGTTTCTCCGGTGCTGCAGGCCCGGACCTTGCCGAAGACTTCGTCAGCAGCAGCCTGTTTGCCAACGGCAGTACGCTTGCCGGTCCGCAAAGCTGGTTGCTGGGTGAGATAACACTGCAAAAGCTGGCAATCACAGAAGACAAAATGCTTAATCAAACGGTCAACTGTGGTCGCATCACGACACAATACGACAACAACCAGCCGGTCGCTTATGTCACGCCACAACACTTTGCCGACATTCACGAATTCCAGTTTCTCGAAGGTGGTGAATATCTGGTCGACGGTGAAATGAACAACAGCTGGACAATAGCAAACGATGACATCAGCAGCCCCCACTGGTATGCAAACGAATACCCGGGTTACGCAGAGCGCGTCAGCGATGATCGCTGGAGATACTGGACGTCAGATGGCCTGGCTTATGTTGAGTGTTCAGTAGACTTGTAAGTAGTTGTACGCGGGCATTAACAGCCTGCGTAAAAATGCTGTGTGCATCTACCAGCAATTGCTGGTAGATACACAACATCCCTGACAATACAACGCGTGAGCGAGGAAAATACGGTACTGCCGCCTCGCTTACGCGCCGGGCTTCCCGGATCAGTTTACTTCCTGATCGAACCGGGCGCTCATCATTGAATCACCCCGACTCAGGCAACCTTCGCCGCTAACATCCCTTCATGCGATAAGAATCCGATAATCTTATCCACCCCGGTTTTATCTTTAAGGTTGGTAAATACAAAAGGTTTGTCCCCGCGCATTCGTGTCGCATCAGTGTTCATTACATCAAGTGATGCGCCGACGTGCGGTGCCAGATCTGTCTTATTAATTATTAATAAATCAGAACGCGTGATACCGGGCCCGCCTTTTCTGGGTATCTCCTCTCCGGCTGCCACGTCGATCACATAAATAGTCAGATCGGCCAGCTCAGGGCTGAAAGTCGCAGAGAGGTTGTCTCCACCGCTTTCAATAAATACCACGTCAAGTTGCGGGAATCGTGCAGAGAGTTCAGCGATAGCTGACAAATTCATCGACGCATCTTCGCGAATGGCTGTGTGCGGACAGCCACCGGTTTCTACACCGACAATACGATCGGAAGGCAGTGCCTGACTACGGGTTAAAAACTCCGCATCTTCTCTGGTGTATATATCATTGGTCACCACGGCAACTTCGTAGTCGTCGCGCATGGCTTTACACAGGGTGTCCAGTAATGTGGTTTTACCGGCGCCCACCGGCCCGCCTATACCGACTCTTAACGGCGAACGAGATTCAGTCATGTTGAATATTCCGCTTGTACATTAGTGGTTGATCACGAGCGATATGATCGTGAATACTGGGTTTCGTGCAGGGTACTTGCCATGGCCAGCGCCGGCGCGGTGTAGCCCATGTTTTCATCACTCACCTGCAATGCTGCATCAACGGTTGCTGTTAATCCGCTCGAAAGACGATACAACATCGCCTGCCCTTCAGACTGCCCGAGCGGCACCAGCTTGATTGCTGCCGTTACCTGACTCTCCAGCCAGCTGTAGCTAAATCCGGCCAGCGCATCCGGCAACGGTATCTTTTCAGACACGCAAAAGTACGCAAACGCGCTCACATAACTTTGTATGCGGACCGGTGGTTCGAGTTGTAATGACTGCAACACAGCAGCAAGTGCCAAACCTCTCTGTTGCTCTTCACGTCTGAGCTCACTGGTTTCACGCATCGCAAGAGACATCGCATCCCAGTAGGCCAGCGCCTCAAAATCGCTTTTGTCGGCTGCTTCATAGGAACGTATCAGCAATGGCAACTCCTGTTGCTGCAGTACACCATTGAGCTGCTCAGTCAGCCACACAGAACATTCTTGTGCATCAGTTACCCAGCCACTATGGACCACCCATTCAAGCCCCTGTGAGTAGCTATAGCTTCCCACCGGCAGACTCGGACTGACGACCTGTAGCAGGCGGTAAAGCGATGGATCAAAAGGCTGACTGCTCACCTAGTGTGAATGTCCGTGCACATGCCCGCCGCCATAAGCACCCGGCTCGGGGTTGAAAGGGGCCTGCGTTACTACAACCGGCAACCCGAAGCCTTTGATCATATCGTCGAGCACATGATCGTGCAGGTAGCTGACTGTGCCGACACCCCCTTCCCCGACTTCTATTTGCACCGGCACATGACGATTACCCAGGTGATAACAGGCTCTGGCAAACCCTTTCATATCCTGACAGTGAATCATCGACAGTTTTTCGCGCGCTGCCAGTACTTCGACGATTTCGCCGTCGATACTTTTAAGTTTATCGCCATGCTGCATCACCTCGCCACGCGTAAGCACAATGCCGGCATCGCGACCGTCATCCAGAGCGACACGAAGGCGCGACTTTATCCGCTTTTCAATGGGCAGTGTGACCGTGACATCAGCATTGTCGGTATGGTCGGCACGTTCAGTAAACTGAATCATCAATAGCAATCCATCAATTCAAAACAACTGATAAAGCTGGGCAAGCGGCAGTTTCGTTGCAGGTTCACAGCTAAGCACCTTTCCATCGGCTTTAACAACATAAGTCTGCGGATCGACTTCAATGTCGGGCTGATACTCGTTGTGAATCATATCTGCCTTGGCAACACCGCGGCAGTGAGTCACCGCGGATACCTGCTTCTGCAATCCAAGCTGGTCAGCCACTTTGCTGGCCACAGCGGCCTGCGATACAAAGGTCACCGATGTGTTCGCACGCGCACCACCCATCGCACCGAACATCGGCCGGTAGTGCACCGGCTGCGGTGTCGGTATAGAGGCGTTCGGGTCTCCCATCGGCGCGTAGACGATCATGCCGCCCTTGATAATCAATGAGGGCTTGGCGCCAAAAAAAGCCGGCCGCCATAAAACCAGATCAGCCATCTTTCCCACTTCTATCGAACCGACCTCGTGGGCAATGCCATGAGTGATAGCCGGATTGATTGTGTATTTCGCAATGTAGCGTTTTGCACGGAAGTTATCGGTGTTTGCTGTATCACCTTCGAGTGCACCACGCTGCTCACGCATTTTATGCGCTGTTTGCCAGGTGCGGCAGATCACTTCACCGACACGCCCCATCGCCTGTGAATCAGAGGCTATCATCGAGAACGCGCCCAGATCCTGCAGAATATCCTCTGCGGCGATAGTTTCCCGGCGAATACGCGACTCTGCAAACGCGACATCTTCAGCAATTGCCGGATCGAGGTGATGACACACCATCAGCATGTCAAGATGCTCGTCAATGGTGTTTACCGTGTAAGGTCGCGTGGGATTAGTCGACGACGGCAGCACGTTACTCAGGCCGCAGGCTTTTATGATATCCGGTGCATGTCCCCCACCCGCGCCTTCCGTGTGATAGGTATGAATAGTCCGCCCTTTCATCGCAGCCAGCGAGTGCTCAACAAAACCCGACTCATTGAGTGTGTCGGTATGAATGGCCACCTGAATATCCATGTTATCGGCAACACTGAGACAACAGTCTATTGCAGCAGGAGTGGTCCCCCAGTCTTCGTGTAACTTAAGACCGATAGCGCCCGCGTTGATCTGCTCTTCCAATGGTAGCGGCAAACTTGCATTGCCCTTCCCCAGAAAACCGATATTCACCGGCAATGCGTCAGCGGCCTGCAACATTCGATGAATATTCCAGGGCCCCGGTGTTGCTGTGGTGGCATTGGTGCCTGTTGCCGGACCGGTGCCGCCGCCAAGCATTGTGGTCACACCGGAACATACCGCTTCTTCCACCTGCTGCGGACAGATAAGATGAATGTGCGCATCAATGCCACCAGCGGTAAGAATCATCCCTTCACCGGCTATCGCTTCGGTACCTGCGCCTATCGGGATATCGACACCGGGCTGAATATCCGGATTGCCGGCCTTACCAATCGCACTGATGCGCCCGTCCTTAATACCGACATCTGCTTTGATAATCCCCCAGTGATCGAGGATCGTGGCATTAGTGATGATCACATCAACGACATCTTTAGATGCGAGCTGGCTCTGCCCCATGCCATCACGAATTACTTTGCCACCGCCAAACTTGACTTCCTCACCGTATATCGTGCGGTCTTCTTCCACTTCGATAAACAGTGAAGTATCACCCAGGCGCACCCTGTCGCCGGTCGTTGGGCCATACATTTCCGCATAGGCACGACGATCAATAGTTGTCATAGTGAAGTACCTTTTACGCTGGAATAGTGTAATCCGCTATACATTAGTAAATACGCGCTCATAGCTTTCCCATGACCTGCTGGTTGAATCCATAAACGGTTCGCAGTCCGTCAAGTGCAACCAGTTCTACCGTTCGGGACTGACCGGGCTCAAACCGCACTGCCGTACCGGCAGCTATATTCAGGCGGAAACCGCGAGCCTGAGCACGATCGAACTGCAGCGCCGGGTTCACTTCAAAGAAGTGATAATGAGAGCCCACCTGAATCGGACGATCACCGGTATTTGATACAGACACTGACAATGTCTCTCGTCCGGCATTCAGCTCTATAGATCCATCGGCACAAATGATTTCACCCGGTGTCATGCTGTTGCCTCCGTGCCGGCCGGTTCCTGAATCGGTTCATGCACTGTCACAAGCTTGGTTCCATCAGGAAAGGTAGCTTCAACCTGTACATCATGAATCAGTGCCGGTACTTCATCCATTACCTGATCCGTGTTGAGCAGTGTGCGGCCATGGGACATCAGCTCTGCCACTGTTCGACCGTCCCTTGCGCCTTCCACAATATGCATGCTGATGTAGGCGACTGATTCGGGGTAATTCAACTTAACGCCGCGTGCCAGCCTGCGCTCTGCCACCAGTGCTGCGGTGTACAACAACAGCTTGTCTTTTTCTCTTGGCGTTAGATCCATCGGTATCCTCTGTAATATCTATGTAAGCGAGACGCTACGTGGCCCAGATTCGCGGTGCTACCGCTGTGCGACCTCGCATGATTGTCGGTCTCAGTGCCCGCCATACGTCTATAAACCCGTTACGCGCAGACTCGGCACTTTGCCCGAGGTATCTAACGGTGATCATACCGCCGGGCATCGTGGCGGCAAAACACTCATGTGATTCCAGCACGTCTCTCACTGTGGCGAGTAAATCTTCATTGATTACTGACGGCGCCCAAAGCAGCAGCGTACCGTAGACGGTGTTACCACGCATTCCACTTAATTGCTTTATGTCATCGCTACCGGTTACCTGAAGACGATCAACCAGTACCGGCACCTTATTTAGATAAACTTCAAGCCGGTTAACCACTTGCCCGCATGAAAAACCATGATTACCCGCCGGGCGTCCGAAACAGACGATATCCCACCCGATAAAACGACTGGCACCGCTCAGTTCAATCCGCAGATTCTGCGATACGTTTGCGTTGTTGAAATAGATAGTCTCGGCCGGTAACCATTCAAAACAGGCATCGGCCACAGATACAGTTTGTACCTGGTGCGCACGCCTGCCATCGGAACCGTAAAAGCGATTCGCTCCGGGGGTTGTCAGCAGGCCCGAAGCACCGTCACGGCAGTTTACCTTAACGCTGAGGCGATCCCCGCCGACAACACCACCGGGAGGATGCAGCAGGTAAGTGTGGCAAACCTGCCCCTCCGGGTAAAATGGTCTTTGTATCACCAGTGGACCGAAGTGCCTGCGACGCAACAGTGTTTTATCGCGTCCCTTTTCAAATTCAAGATCAAGCCACGCTTTCCAGCTGCGGCTGTCTGCAGACGCAGTATGTTCGGCCGGAGATGCCGAATCAGACGATGCTGATTGTGCTGTCGTGTCCAGCATAGGAAATCAGGTAATACAGGTAATCGCGTTAACAGCGGTTACCCGCACTATCGCGATGCCTTCAGCAGAAGTACCACCAGAGACGCCATGGCCAGAATAGCCAGACCTGCTGCGAACGCCTCGACAAGATGATCAAACGGCATAAAGTGCGGTTCATCGGAGTGATGAGCCAGCCCCTGCGTACCGTAAGTCGCCACCGCGATAGTGACTGCTTTGCGCATTAAAGATTTCAATGTGTGTTCCTCAGACAAATTGTCATCGATTAAACATCCAATACCCGCCCTCAACAACGCAGGCGGGCCACTGTGTTCCGGTGTTACCTGCATTCGTCGAGTGATAACGACCCTGACTCATGCCACCAGGTACTCTTTAACCATTTCTTCGTTGAGTTCGTCCATGCCTCCGTTTGCTACGATACTGCCTCTGTCCATGATAGCGAAACTGTCCGCTACTTTTCTGATGAATGGCAGTTTCTGTTCGATCAGCAATACACTGATAGAACGCTCACTGCTCAGCATGTTGATTACATCAGCGATTTCCTGAACGATATTCGGCTGTATTCCTTCAGCGGGCTCATCGAGTATTAACAACTTCGGCTCCAGCACCAGTGCCCGTGCAATTGCCAGTTGTTGTTGCTGCCCGCCGGACAGATCACCACCCCGCCGGTTTTTCATTTCCAGAAGCACCGGAAAAAGCTCGTAGATTTCACCCGGTACTTTACGTCCGCCACTGCCACCGGCAAAAAAGCCGGTTCTGATGTTTTCTTCCACGCTCAACAGCGGAAAAATCTGCCGTCCCTGAGGCACATATCCAATACCGGCCGCCGCCCGTTTTTCCACCGGCAACCGGAAGAGGTCATAGCCTTCATAAAACATTTCACCGGCGCGAGGTGTTTCAAGCCCGACAACGCACTTGGCAAACGTAGTTTTTCCAACACCGTTTCTTCCCATCAAACAGGTGCAGGAAGCGTCCGGCACTTCCAGAGTCACCGAACGAAGACAGTGACTCTGGCCGTAATAATGATCCAGTTGATTGGTAACTAACATCGACTATTCACCCAGATAAACCCGCTTTACTTCAGTGTTAGCCTGAATGTCAGTCATACTGCCCTCAGCCAGCACACTGCCCTGATGCAGTACGGTGACACGACTGTCCAGCGAACGGACAAAGTCCATATCGTGTTCAACCACAACCACCGTATGCGAACCGGCCAGGCTCACCAGCAGCTCTCCGGTACGATCCATTTCCTGGTGAGTCATTCCAGCCACAGGCTCATCCACCAACAGTAAGCGCGGCTTTTGCACCAGCAACATGCCTATCTCAAGCCACTGTTTCTGACCATGTGACAGTATTTGTGCTGGCGCACCTAACTGATCCGACAAGCCGATAATTTCTGCCACGTCGGCAATACGTTCTTTTTGCAGATTACTCAAACCATAACGCCAGTTGAAGCCCGGAGACCGTTCACCTTCAACAGCAACTTCCAGATTCTCAAATACAGTCAGGGCTTCAAAGACAGTCGGTTTTTGAAACTTACGCCCGATACCTATCGTGGCTATTTCAGGTTCATCCAGTGCCAGAAGATCAATGTCACCGCCGAATGTAACCACACCTTTGTCCGGTCGCGTCTTGCCGGTGACAATATCCATCATGGTCGATTTGCCAGCCCCGTTTGGTCCGATGATGCAACGCAACTCGCCTTCTTCGATATAAAGATTCAACTGATTGATCGCTTTAAAGCCATCAAAGCTGACAGTGACATCTTCCATATACAATAGCGTGCTGGCATCACTCTTTGCTGTTAAGGCATTCATGTGCTGGTCACTCTTCGTCTTGTAATGCCGGCCACTCCCGCCGGCAACAGGAGCGTCGACAACACAAACAATGCCCCCAGCGCAAATATCCAGTAGTCCGGTAACACCGCGGTAAACCAGGACTTGGAAAAGCTGACCAGCAGCGCACCGAGCACTGCGCCATAGAGTGTCGCTCTGCCACCAATCGCGACCCAGATAACGATTTCAATAGAATTGAGCGGGGAGAACTCACCGGGGTTTATGATGCCAACCTGCGGTACATACAAAGCACCGGCAAGACCGGCAAGCATGGCCGAAATCACCAGCACCAGCAATTGATAGGACTCTACCCGATACCCGAGAAAACGTGCACGATCCTCTGCATCACGTATTGCTACCACTACCCGCCCTGCGCGTGACTGCACAATAGAGCGACACAGCAGATACCCTGCGATCACAGCAACAGCCGATGCGACAAACAACGCGACCCGCGTACCCTGGGCGCTGATCGGGAAGCCCAGAATATCTTTAAAGTCGGTCAGACCGTTGTTGCCGCCAAAGCCAAACTCATTACGAAAAAACGCCAGCATCAACGCATAGGTCATTGCCTGCGAGATGATCGACAGGTAGACACCGTTCACCCGGCTTCTGAACGCAAGCCACCCGAATATAAAGGCAAGCAGTCCGGGCACCAGAAAGACGGCAATCAGTGCAACTGGAAAAAAGTCGAACCCCCACCAGTACCAGGGCAATGACTCCCAGTTCAAGAACACCATAAAGTCCGGTAGCTCGGGGTTACCATAGACACCCCGGTCACCGATCTGCCGCATCAGATACATACCCATGGCGTATCCACCCAGCCCGAAAAAAGCGCCATGCCCCAATGACAGAAACCCCATGTATCCCCACACCAGATCCACAGACATAGCCAGTAATGCATAACACAGATACTTGCCGAACAGATTGAGCTGGTAAGTCGATACATGCCACGGATGTTCGACCGGCAGCATCAGATTACACATTGGCATCACAACGGCACAGATAGCCAGTACCGTCAGCAATACCTGACCACCACGGTCACCGCGAAGTAAAGTGCCCATCATCAATTCCCCGCCGCCCGTCCGCGTTGCGGAAACAGCCCGCGCGGATATCGCTGAATGAATAAAATGATAAACACCAACACGAGAATCTTTGCGACTACCGCCCCGACCCAAGGCTCAAGAAACTTGTTGGCAACCCCGAGCGACAGCCCGGCCAGTAAAGTGCCCCATAAATTCCCCACACCGCCGAACACCACTACCATGAAGGAGTCCACAATATAGGCCTGTCCCATATTCGGCCCGACATTCGTTAACTGGCTTAATGCAACACCGGCAACACCGGCTATGCCGGCCCCCAGGCCAAAGGTCATTGCATCTATCCTTGAGGACTGCGCCCCCATGGCTCTGGCCATTTGACGGTTCTGCGATACCGCTCGTACTTTCAAGCCAAAGAAGGTTCTGCGTAACAACCACATCAACACCATAAAAACTGCGATGCAGAAAAAGAAGATTACCAGTCGATTCACCGCAATAGACAATGCAGGGTCAATATGAATCTGACCGGTCAGCCATGACGGATTGGACACCGGCACATTCTGTGGAGACACCAGTGTGCGAACAGATTGCTGCAACAACAAACTGATACCGAAGGTAGCGAGCAGTGTTTCGAGCGGCCGGCCATACAAGTGGCGAATCACCAGAAACTCAATCACCATCCCCACCAGAAAAGTGACAGTGAACGCCAGCGGTATCGCAACTATTAATGAATACTCGATAAACCCGGGAATCATGTACTGTAAAAACCAGGTGCAGTACGCACCCAACATGATCATCTCGCCGTGCGCCATATTGATCACACCCATTACACCAAAGGTAATCGCCAGACCAATCGCCGCCATCGCAAGTACAGAACCGAGACTCAAACCGAACAGCACAGTTTCTACTTTTTCGAAAATTGAAATACGCTTTTGAATTTTTTCTAACGATTCAGCCGCCGCAGCAGCGATGTCGGCATCTTCACTTTCAGACAGCACCTGCAATCGTTGCGACACGATGGAGCGGGTGTTGACACCCAATGATGCAATTGCAGACAACTGTTCTTCTTTACTGCCGTTTTCAAGTGCATGAACAGAACCCGCCAGCACCATCATCTCTTTCACATCCGGGTCAGATTCAGTGGCTGAGAGTTTGCTTATTGCCTCGGCTTTGTCGTCATCGAGTTTGCTCAGCATCTGTTCAACCGCCTCAAGCCGTTTTTCGGGATCGGGGTTGCTTAATGCCAGTTGCGCCAGCGCGGCACGCAGTTTAGCGCGCAGCTTGTTGTTGATTTTAATTTTACTGACATCGCGCTTACCGGCCTCTCCCAGGGCTTCATCATTCGAAGCGGCAGACAACGTAAAGCCACCGTCAGACTTAACGACTGATACTACCTTGTTGTCAGACTTGCGCACATACAGCTTACCTTCAAGGATAAATTCAAGCCATTCCCCCTTTTTTTCCGAAGATGAAGACACAATCGTGTCTATTGCCTGAGCCACCGTTTTCCGGTCGCGCAACTCCTCTGCCAGCGAGTCGATCAGGTCATTCTGTTCCGAACCGATTGCAAACCGGCCTGCGAACAATAATACGGCACAGCATAGCCATGCGGTAAATAATCTCATGCGATGCAACTGATTTTTTGTATGTGGGTTAACGCGAAAAGGCGGGCGCATGTCGCGCCCGCCTTGCACACTGAACGTGCAGCTTACTAAATTGAGTCAGCCTAGTAGTTCTGACCTGAGCACGCTTTAGTCACAGTGTTGTAGTTACCGCATGAGATAGGCGGAAGCCAGTCTGAAATAATATCCTTCGAATCAGGAAGGAAATCAGACCATGCATCACCCGGCACCAGATCTTCAGTTTCCCAGACCACATCAAACTGTCCATCATCCTGAATCTCACCGATCAATACAGGCTTGGTAATGTGGTGATTCTTCAGCATGGTAGACGTACCACCGGTCAGGTTAGGAACTTCCACACCGATAATCGCATCCTGCACTGCTGAAGGCTCAGTAGTACCGGCTTTTTCAACTGCCTTAACCCACATGTTGAAACCAATGTAATGCGCTTCCATCGGATCGTTTGAAACACGCTCATCATTGCCGATGAACTTGAGCCAGTTACCGATGAATTCATCATTCTCCGGGGTATCAACGCTCATGAAGTAGTTCCATGCTGCCAGATGCCCGACCAGAGGTGCAGTATCGATTCCTGAGAGCTCGTCTTCCCCGACCGAGAACGCCACTACAGGAATATCTTCAGCAGAAACGTCCTGATTACCAAGCTCTTTGTAGAAAGGAACGTTGGCATCACCGTTAATGGTAGACACAACTGCTGTCTTCTTACCTTCACTGCCGAACTTTTTGATCGAAGATACGATCGACTGCCAGTCAGAGTGACCGAATGGCGTGTAGTTGATCATAATGTCTTCTTCTGCCACACCTGAATCCTTCAGGTAGGCTTCAAGAATTTTGTTGGTCGTGCGCGGATAAACATAGTCAGTTCCCGCCAGAACCCACCGCTCTACACCGATCTCGTCGGCCAGGTAATCGACCGCAGGAATGGCCTGCTGGTTTGGCGCCGCACCCGTATAGAAAACGTTCTTGGAAGACTCTTCACCTTCGTACTGAACAGGGTAGAACAATATGCTGTCCAGCTCTTCAAAAACAGGAAGCACTGACTTACGTGATACAGAAGTCCAGGCACCGAATACGGCATCAACCTTTTCAACTTCTATCAGCTCGCGTGCTTTTTCTGCGAATAAAGGCCAGTCAGACGCGGGGTCAACGACCACTGCTTCCAGATCACGACCAAGCAGTCCGCCTTTGGCATTCTGCTGCTCCACCAGCATCAGCATAGTATCTTTCAGTGTGGTCTCACTGATAGCCATGGTGCCGGACAACGAGTGCAGAACACCCACTTTGATCGGATCTTCAGCGTGTGCCAGCTGTGCTGCAAACAGAGTTCCGGCAGCGATACTGCCTGCGATTAATCCTTTCACTTTCATCTCACCTCACCGTGTTGTTGTGTGGCGGCGAGTTTACTGCGGGTGGTGTTTAATGAATGCAGTTGAATTATGCTCGGGGTGCTGCAAAAAACGCAGCAGGACAAACACAGCACTCCCCGGCCGGAGTCTAAAACTTTTTAAAACAATGCGTTAGCAACTATCTGAAAATCGCCAAAGCATGACGCTTAACGGTAAAAGAAGGTATTGAACGAACCGTATTGTGTAACATTCAGCGACACAACACGCGTCTTTGAGACGGTTGTACCACCACTCTCCTTACTTGTGCATGGGTTTACTGCAAAGCACCATTACAGACCGCAGGAACACACGCTGCACCGATTCGCAAGGATAAGTGGCCTGCATAAGCAGTTGATAACGTTACCGCGGAAACAACTTCACATCGCTAACGGGTGTGGTGGTACTACTGCTCACCGGTCACGCAGTAATGTCGTGATCACGCTGATCAAGCCGTGCTGACAGAAGCTCCAGAAAGCGGGCGGATGCCACTGGCAGATGCCTGCCTTTCAAATGCCCCAGCATCAGGCGCCCGACCCCTACATCACGACTGTCCAGCACACAGTGGGCGACCTCACCGGACATGGAACGTTTCAATATACCGATGGGAATCTGAACCGTGATGGCTTCTCCACGAAGAATGGTTTCAATCAGCAGGGTTTCACTGTCGGACTCCAGTATTACCGGCAGATCAATAGACATGCGCCTTGCTGCAAGCTCAAGCAGGTGTCGAACACCGTTGGCTCGTGTGGGTAACGCCATCGGATAGGCAAGACACTCACTAAGCCTGACAGCGCCTTTACCCGCCAGAGGATGGTCTTTTGCGAACAACACATGTATCTGCTGAGTTACATCGAGCACACAATGAAACTCACTGAAAGATTCCGGTTCAAAAACCAGCGCAAGATCGGCGGTGTAGTCAGTCAGTGCACTCTCGTAATCGGTGCGATTACTGACGCGCACATCAAAGGTGACTGCCGGATGCTCTCGCCGGTAATCGGCAATAACTTCAGGCAGAAAAGAACTCATCACCGCATGGCCGCAAACGATAGACACATGGCCACGTCGTTCACCTTCGAGGTCAGCCAGTTGCGACTTAACCCTTTCCATGTCGGCAAGCTGGCGACGAGCATGATGAATAAACAACTCACCCGCCACACTTAAACGTACCCCGGTGGGAAGCCTTTCAAACAAAGCAACGCCGAGTTCCTCTTCCATACTGAGGATTCGACGATTGAGCGCAGTGGAAGTAATAGCCAGCTCATCTGCTGCTTTGCGAATAGAGCCGACACGCGCCACCACATCGATATATCGTAAAGGGACCTGATGTCTGATGCGACTACTCCTGTAACTATTCGGAACGGCTGCCGTCTTTGCAGGCCATTGTAGCTACAGTAGTTTATAACTGTCACGAAAGTAAAAACAATCGCTGTGTTGTCAGTCAATCAGACTTCACTATATTTTTTTCTATTCTCTGCATTACCTCCAGGAATTGCATCACTTGTGAGGGTGACAAGCCATTGAGCATCGATTGCTCAGCGGCGAGTACTTCGGGCACAAGCTTTTTATACACGCGATTACCTGCCTCACTGAGGTTTAACACTTTTTGCCGGCGATCCGCACTTGACGATGTCACCACCAGCCACTGTCGCTTGTCTAACCTTGCCACCGAACGACTGACCGCGACTTTATCCATGCTGGCATGCTCAACAATCTGCGCGGCGGACACCGCACCTTTTGAGCCGATTGTGGCAAGCACCCGCCACTCAGCGGCTGTCAGGCCGGGTTCATTCTGACAGGCGTGAGACACTGCCGCCGACACCCGCATGTAAAATGTACGAATCCGGTAAGGTAAAAACTGGTCAAGATCAAACTCATTGCCCGACACCGGATGATGACGCTCCTCCCTCGAATTATCTCTAGTCACGCTGGCACTCAAAATATAGTTTCAATTGCAACTATTATCGCTATACTTGGCGTACCTTCAATTTTTATTTTCGGACTCAGTGGCATGACACACTCTGATCGAATGACCATTGCACCATCGCTGCAGAAAGAAAGCTATCAGCCGGGATTCGGAAACGACTTTGAAACCGAAGCCTTGCCCGATGCACTGCCACAGGGCCGCAACAGCCCGCAGAAATGTGCCTATGGCTTGTATGCAGAGCAATTATCCGGCACCCCGTTTACCGCACCGAGAGGGAAAAACGAACGTACCTGGTGTTATCGAATACGTCCGTCGGTAAAACATGTCGGACGGTTTACCCGCGTCGCGATGCCGTATTGGAAAAGTGCCCCCAATGTCATCGACGATGTGCTCTCACTGGGTCAGTATCGATGGGACCCTGTCCCGCACAGCGATGAACCGCTGACCTTTATCTCGGGTATGCGTACCATCAGTACCGCAGGTGATGTCAATACTCAGGAGGGCATGGCATCGCATGTTTACCTGGCCAACACGTCTATGCAGCACGACTACTTCTACAGTGCTGACAGCGAATTGCTGGTGGTACCGCAGGACGGGCGCCTGCGCTTTGTCACCGAGCTGGGTATCATTGATATAGAACCGCAACAAATTGCAATTATCCCGCGCGGCCTGGTATACCGTGTGGAAGTGACAGAAGGGCCCGCCCGCGGGTTTGTGTGTGAAAACTACGGTCAGAAATTCGACCTGCCCAATCGCGGCCCCATCGGTGCCAACTGCCTGGCAAACGCCCGGGATTTCAAGACACCGGTAGCCGCATTCGAAGATCTCGACATTGAATCAACAGTCACCATCAAATGGTGCGGGCAGTTCCATCAGTGCGTTATTGATCACTCGCCGCTCGATGTTGTTGCATGGCATGGTAACTACGCACCATGCAAGTACGATCTGAGAACGTTCAGTCCGGTCGGTGCGGTTCTATTCGATCATCCGGACCCGTCGATCTTTACCGTACTCACCGCCCCATCAGCCGTAGAAGGAACTGCCAATATCGACTTTGTATTATTCCGTGATCGCTGGATGGTCGCAGAAAACACCTTCAGACCTCCGTGGTATCACAAAAACATAATGTCCGAACTAATGGGTAATATCTTCGGTATCTACGATGCCAAACCCGAAGGTTTTATTCCCGGTGGCATGTCTCTGCACAACATGATGCTGCCCCATGGCCCGGATAAAGATGCCTTTGAAAAAGCCTCAAACGAAGAAATGAAACCACAGTTTCTCGCTAACACCATGTCGTTTATGTTCGAAACCCGCTTCCCGCAGCATCTGACAGAATTTGCTGCACACGAAGCACCACTACAGGATAACTACAGTGATTGCTGGAGCAATCTGGTGAAGCACTTTGCGCCTGCAGAAGCAGACAAGTAAGTCATTCTGAGCTTTACCAATACAATTACCCGGCAACTGACAGCGGCTATACATTCTTAACAGGCAAGCCGCAGGCAAAACTTCAATGCGCCTTCACCCACAAGGTGCTCAGGTACAAATACAGCGCAGGCAACCCCACGCGACTTACTTAATACCAATAGCTGAAAACAGGCAGCTAACTGTCCGGGCGTAAAGCTACAACGGCTGAACGGTTATCTCGTAACTTCGCGATGCATTGTAAAAACACAAACCGCTTTCCGAGGGAATGACGCTATCATCTACTGTGACATACACCGTAAACTGAAAAGTGCCTTCTTCAGTCGGCGTGCCGTTGAAGATGTATCTGCGCCCGACTGACGAGCTGCTCACCCCCGCCGGCAGGTTGCCGGTAATCCCGAATTCATATTGAAAGTTATCATCACGAGGTTCATTGTTTATTTCAACAGTGATGGTTTCTGTATAAACCTGATTCAGTACCGGGTTACTGACTTCGGTGGTGATGAAAACAGGGCCATCATTATCCAGACAGTCAATAGCGCTTTCACACCCGCTGCCTGCCAGTACCGCTAATACCAGTACGACCCGCAATTTCAGTTTTCCGATCATCTGCCACTCCCCGTTTAGACCTGCGTTATTCCGATTATAGCCGCTGAGCTGCTCACACACACCCTGTACCTGCACACACTGCCCGACGCGATACCGGCCTGACACGACACTGACTCAAGTGTAATCGTGCGCCAACAACACAGACACCCGCAAGGCTGTACTATGATTAATGTCTTTAGTCTTCCAGTTTAGCTGTTCTGCCTACATTGACACATCCAGCCTCCATTTACTGCGTTAGCCATAGACCGGTACCGCTTGATCACACCGGCATTTGCACCTTACAGGTGGGCCACGCGCAAGAGACATTCTGCGACTTCAGAGATAACACCTCTGTCAACATTGCCACACACAACAGTGTTTTATCAGAGCTCACTGCGCACTACTGGGTCTGGCAGAACCAACCATCGGAGATTGTCGGTTTCTGCCATTACCGGCGCTATCTGTTACCTGAATCTTCAATTGAGTGGCTGGCGCGTGAGGCATCGCAGCCCTACGCAGAACTTCCGCCCGGTGGTTTCGGCCTTTACGCGTCGGGTTATGTGACTGAACAGTCAGCGCTTGGCAGCCATTTGACCGCAATTGACTATGCCGCGGCTATGGCTGACGCATTGCAGGATGCAGACATCCTGCTGCCGGCCCCGAACAAACTACCGGCAGACAGTTTTCTCGGACAGTACAGCCGGGCACATCCGGTTGAACCTTTTTACAGCATGCTGGCAGCAATCGCCAAAAGAGACAACGACCTTGGCAAGGCAGCCCACCACTTTTTTACAACACACGAGCAGGCCCACTGGAATAATCTTTACGTCACCCGCTGGAATGTCTTTCACGAGTTTTGCGAATTTCAGTTTGATATTCTGCTGACACTGCTTAAAGAGGACAGAACGTTTCCGGACGCATACCAGAACCGCTACGGTGCGTTTCTCTCTGAAAGACTGTTTAACTTCTGGATCTGGCATCGCAAACTCAACGTTAAACAGTTGCCGTGGTGCATGACCGAAGCCATCGAAGACGGCAACGATGCCCACCAAAGAAAAATACAAAGTAAAAACCGCGAAAACATGATTAAGAAAAAGGCATGACCCCGAAACCCGAACATCAGTCAAACAGCCTCACTTCAACTCAAGGTTATGTACAGCAACTGACTTTTGCCGGATGCCCGAGTTTCTTACGCCGTCCGTTTACTCGTGAACTCAATGGCATTGATCTGGCGATTACCGGAATCCCGTTTGATTGTGCCACCACCAACCGCCCGGGCACCCGACTCGGTCCGAGGGCGGTTCGCGAGCAATCGACCCTGCAGTCCCATGATGCACCTTACGGCTGGAAGACAGATCCGTTTGAAACCCTGAGCATTGTTGACTACGGCGATTGTCAATTCGATTATGCAACTATCAGCAGTATCCCTGATGCGATTGACACCCATATCACTCAAATACTGAAACAAGACACAGCCGCGCTATCAATCGGTGGTGATCACTTTGTGACTTATCCAATCCTCAGGGCTCATGCTCGAAAGCACGGTCCGCTTGCGCTTATCCAGTTCGATGCGCATTCAGACACCTGGGAAGACACTGATCGTGAGCGCATTGATCACGGCACTATGTTCAGACATGCCATCAACGACGGTATAGTGGTGGCGGAACATTCAGTTCAAATCGGTATTCGCACCTCAAACCCCGACACCATGGGTGTGAACATTCTCGACGCACCACTGGTACACCAATCCAGTGCTGTCGACATTGCAGCGCGTGTTATTCACATTGTCGGAAACCGTCCCTGTTACATCACTTTCGATATCGACTGCCTCGACCCGGCATTCGCACCGGGCACCGGCACTCCGGTCAGCGGCGGCTTAAGCAGTACTCAGGCAATGTTAATTCTCAGAGCTCTGGAAGGCAGACTTAATCTCACCGGGATGGACGTGGTCGAAGTGTCTCCACCGTATGACCATGCCGGTATCACTGCGATTGCCGGTGCGCACATGGCGGTCGAACTGCTGTGCCTGTGGAACAGCTGCCGGTAGATAAAACCAGGTGTTACTTTAACGGGTGGGGAATCAATACAAAATCTTTGCCCGGCGTGTGGCAGCCGAAACATAACGGCACACCGTTACCATCAGCTACCACCCGCGAATCGGCCGACGTCCCCAGAATTTCATACCAGTACCATCCCTGCCCGGCGTCACTGTTGTCGCCGGTTTTGAGTGATACCGCCCACCCGCTCAACTGCCCGCTACCATCGAATAGCTCTTTTACTGCCGCAGCCCCCTGAGGATGCGTATCGTTGCCGGCAGTCAATGAGTCATCGAGTGCTTTGTTCAGATAGGCAATCACCGCCTGGGGATGAGGACCGGCGGAGCGGTGTTGTTCTGACTCGGACACCCAGCTCTTGTAGTTACCCGCTTTCAACCATGTAAAAAGAGAGTCATGACCGGTTGGCGGGTTTTCATCGGCCTGAACACTTGCGGCCAGTGGTATAGCAGCGATTAAAGATACTGCCACTATTTTAATTGCGCGTCGCATGTAGGCTCCCCCCTGGATATCGTCGCCTCACATGGTGCATGGTTTGAAACGACTTTGTCAAAGCCAGAGCCCATGAGACAGGTGGTAACTACCCTCTATCGCAACCGCACTGCGCAAATAAACCTGCATTCAGCGCTCAGCGCGCTGCTGACAAACTGCGCCTGCCACAAGAATCCCCGTTGCCTGCAAACCCTTCGATACCCGACAACACAGCGGAATCCAGCAGGACTTTGCAATGATCAATCTGAATGCACCTGACGCAGGATTATCTGACAGCCAGCGGTAGTTAAGTCTTGCGATTAATACTTTGCAGGTCCCGGGTGGCGCAAAAGGCGGGGTATCCCGTCTCTTCCGCAATGCCGGGGCATCCCGCTGTTTGCTCAGCCTCCTAAAATTATCTGTGTGCCTTGATGCCCGCACAGAAGCGCCAGTGATCAGAAATCTGAAACGGCCGGACTGGATTTGACGCTGCCAATGCGGCCGCCCGTGCCGGTAACAGCAAATTTTTTCAACGCAACACTGATATACTCTGACGCTCGCTCACCAGGCTGCCAGTCTGCGATCGACATTACATAAATTTAGAGCAGAGGAAATCCATGAAACCCGTCAAGTCACTCATCACCGCGACAATCGCCGCGCTGCTCTGCGGGGTCACGCACGCAGCAGAGAATCTCACTGCCGAAACCGCCGCACCGGGCGGATCGATCCACCTGTCCATGGCCCACCTGGCCGAAGCAGCCTCCGAGGCTGGCATTGCCAATATTCAGGTTGCCGATGGCCAGACGCTGACAAATTCGATCCAGAATGTCGCTGAAGGCAAGACCGATATTGCAGGCACTCCCTACATTCTGCCGTTTCTGTTATCGAAAGGACGCGGCCCCTACTCCAAACTCGGTGCAGAAAAAGGCGCTGAACTCGCTTCAAACCTTCGCGCACTCTACCCGGTAACGCTCGGTATATTTGCACTCTACGCCTACGACTCAAAGGGACTTAAAGGATGGAGTGACCTCGAAGGTAAAACTATCTACAACGGCCCGCCCCGGGGTGCCGCGTTAACTAACGCCCGATCGATTATTCAGCTGGTCACCGGACTGAAAGAAGGCGACGGTTACAAAGGCGTTCAGGTCAACTGGGGACAGGCAGTCAAAACTATCACCGACGGTTCTGCAGACGCAGTGGTTCTGCCCATTCTGTTTCCGGACAGCCGCATCACCCAGGCACTCGCCTCCGGCAACATGACCGTCTGGTCTGTACCAAAAGACCGCTGGGAGTCTGAAGGCTTTCAAAAGTATCTCAAAGCCCCGGGCAGCGCTCCTTTCACCCTCGAGGCCTCCAAAGCCACACTCGGTGAAGGCGGCGTTACACTGGTCACCGAGGACGGTACT
>JAHDHK010000040.1 GCA_020631335.1 Chromatiales bacterium
ACGCGGTATTGTCGAGACTGACAACACCATCGCCCGGCAATGCGGTCAGCATAAACGAAACAGCACTGCCATCACTATCGGCGCTGTCTACATCAAATGCAGAGAGATGATCTGTAGCAATGACTACCGTCGTGCCTGCTATCAATGGCAGCGTTTCGTTAACCACCAGAGTCGGACTTTCATTCAGGTCCAGTACTTCAACCGGCACATCTATCGGTGATGAGTCCGCCTGGCTGTTGGATGCGACGACAGCCAATGGATAACTACTTACCGACTCATAATCAAGCGCACCGGAAACCACCAGATTATTCCCTGCAACCGCGAATGGTACGGCGCTGTCAGCTACCTGGTAGCTTAAAACATCTACCACTGAAATATCGGCAATCAACGCACCGTAAGCACCGCTTGTCAGCGATTGAAACGATAGCGTGGTCGTCGGGTCAGTAGCGGTGAACGTCATCGACTGCTCAAGCCATAACAGATTGGTTTTTGACCACCCGGCTGTATGATCATAATCAAACGTACTTTGCCCGGTACCGGCGTTCACTTCAATGCTGACACGCGCGTCCGCAGGCACTTTGAGAAAATTCCCGCTCAGGTTGAACTTAACTACATACTGCGCACCGGGTACGGTAGTCAACTGCTGTGCAATCTGCCCGGGACTGTCACCATTCATATCCAGCGCTGTGCCACCACCGGTCCCCTTCGCCCACGACGGGCCGCGCAAATCTACATTCCCGGATACTACCTGCCACTGATCCAGTGAATTACCCAGCCCGCTGCCATCGGCTGCATACCGGTTTAACTCTGCCTGCGGTTGCACGGCTGAAGAGAAATCGCCGCCGCGCTGATGAAAAAACCGGGCGTCGGGAGGCAGCAGACTGAGATCGCCAATCACCGATCCGATAGCTGAATTTTCATCTATCTGATATGGCAACGGGTTGTTATCCACTATGCCGTCGGGAACCTCACCGGGTGTGATGTTCAGCGTAAATTGCGAATTATTCGCCGCAATGTCAGACCCGCCATTATCCGAACCACCCGCGTCACGCACGCTAAAATCAATAGTATTTGTATAAGCGTCAGGTGAAGGTAGCGGCACGTACCGCAATGCCCCGTTAACAATATCAACGACTGCTACCTCGTCCCCGGTACTGACCGGATTTTCCCATAACAGCAATTGCCCGCCGCCAGGTAAGCTGTCAATTCGTACAGAAAGCCAGGCATCATTCTCAACCGGATCACTGAAACTGAAATCATCCGTGGTAAATGTATAGATTTCGTCTGCCGCAACAACTGCCGCACCATCCACAGCATTCGGTGGATCATTACGTGGCAGTACATCAATATCGACAGACACACTGTCTACGGATAGTGCATTGTCACTATCCATAATCTGCACCGAAAAAGCAGTCAGTACCCCATTGGCATTGACATCCGGTGTCCAGTACGCGCTAGCCGAATTCGATATGACATCATTACTGCCCGGTACAAACTCACTGGCCGAGCCGGCGTCACTACCGATGAACAACGTACCCGATATCACACCGGTAACTTTAAAGCGATCAAGTGAAACATCTTCTGCATCACTGTGACTTGTCTGCGCTGACAGCTGTATCGCCGTGACCTCAATGACTGTATCTTCACCCCCCTGAGTTGGCGGGCCGTTAAAGCTGTTCAGCACCGGTACGTCATTAACCGGTGTAATGTCCAGTGACACCGTAATTGGATCGGACACCTCTCCACCGGTATCACTGACTGTGTAGGTAAATGAATCTGAAACCGTTTCGCTGCCGTCGTGCAGATATTCTATATCGCCATTGGCACGGACGGTTGTTGTCGCGTGCGCGGGTGCATTAAATATAGTGACAGTCGACGGGTCGATAGGCTCATCTGCAGCGTCATCATTATCCAGCACCGGTATCACCACCGACTGGTGCTCATCGACGATAGCAGCATCCGGGGCTCCCTGCGGGTGTGTTTCTGTGACGGACACAACCACAATTCTATTGACCGGCAGTGTCGATGGATTGTCTCCTGCATCGGCAAAGGACAGCGCAAACACATCATCGATGCTGCTCAGGCCGTTATTGACATAGCGCAATTCACCGGTATCCACATCAAGCTGTGTAAAGGTGTCTCCGACATTCAGTGGAATTCCGCTCAGCAGCAGTCCTCCATGAGTCGGGGCACTGCTGACACTGACAATACGCTGTGCTTTGTCGACGTCTACGTCGATCGCCTCGACATTCGTACTGTCCAGTGTGTGTATCCCTCCCCGCGGCACCGTGATTAGTCCGGTTGTCAGCGAGGGTGGATCATTGATCGCGGTGACATCAATGGTCTTTAACACCGGCGCACTGGTATCGATACCACCGGACGACGTACCGCCATCATCCTGTACACGGTAGGTAAATGAATCGTAGGCAACACCGTTTGCGTTCTCCAGAGCACGGTATTCGAGCCTGCCGGCAACAATGTCACTGACAGCAACAGTGTCACCATCGAACACCTCGCTACCACTGAGCGACAGTTGCCCTCCGGTAGGCACACTCACTATCTGAACGGTGGTAAACGCATCGCCATCATACGGGTCAGAGAAAATAAAATCTGCGGCATTAAACGTATAGGGTGTGTCTTCAACGGCGATCATTCCCGAATCCACAGACTGCGGTGCATCGTTAACGGCCAGTACCATCGAATTAATCACCACCGAATCGGCAGAAAAAGCGGTGCTGCCCCCACGTACAGTCACATCGGTAATTGCTCGAAAGCTGCCGACTGTCGCTGCAGCCCCTGTTGAGCCGTCAGTACCGTACACGGTTAAATCCGACACCGGCCCGTTATAGTGAGCAGCGGGTAAAAACCGCAACCGCGTATCAAGATCCAATACCAGCGCGTTGATTTCAGAGACCGACCCGATTGCATACCAGTCTGCACCACTGTTTGTTGAATACTGCCATTGGCCCTCGGTGCCGGTGGCATCAGCCGCCACCGAAATACCTGAAACGTCGCCATCGACATCACTCAGCACTCCCGAGAAGATATTACTGATCAGCTCCCCCGGAGGAGACGCCACATCTTCATTAACGTCGTTCAAATACCCGTTAGTAATAACCGGGGCATCATTGACAGACACAACATTCCCGCTGATCGTTGCAGATGTGCCTGAGAACGCAGTACTGCCACCACGGACGGTCACATCAGCGGTGATGCTATCCGCCCCCGAAGTTGCAGCGGCGGCATAGCTGTCGTCAATCGCATAGACTGTCAGTGCGGGGACCGCACCATGATAATGGCTGGAGGGTACAAATCGTAATCGCGTATTCAGGTCGAGCACCAGCGCATCGGACTCACTGATTGAACCTCGCGCGTACCAGGCAGCACCGTTGTTGGTAGAGTACTGCCACTGCCCTTCACTGGTGGTCGAATCAGCTGTCAGTGCAACCCCGAATAGCCCGCCATCGACATCGGAAAACGCGGCGGAGAATAGATCGGCAACGGTTTCCCCGCTATGAGAGATGCTGTCTTCAGTGGTATCACTCAACGAGGTATCAGAGATTAACGGCGAGTCATTTACCGCTGCAACGTTAAGTATTTTTCCCAGTGAATTGGAAGATTCGTTTTCATCGTAAACGATAAAAGCAATCCCTCGACTCCCTTCAGTCGGGTTTTCACTGGTATTGATATAAGACACCGTGCGAAGCGCATCCCTCCAGGCGGCCAGTGTATCGTTGCCTGTAATAGTCAGCACTCCATACGTACTACTCCAGGCCCCGGTGAGTGTACCCGTGTCAGAAAACACCAGCAGATCTTCAGCCGGTTGATAGTCTCCGGTAATGGTAACCGTGGCAGTGCGCAAGTGGGTATCATCGGCGTCACTGACGTCTATAGACGGTGCCAATAACAACGCGATGTCATTTTCAGTGTATACGCCCACCGCACCGCCAGCATCTGTCAGCAAAGGTGATGCAACATCGGTGACGTTGATGGTAATCGTATCGTCATAGACTGCCCCGCTGGCATCGCTTACCCGCACTACAATGTCATGGGCAGGCTGTATTTCGTAGTCAAGCAAAGCCCCGTCAGCAACAGTGATGACGCCTGTTTTCCCGTCCACCGCAAAAGCACCACTCGGATCGGACAACAATACATAGGTACTGCCGGAAAGCACTTCATCGGTATCCCATTCGATAATGTACTGGTAGGTGATTGTCCTGGGGACATCATTCCATTCACCATTGCTACGCCTCAAGGCCAGGTGGTCTTCGCTCGCATTGAAACTGTTCGGTTCGGTACTGCCCCAGTGGGTAAAGGCACCACCGACCTGTGTACCTGCTACAGCGCCGTCCCAGAACTGTTCGCCCTGCTGATCTCCTTCCAGCCAGTGCCAGTGCCCTTCTGTCACGCTGTCACTTCCGCCCAGCCAGATATCACTGCCAAGCGACAGCGCCTCACTCTGAACTAAATCATTTTCGTAGGCCGATCCAATCGTCACTAACTGCCCGGGCACTCCGTTTAACTCGGTGGCAATGGCATCATTAAGGGCATCGGTAAACACTGAAGGTGTGGCAACAGACTTATAGAACTTTCCCGTTCCAGCGTCGTACGACAATGACGAATCGCTATCGAGCAATGCGGCAATGTTCGGTGCCAGCTTTACTACCTGTACGTCACCAATCACTGGTCCGTATCGGTTGCCTGGTGCAGTGGTTTCAAAACTGAGTGTGGTGGACGCAGCGGTAGCGGTAAAAGTAAGTGACCGGTGATTCCACATCAGCGCATTGCTCGGGTCCCATCCATCCGGCGGGCTCACCGTAAAGCTCGCCGAATCGGCACCAGTGGTCACCAGTACTGTTTTATCCGTCAAGTCGTTAAAATTGCCGGTGAGTGCAAAGCTTAATTGATAAATCTGTCCCGGCTCGGTGACAAGTGTCTGGCTGATCTTTCCGGGCACCGTGCCACTGACGTCAAGCGCGACACCACCCAACGGAGATGAATCCCAGGACCCCTGTGTATGGACGTCGCCACTGTCAACCGTCCATGGACTGCCGGTGCCGATAGTTTGTCCCGAACTATACAACGCATCGGTGGTGTGGCTTACCAGCGTGAAAGACCCCTCGCTGACAAGATCATCCGTCCACCCGCCACTGTGGGCCACCAGCGTTCCAACCCCGGTGCCATTTGCTGCGTATTCTTCAACGCTAAGAACATCTTGCGCTTCACTCGCGGTAAATCCGGCACCGGCGGCATGACCGACACTAAGCTGTCTTCCGGAGACCACATCATCAATCGCTCCGCCTGTATTAAAACCGCTCATTTGCCAATTGGCAATAAGTGAGCCCGGCAACAAATCAGTATAAAGCTTATAAGCATGCGTCTGTGCTATCTCGGCTTCGGTACGCGCTTCATTCCAAAGTCGCACATCATGTAATGTACCCTCAAAAGCCTGATAGGACTCAAAGTCTCCGAACAATGAGTCCAGGTCCTGCCCAAACAGCAGTGTACCGCCACCGGCGATGGTACTACCTACTGCCACACCAACTTCGGTGTGTACCAGTTTTCCATCAACATAAAAGGCTACACGGCCCTCTGCGCTGCTCCAACTGAGCGCAATCGCATGAGTGTGATCACCAACGGACACGTAGGGCAGGTCAGGTGTATGTACAATTGTGCCGTTAATAACCGCAAACAAAGACCCATCAGACTCCGCCCGCAACACGAGTACATCATCATGCGCGGCGGTGGCGTAAGAGACCAGTGACGACTGCCCGTTGAGCGCAGCAAACGATGCCTGTATTTCCACCGTTAGCTCATCGAGGCCACCAAGCAATGCACCACCATTATCTACCAGCAGATAGGCGTCGTTACCACTGTCTTTATTGATTTCAATGCCGGTAGACAGAGCCATCGGACCGACTGCAGTCACCAGAGAATCCACGGTGGCAATATCCGCTGAATAGGCGGTGGATGATCCGCGGACGCTGACATCACCGATCAGCCTGGAACCATCGACCGCCAATGGGTCATCGACATAAGTGTCATCTACACCAACAACACCGAGCGCCGGCACCGAACCATGGAAATCATTCGCCGGCAGAAATCGCAGCTGGTTAGTTGCCAGCAGCAACAGCGCGGATGACTCGGACACCGCGCCTATGTCGTGCCAGCTGGCTCCTCCATCAACGGAAAATTGCCAGCTTCCCTGCGACGTAGTGGCATCACTGACCACCGCCACACCAGCGAATGTACCGTCAACATCCAGGAACTGTCCGGCAAATATATCGTTCACCGTTTGTCCCGCAGGATCAGCAATGTTTTCATGCACGCTGGCAAGTGTACTGTCAGTAAGACCCGGTGCATCGTTAACGGCGATAATATTCAGAGATCGTGAGGCGGTATTGGATGTTTCATTGCCGTCACTGATCTCAAAGTCAAAAATTATTACATCGGGAATTGGATTGTCACTCGTATTTTGATATTGCACCGTACGTAGCGCGTCCTGCCAAGCGGCTGTGGAAGCCGGTCCGGTGATCATAAGTTGACCCGCCACTGCGTCCCATGTGCCGGTAAACGCCCCGTAGTCAGTAAATAACAACTCGTCCTGCCCGGCAAAATAATAGGTTGGACGTATTGTGACTGTCGCCGATTCAAGCATTGTGTCATCGGCATCACTCAATGTGATGGTTGATGTGATCGCTACCGGCCCATCGTTTTCTGTATAGTCCGGAACGTCAGCTTCTACATTGGTAATCTGCGGTGTGGAGTTATCAGTCACAAAGACAGTCATGGTTTCTTCGTAGAACTCACCCGTCACATCGGTAACGCGCACCACAATGTCGTAGGTCGGGTCGGTTTCGTAGTCGATACCAGCGATACTGGCAACGCTGATTTCACCGGTATCTTCATTGATTGAAAAGGCATTGGCAGGGTCGGACTCAATGCTATAAGTAACCTTTTGAATCACTTCATCGGCGTCCCACTCTACTATTGATGCAAACCACAGATCATCGATTTTTGCATCATTCCAGGCACCATCGGTTTCAAACATGCCGGCATGATCTTCAACGCCGAGATGATTATTCGGTTCACTTGTGTTCCAGTTGGTGAACACGCCGTCCGCGCTATTGGTGTTGACGGACCACGCTAATTCGCCATCACCAGCACCGGTCTGCCAGTACCACTCCCCTTCGGTTGTCTGATCTGACAGCCCGAGGTAAGTGTTCTGCCCCATACTGGTAGCAAGGCTTTTCACAACCGCGTTTTCATAACTGGATTGAATCGTGACCAGACGCCCACTGACCCCATTGAGCGTTTGCGCCACTGCGTTACTTTGAGCGGCATGCCAGTCCACAATCGTCGGGTCAGTCTGATAGAACTTATCGGTGCCAGCGTTGTAGGTCACCGAGGGATTGGCAGCAAGCACTGCAGCAATTGCCGGATCGACCTCTACCACACTGACATCGCTGATAATTGCGCCACCATTACCAACGTTGGTCAATGCCTGAAAACTAATCGTCGCGGTTCCACTCATCGCCGTAAAACTGATACTCCGATGATCCCAGATAATATTGTCAGTTGCCCAGCTGTCCGGTTTATTAACAGTCAGGTCGGTGTCAAAAGCTGCTAAGCTCTACAACAATTCGAGTCTGATGCTGATTAACACTCTGAAAGTCGCCGCTGAGGGCAAAATTGAGCACATAGTCCTTGCCCGGCTCAACCGCAAATGCCTGGGATATCATGCCTGTTGTGGTACCCACCAGATCAACAAAGGGTCCGCCACTGGGTGATGAATCCCAGGTAGGCACAACCTCTACGTTGCCACTATTGACTACCCATGGCCCGGCCGGCCCACCAATAGCATTACCCGTGGTGTATATAGTATTAACAGTGTCACCTGAATACGTAAATGCACCATCCTGTATGCGATCTTCACCTCGATAGGAATAACTCCCCTGAACGGAACCCACGACAGTCCCGGGCGCGGCATCCTCTGCCACCTGCATCCGTGTTATAGGAACATTGTTGGAAAAGCCTGCATCGGTCGCGTGTTCGACGGTCAGATCATTGCCACTGACCGCATCTTCAATGTTGCCGATGCCATTGACACCATCCATTTGCCAGTTTGCAATGAGTGATGCCGGCTGCTCCTTAATGTACAGCTTTTGATCCTGGTGGACGGCTATTTCAGCGGGGCTTCTTGCTTCGTTCCAGACACGAATGTCGTACAGTGTGCCGGTAAATACTTCATCGGTTTCAAAGTTGCCCCCGGCACCATCCTGCTCTAAGCCCATGACCAGTGCGCCGCTACCCGGTATCGATTGCCCGACCTGATAGCCGACCTCTGTCTTAACGAGCTCACCGTCAGCGTATATCCGCAGGTAACCGTCTGTTGAATCCCACGACGCGGCGACACTGTGACGTCTACCGTCCACCAGCTCGGGAATCGGGTCTGTATCAAAGTCAGTACCCAACAGGCCCACCCGGATTATCCCGTCGTCTTTGACCAAAAGCTTGAGATGCTCACCTGCCGACGAGTTGTAAGAAAACAAACTGCTGTAGTCAGTGGGCGACTCCAGCTCAAACTGCGCCTCAACCGTCAAGGCGCTCAACCCGCCAAGCAGTGCTCCACCATCGTTGGCAAGCAGATAGGAATCGTTGCCACCGTCCGTATTTAACGTGATTCCACTCGACAGATCAGCAGGACCAACCGGTGTGACACTCGAACCAAGCAGTGAGGCCGCTCCGGCATATGCACTGGAGCCACCGCCACTGGAAACATCGACTGCTACTCTGGTCGGTCCGCTGGAGTAGCTTCCGGCATAGCTGTCGTCGATTGCATACAAAGTCAGCACGGGAACCGCACCAAAGAAATCACTCGACGGCACAAACCTGAGCATTGCCGTGGTATCTATTGCCAGCGCGGAAGCACTGCTGACCGCACCAACGCTATACCAGTTTACTCCGTTGTCCGTCGAGTACTCCCACTGTCCTTCGCCGGAGGTTGCATCAGCGGCAATAGCAACCCCGTCGAGTATGCCGTCTACATCGGTGTATACACCGTAAAATAAATTACTGACGGCTTCTCCGTCCGGGTCCGGTGTATCTTCAGCTACCGAAGCGAGCGATGCATTGCCCATGACCGGTGCATCATTAACCGCAAACACCCGGATAACACGATCAGCATTCAGCGAGTCGGCAGTACCATCGTTCACAGTAAACGACAGCGTACGGGTGCCATCTTCCGGGCTTTCACTACTGTTTCGATACTGAATGCTGCGAAGCGCGTCCTGCCAGGCGGATAAGTTGCCGGTACCCGTCAGCGTTAAAATACCCAGCGCGCTATTGAAGCTGCCGCTTATAGACGCAGTATCTACAAATAGCAGTTCATCCTCAGCGCTCTCGTAGCCTGCGATAAACTCTACTCTGGCAGACGTCAGTTCAACATTATCGGCGTCGGAAACGGCAATGGTATTCGATACCACCACCGCATCATCGCCCTCAATGTAGTTTAATGTAGCTGACTCCACACTGCTGAGTACAGGTAAATCGTTATCCAGCTGGATCGTGATGGTGAACGCAAAGGTAGTTACGGAGCCGGCCCCGTCATCAACCTGTAGAGTGACAGAGTCAGCAGTTGCTGTTTCACTACCGTTGTGTCGGAACTCCAGATTCCCGTCATCGATATCTTTCTGCGTAAAGCTGTCACCGGCATTTAGATCTACACCATTAAGCACCAGCGTGCCGTAGCTGGCATCAATCGTTATTTCATAGCGGAGTACTGCCGCACTGTCTTCGATATCTGTGGTGCGTAAATCAGCATTGGTAATCGGGATCTTCTGATCTTCATCGACTTCTACATTATTATTGTTGACCAGAGTTTCTTCGTTGCGAACGGTTATTGAGACGGTGCCGCTGTCGAATTCATTCAGTTGATTGGCTTGTACCGTCGGCAGATCAAATCCGCTATATAGCCTCGCGTTATTGATTTCGTGATTTTCGAGGTAGTAGTTCAGCGTTCCGCCACCTAGGTCTTCCGCACCGAAATATGCCGGACCTGCCGGGGTAAACGGCCCGTCACCTCGCGATGAGGTATGTGCCAGAACCCCATCAATGTACACAGAGTACCCCACACCTTCTTTTATAGTGATGGTGTAGTTGTGCCACAGTCCGTCACCTTCAAAGGAAGACACGTCAAACGCATCCGGCGTATAAGACGCACCGGAATCTGTGCTGTCCCATATCTGAGTCACAAGATGCCGACCCGGCGCCTCATCCTTACCGTTAATCCAGATACCGAGATAGTTCGGATTTTCCCACACGCCCTGAGAAAACAGCGCTTCTTCGTTGTCGTTATCCAGATCATTGACGCGGAAATCAAATGTCAGGGTAAACTCATCCGGATAACTGAAGTTCGGCACTTCTACATGGTCATCGCCATCGAACACCAGTGAGCCAGGGGCATCATCGGTTGTGACCGTACCGTTGTTCTGATTGAGATCATCAGCACCATCATTGGTAAGCCGCCACTGACTGATGATGTCCGGGCTTCCATCCATGGCACTGTAGTTAAAGGTTGCCACGCCTGAGGAACCAGCCGGACTGCTGTAGATATAATTACCATTTAAACCACTATAGGCGAGCGAGCCGAGCGTGGGCAAAGTGACAGACTGGATTGTCGGTGCCTGCGCACCTCTGAACGCGTCATTGTCGGTGAAGTCCTCTGCGAGGAAATTCAGACTGCTGCCGGACAAGACCGGCCCCAGCACATCATCGTTGGCTGCAAAGTCTGCAACCACTGAAGAAACCACCTTGGCAGCACCCACGGCATAGGGGGAGGAACCACCACGAACTGACACATCTTCGATACTTCTGGCACCACCGGCGGTATAAGGTCCGCCCGTCCCGTCGACACCATACACAGAAAGCGTCGGCGTTTGACCGACGAAATCTGTCGCGGGGTTGAAGCGAAGCAGCGTGCTTTCATGAAGCAACAACGCCGCGTTAGTCGACACACTGCCTATCGAAAACCAGTTTCCGCTATTGGTAGAGTACTCCCAGGTACCTTCGGTGGTGGTATCGTCGGCGACGATCGCGATACCTTCTAACACTGCACCGTTGTCAACATCACTGAATTGACCGTCAAAAATGTTGGCAATGATGTCACCGGCAGGATTCATCGGATTAACCACCACATCGCGCAGCACCCCGTTGCCCAGAGCCGGTGCATCGTTAACAGGGATTACCGTCGAATCAATCGTTGCTGATGCAGCAGCATACGGTGTCGATGCACCACGAGTATTTACATCCGCCAGCACTGTCGCTACACCTGCCGTAACCCCGCCTGTGTAACTCGAATCCACAGCGTATAGCGTCAGTGCCGGCACGGCTCCGTTTTCATCAGCGGCAGGGATGAATCGCAGCATGGTGTTGATATCGAGTACCAATGCCGCATCGTGAGTTACCGCGCCGATCGCATACCAGTCGCTGCCACCGTTCGTTGAATACTGCCATGCTCCCTCAGAGCCCGTAACGTCATCAGCAATGGCAATCGCCGTAAACACGCTGCCATCGGCAACACTGAACTGACCGGCAAAGATGTTACTGATGGTCTCACCGGGTGGCGCCGGATCATCTTCACTGATATCCGCCAGTGTGCCGTTACCCAGTGAAGGAGCAGCTAACTCACCATGCCACTGTTGTTGTGCGGCCTCACTAAGTAAGGACTCATGCTGACCATCTGCAGTTGAGTACTCAAGATCCCAGTCACCGCCAAGCGCTTTGTGTCCGGTAGTATCTGCACTGGCAAATACCTCAGCACCGGTCATTGACCCGAACCGGTTCAGCAGCTCGATGCCTTCTTCACTCGCCGCCAGATCGCATCCGTAGAACATCCAGGCAGATCCATCCGCTAGCTGCGCCTGCCAGTCGGAAATCTGAACGGCATTATCGTCCAGGTGATCCAGATCAAACCAGGTACCACCCAACTGCACACCGGTGTCATTCCCGTGCGAAAGTACATGTACCGCCGCTACCGAGCCATGGGCATCCAGTGCCTGATCAATCTGCTCAAGGACGTGAGACTGATCATCGAGAATATGGATATGCAGATGACGTCCGTTCTGCTGCTGAGCAACCAAATCCAGAAGCAGCGTATCCCGATCTTCCAGATCAAAATTAACAAAGACGACCTCGACGGAAACCGACCCGCGGGACTCAGGTAATCCCTGGTCAGATTCAGGCACATCGGCAATGGCCTCATCAATAAGGGGTTCGTCGGCAACGGCTTCATCGTCAGCGTCGACCAGCAAAGACAACGCATCAGCCGAATACAATACACGCGACTCGAGCAGCTCTACGTGCATTCGCCCGGGTGCTGACTCTACCGTTTCAGGTTTGTCAGCCACTTTACGACGGCTGTTATCCACAGCTGCCCCGGGCACACTCGCCTGCCAGGCCATGACGGACTAGAGTGACTATGTTACTGCCGTCACAAGTCTGATGATTGATCAACAACAATGCGGTGCCCGGAAGAAGCTTCTACTCTACTGGACAAATCGGCCGGAACTGCCTGAAACTGAACGAAGTTCAGCGATTTTTTGATGACAGATTCCTGTCGGCTATCCGAATAATAGATCTGTATCCCGGCAGGCAATTTAAAACGCAGTTTGTGCCAGCGTAATGGCTGGTTCACGCTTCCCCGCAAGGGTCAAACCGCCGTCTGCCCGAATTTTCCGGCAGAGTAGTCAGTTAATCCCCGC
Organism: Chromatiales bacterium; assembly: GCA_020631335.1. Taxonomy (GTDB): domain Bacteria; phylum Pseudomonadota; class Gammaproteobacteria; order Granulosicoccales; family Granulosicoccaceae. Next base: position 12,762 of record JAHDHK010000040.1, read on the forward strand.
TTTCGCCGCCGATACTTTTCCCTGCGCGATCAGTGTCGCTGTCTGTCGGCTTGCGCTCAGCTGCTGAAGACCGTCCGGTTTCTTCCTGCGATGTTTCATCGCGGTTGGCAGAGATGGTCTCCAGTGTTTCGTCGTCGTCTTCATCGTCACCTTTTGCCGCTTCCAGTACCGGCACCGGGTCTATCCAACGCCACGCCGGCATCGCCGCCATGGTACTGGTCAGCAGCACGCCGCCTCTGATCAGCCAGAACACATAGCCGAGCGACAAACCTGCCGACACACTCACGCTACTGCCAATGACAAGATTCTCCGGTACGGTCGAATTGTTCATCTGTTCGTTCACCCGGTTTAACTCCTGCTGGATCGACTTGGCCAGTCGCAACGGGTTGCTGCCTTCGGCAAAGAACAGTTGCTGCAGTGCAGGTACTTCTGTTTGTTTAACTTCATCGTGCTGGAGCACAACCGCTGCTGCCGTTGATACACTGCGCTGGCTCTGGTGCTTGATCACCTTGTCTTCAAAGTCAAAACTGATCTCTGCCAGAGACTTGTTGGCTGACTTGAACAGGGCCTGCACTTCAACCACCACCTGACTCTGTTCAGCCATTTGTTCATCAGATTGTTCCGACTCATCCTCCTTTGCAAAAGCTGCAGGTTCTGCAGAGGCTGTGGCTTCACTCTCTTCCAGCGGCGCAGGAGCCGGTTCGGGTTCAGGCTCAGGTTCGGGCTCCTCTTCCGGCTCCTCTTCTTCAACCGTCGATTCGGGTAATAAAGCCTGAGCAAATGCAGAACCTATTTGCGGCTCTACCTCTATTTTAAATTCAGCCTGTGCAGTCCCACCCTGCGAATCTGTAGCGGTGACAACAATCGCAAGCGTACCCGCCTGGTTATTATCGGGTAGACCGGTGAATTTTCCGGTGGATGAATCAAATGACAACCACTCCGGCAATGCGGAGCCATCTGCCGTGGCGGCACTTATCGTCAGTTCATCATCGATATCACTGTCGGTAAACAAGTCATCCGGCAGAGTTATTTCAACAGGCTCTGCAGCGACCACCCGTTTATCGTCAACTTCACTCGCCTGTGGCGGATCATTGGTCGGGATGATCTCTATCTCCACCATCCCCAGACTGCCCAGCAGCAGGCCCAGCTCGGTTTCGTTATCCACTACTCTATAACTGAAACTGTCACTCACCGTCTCACTGCCATCATGCTTGTACTCAAACGTGCCATCGACGTTTAACTGCAGCGCTCCGTGTAACGGCCCCCCTTCCAACGCGATGAACAATTCGCTCTGATCACTATCGGGGTCGATATCATTGGCCAGCACACTCACCGCGCCTGAGGCCAGAGAAGTGATAGTCCCGCCTTCATTAACCATAATCACATCATTTACTGCCTGCGGACTGTAATCACTCTCGACGATGACACTAATCGTATAGATATTCTCCGACTCGTTGATACCACCAGTGGTTGTATCGCCACTGTCTATGATTCGAAAGCCTATCGTTTCATTCCCAGTACCAATCGCTGATTGAACCGGAATGTACCGCAGTTCGCCCGCTTCAATTTGTTCTGCCGCAATCACCTGCCCGGCAGTTACCGCCGTGCCAGACACCTGCAGTGAGCCCGCAACCGGCAACGACTCAACTCTGACACCAACAAAAAGATTACCATCATCTGTGTCATTGAATGCGAGCTGCGCTGTGGTGATGGTTACCGGTGTTTCGTGCCCGGTGGTAACGGTACTATTGCTACCGAAGGGTGCGTCTGCCACATCCTGCGCTATCAGACTGATCTGCTGAGGTGCAATGGGCGCAGTATTGTTGTCCAGACGCGTAAACGCCAGCTGTAACTCTCCCTCATGGGCATTGCTGCCATCGTGCACCAGCAAAACTTCACCATTGATTACTTCCTGCATCGTGAAACTGACAACGGGAGTTCCATCAGCAGCATGTCGCAGGCTGAAGGGTGCTGATACGCTCACGACCTCTATCTGTAACTCTGCATTGCTGACCAAACCATCTGTACGCTCCAGATGCATGTTTGACAGGGCTACCGTTCCGCCCTCAGGCATCGACCACTGCGGTGCAGCCGATAGTGACAATGAATTGTGAATATCAATATCAAACTGTCCACTTACACCGACAGCACCATCTTCACCACCGTCAGCCAGTACAAACTCAAACGAATCGACTGCTGCAGACGATCCGCTATGGCTGAACATCAGCCTGCTCTGTTCGATATCACGCTGCGTGAAACTGTCACCGATACTCAGGTCAGTGTTATTCAGGCTCAGCACGCCGGTGTCCGGCACTTTGGTGAGTGTATAACTCAACTGTGTACCGGCGCTGTCAAGGCTGTCTACATCCGTGGCCGAAAGGAGTGATGTCCCCACGACTTCGCCTGACCCTGCAATCATGGTCAGTGTGTCATTGACAGTTAACGACGGACTCTCGTTTAAGTCACGTACATAAACCGGCACATCTACTACAGCGGAATCACCCTGGCTGTTTGAGGCAATAATATTCAGCGGATAGTGATCCTCACTTTCATGGTCAAGCCCACCTGCCACCAGCAACTCACTACCTGCAATGGAAAACGGCACTGCGGTGTCTGCCAGTTGATAGCTCAGCACATCTATCACTTGTATGTCTGCGATCACCGGGCCAAATACACCGGTCACTAGTGAGCGGAACGACACCGTGGTGACCGGATCGACTGCGGTAAAGGTCATCGACTCGGCACGCCAGCCTAATTCAGTCTTTGACCAGCCGGGAAAATGATCGAAATCAAAAGTACTCTGTTGACCGGCGGCACTCACTTCACCACTGAGCCGACCATCTGCAGGTACAGCAAGAAAGTTACCACTGAGGTTAAAGTGCACCACATACTGTGCACCGGGCACGGTGGTTATCTGCTGGGAGATCTGCCCGGGTAAATCGCCATTCAAATCCAGCGCATACCCCCCGTCCGGCCCGGTTGACCAACCGGGCCCGCGCAGATCAACATCGCCGGAGACCACCTGCCATTGATCCAGTGTTGCACCATTGCTGCTACCATCAGCGGCATAGCGCTCCCGGTCGGCCTGAGACTGTATTCCCCCGGCAAAATCACCGCCGCGCTGATGAAAAAACATCGCATCGGGTGTGAGAATATCTAAATTCCCGACTGCGTATCCCGCGGCAGTATTTTCATCGACCTTAAACGAAGCAGATACTGATGCAGCAAACACATTGGATGATTCATTATCATCATCAACGACAATTTCCACCTGTCGCAGACCGGCGTTCGTATTGTCATTGATGTTATGATATTCAACCGTGCGAAGCGCATCCTGCCACGCGCTCACCGTATCAGTACCGGTTATAGTCAGCACACCCGCACTGTTATCCCATGCACCGGATAAGGTCGGGGTATCCGAAAACAGCAGCCTGTCCTCCGCGGGCAGATAACCGTTACTTATTTTTATTGTGGCCGACTGAAGATGTGTGTCATCGTCGTCCGCAACGACTATAGACTGTGCAACAGGCACCACGTTATCCGTATAAAGCACGGCAGTTGAACTATTGCCTGACAACACCGGTGCCGGAACGTTAGTAACATTTACAAGCAGTGTCTCTTCGTGGGTTTCTCCACTTGCATCAGTAACACTGACTTCTATACTCTGTACGCTGCTGATTTCGTGGTCCAGTTTCGACTCATCTTCAACAGTGATAACGCCACTGGTACGGTCAATGGCAAATGCACCACTCGGGTCCGAGTTCAGGCTGTAGGTATAACTGGATAAAACCTCGTCTTCATTCCATTCGATAATATACTGAAAAGTACTAGTACTGACCACATCAAGCCAGGTAGCGTTATCCAACCTCATGGCTACGTAGTCTTCACCACCATTTGAATCGTTAGGTTCGACACCTCCCCAGTTTTGATAAGCCCCGCCAACTGCACTGCCGCTTCCGTTTCCGTTCCAGAACTGTTCCGCCTGTTGATCCTTTTGCAGCCAGTGCCACTGACCTTCTGACTGACTGTCATTAGCACCCAGCCAGATTGCGCTGCCCATGGATTGCGCCAGCCCGAACAGCACCCGATTTTCCATAGCTGAACGCACCGTCGCTATTTGTCCGGCAACCCCGTTAATCTCAGTACTTACCGCATTATTGACCGCGTCAGTAAATGTGGACGATGTGGTGACTCTTTGATAAAACTTGCCGGTAAAAGCATTATAAAAAGTATCGGGGTTCGCATTGAGAATTTCCGACACCTTGTCTGTTACTTCAGTGACCTGTACATCGCCGATTACCGCACCAAATGCACCGGCAGTGGTGCCGGTAAATATCAAATCGGTACTGTCAGCAGTAGCGGTAAATGTAAATACCTGTCGCTCCCATATCAGTGCGTTGTTGGGATTCCAGCCATCGGGTTTGGATACCGCAAAGCTCAGCGCTGTATCAGCGGCCTCAGCAGTCATCGTCTTAAGACCGTCAGCATAATAGTTGCCGGTTAACAGAAAACCGACCAGGTAGGTTTGCCCCGGCACAGTTGTCAGTGTCTGGCTAATCGATCCGGGATCAGTACCGTTCAAATCAACCGGCTTGCCGCCCAACGGCGTGTTATCCCAGTTACCCTGAAGGTTCACATTGCCACTTTCAACTACCCATGGTCCGCCAGTGCCGATAGTATCTCCGGCATGATACACCTCTGACTGGTTTGCCCCTGCATGTGCAAAAGTGCCATCGAGTACTAAATCCGCAACGACTCTGCCTTCGTGCGGCACCAGCCCCCCGACAACAGTTCCGTTTGGCGCATATTCTTCAACAGTTAATTCATCGACCGGTGTACTGCTGGTAAAACCCGCTTCGCCTGCTTGTTCCACACTTAACCACCCACCACCGATCACCACATCTTCTATTTCGCCATCGCTGTTAATCCCGTCCATCTGCCAGTTGGCAATCAGGGCGTCCGGCAACTGCTCCAGATCGAGCTTATGTCCATAGTTTTGCGCGATTTCGGCTTCAGTTCTTATCTCATTCCATATTCGTACATCGTGATAAGTGCCTTCAAACACCTGAATGGGTTCGAACCCACCGTTCTGCGCGTCCTGCTCCTGACCGAACAACAACGTTCCATCAGGGGCAATCAACGCGCCCTGCGCAATACCCTGCTCTTGATAGACTAGCTTGCCATCAAGGTAGAACGAGACACTTCCGTGCAGCGAGTCCCAGCTGAACGCTATCGAATACACCCGTCCATCGGTAGTAACAAGTTGGCTTGCCGGTGTATCCACCCGTTCACCATTGACGAAAGCGAACAAACGACCATCGGACTCAACCCCTAACAACAGCGCGTTTTGCGAAGCCGGAGCGAAGTAAGACAGCAGTGGGGTAAGACCATCAATTCGATCAAACGAAACCTGTGTTTCCACCGTTACCGCACTCAGATTCCCAAGTATTCCAGCGCCGTTATTCGCTAACAGATAAGCATTATTTCCACCGTCGGTATTCAATACGATTCCCGTCGACAGATCAGTTGGACCATCCGGCAACACGGTCATTGACAGTCCGGACACCGCTGACGAGTATGGCGTTGCCCCGCCTCTGGCGGTGACGTTCTCAAGCACTCTTTGCCCGTCGGATATCGCACCACTGCCGGTGTAACTGTCATCCAGTGCAACCACGTCTAACAGTTTTTCGCTGCCGTAATACGATGCTGCCGGTAGAAAGCGCAGGTGATCTGCATTCCCAAGAACAACCGCTTCAGCCTCGGATACTGCCCCGAGCGGAATCCATGTCGCACCGGCATCGCTTGAGAACTCCCAGACTCCCTGCGAGGTAGTCGCATCACCGACCACCGCAACCCCGCTAAAGCCGCTGTCCACATCCGAAAATTGACTACCGAAAATTTCATCAACCCGCTGACCGGAAGGATTGGCGTCATCTTCTTTCACCGGTGCCAGCGTGCTTTCACCAAGAGTGGGCGCGTCGTTAACGGGCACCACTGAAATACTCCGCGACAGTGAATTGGAATTATCAATTCCGTCATTAACAGTAAAACGAATCTCCCGGTCTACCGTCGTCGGGTCTTCACTGACATTGGTATACTGAACAGTGCGCAGCGCTGTCTGCCATTGTGCAAGTGTTGCAGCGCCATTAATGGTCAGCTTACCGTCGCCACTGTCCCAACTGCTGGTAAAGGTGCCATTGTCTGTAAACAGTAATCTGTCGTCTGAAGCAACATAATTGACTACTTCAACGGTGGCAGAGGTGAGTTGTGTTCCATCAGTATCACTGATAACAAGTGCAGAGGTAACATTTACCGCAGAGCCGTTCTCAGTGAAGGCAGGCGTGGTACTTTCTATATTGGAAAGCTGTGGTGCGGCGTTACCATTGATGAAAACAGGCACGACTTCATCGTAAAATTCACCGACAGCATCGGTAACACGTACTGTGATCTGATAATTAGGGTCGGTCGCGTAATCTATGCCTGACAAATCTTGAACCCTTATTTCCCCGGTACTTTCATCGATAGAAAAAGCATTCTCCGGGTCGGACTGAATGCTGTAACTCAGCCTGGACAGCACTTCTTCAGCGTCCCATTCAATGATAGAGGCAAACCACAGGTCGGTGAGCTTCGCATCGTTCCACTTACCGTTGCCTTCGGTGTAGAACATGATTGCATGGTCCTCAACACCGTTATGGTTATTCGGTTCACCGCTTTTCCAATTGGCATACACCCCGTCCTGCGCACTGCCATCCCAGAACAATTCACCATCACCACTCCCGGTTTGCCAATACCACAACCCCTCTGTGGTGGTATCTGTCGCACCCAGATACACGTTCTGACTCATGGCCTGTGCCATGTCTTTTACCACACTGTTTTCATATTCAGACTGGATGGTGACCAGCCGGCCGTTAATTCCATTGAGTTGTGTTGCCACTGCATTGGCCTGAGCGGTATTCCACTCGACAATAGTCGGTACACTCTGGTAGAACTTACCCGTTGCAGCGTTATAGGTAACCGATGGATTAGCTGTCAATATGGCCGCAATGGCAGGGTCGACTTCCATCACACTGACATCGGCGATCAATGCCCCGCCATTGCCGGCATTAGTCACAGCCGCAAAGCTTATATCCGTGCTGGCGCTGTCGGCAGTAAAAGTGACACTGCGCGTATCCCACTGAATATCATCCGTTGACCAGTGGGCCGGCTTATCTGCTGTGATGAGTGTATTTGCAGGGGTGGTACCTTCAACACCCACATCCACACTGTGCTGGTTCGTACTGCTGAAGTCACCGCTCATCGCAAAGGTAAGCACATACGTCTTACCCGGCTCTGTAGCGATCGTCTGTGTGATCGTACCCGTCGATGTATCTACAAGATCGACAAAAGGCGCGCCCAAGGGCGACTCATCAAGATCTGGAACCAACTCAACACTGCCACTGGATACCTGCCAGACGCCGCCCGGCCCGCCGAGCACGGTACCGCTTGCGTAGCTGGTGTTGGTGGTAACGTTCGCGTAAGTAAAAGTACCATCTTGTACCAGATCTTCACCGCGGTAGGGATAGCCCACCTGCAATGCGCCGACCACTGAACCAACAGGCGCATCTTCTGTCGCCTGTAAACCGGTGACAGGTACATTAACGGTAAATCCGGGACCACTGGCGTGTTCGAACGTCAGGTTGTTCCCTGAGACGACATCAAGCACCTCACCGGCGGTGGTCACGCCATCCATCTGCCAATAGGCAATCAGGGCGGCAGGTAAGCTGTCGGCATAGAGTTTCTGGTCGTAATGAGCCTCGATCTCCGGGGCAGTTCTGACTTCATTCCAGACACGGAAATCGTATAGAGTGCCCGAAAAAACCTCATCCGTTTCAAAGGAGGCGCCCGCTTCATGATCCATACCTATGATAAGCGTCCCATCGGCAGGTAACGACTGACCATCGCTAAAATCAGGCTCTGCATGCAACAGCTTGCCATCTACATATATCCACAGGTATCCGCCACTGGCGTCCATTGCCACCGATATACTGTGACGTTCACCGTCGAGTAAATCAGGTACTGCGTTGGTAGTGACCTCTTCGCCAAGCGATCCGCTAAAAAAACCCACTCTGATCTCTCCGCTACTGGAAAGATCAACATTTAAATAATCACCACTGACATTACTGTAAGACATCAACGGATTAACCACGTTGGTTTGGTCTATCGAAAAATGCGCTTCAACGGTGAAGGCGTCCAGTCCACCCAGCAACGCTCCACCGTCATTTACCAGAAGATAAGTGTCGTTCCCTTGCTCTGAGTTAATTTTTATACCACTGGAAAGATCAGACGGCCCGACAGGGGTAACAACACTGTCTAACCGCGACGCGTTCTCGGCAAACGGGTTACCGGCTCCAGTCTGGGAAGACAAATCAACAGTTAATGTTATACCGCCGTTGGTGTAACCAACGGTGTAGGTCTCGTCTATGGCATGAACCGATAGCGCCGGCACCTCACCGAAAAAATCCGCAGCAGGCAAGAACCGCAACAAAGACTGGCGTTCAATCAGTAACGCACTGTTTATATTGACAACCCCAACGTTATACCAGTTTGCGCCGGTATCAGTAGAGTATTGCCATTCCCCCTCGGTGGTGGCTGAGTTGCTAACAATTGCTATCCCATCAAGCGCCCCGTTGTCGTCCGTGTATACACTGTCAAACAATGCTGAAACCGACGCACCTGAAGGTGCAGCAGTATCTTCAACCACACTCGCAAGCGTTGCGTCACCCATCACCGGACTGTTATTCAATGCGCTTACGTCAATGGTTCGGCTGCCGGCAAGTTTATCGGTATTATCGTGGCGGACATAAAATTCTACCGTTCGCGAACCTTCAACCGGATTGTCACTGGTATTTCTGAACTCGACACTTCTCAGTACAGCCTGCCAATCATCGATATCTGCCGGCCCGGTTAGCGTCAACTGCCCGCTGCCTGTGACAAAAGCACCGGATATAGACGCGGTATCACTAAACACCAGCTCATCTTCACCCGCCTGATATCCGGCAGACAACTGGACAATGGCCGATGGCATTTGTGTACTATCGATATCGCTGAGGGTCAGTGTATCTGATATATTGACCAGCCCGTCGTCTTCGAGATAGGTGAGCGCGGTGCTTTCCAGATTACTGAGCACCGGAATCTCATCCTGCAGCTGCACGGTAATCGCAAAGGTAAAGTCGGACGCGGTACCCGCCCCGTCGTCAGCACGCAGCGACAGGGTATCTGCAGTAGCGGTTTCGTTACCGTCATGGCGATAAGACAGTTTATTATTGTTGATATCGAATTGCGTGAACGTATCACCAGCGTTCAGGTCTACACTATCGAGTACAAACTTTCCGTAGCTTGCATCAGCCAGTATTTCATAGCTCAGCGCTGCCGGTCCGTCTTCGACATCAGCGACCAGTAATTCGGCACTGGTTATCGGATAAATCTGGTCTTCGATTACCGAAATACTGTTATTGTTAACCACAAATTCTTCATTGCGAACGTTGATGGAAACCGTCGCCGTACTGAATGAATTGAGTTCATTGGCCTGTATGGTGGCCGGATCATAGCCTTCATAAAGCCGCGCATGTCTTATTCCATGATCCTGAACAACGTTTTCTACTGTGCCACCGGCTGATTCCTCAGCGCCAAAGTAAGCATTTCCAGTCGGGGTAAACACTCCGGAGGCGCGGCTTGAGGCATACTCTTCCACGCCATCAATATACACAAGGTGTCCATTTCCCTGCCGAACCACAACAGCGATATTGTGCCATTCACTATCGGCTTCAAAAGGGACTATGTCTAACGCAAACGATGTATACGTACCTGACTCTGTACTGTCATAGACTTCGACAATCAGATGTTCTGTCGGACCACTGCCGCTGCCGGTAACGGTTTCTCCATTGATCCATACAAAAATAGAGTTTGGCTGCCCCCGTTGCCCATGAGAAAAAAGAGTCTCCGCACCATCGTAGTTCGTTGTAAACACCTGAAAATCGAAGGTTAAGGTAAACTCATCCGGATAGCTGAGATTGGGTATTTCCACAAACTCATCTTCAAACAACAGTGTGCCCGGGGTATTGGTAAATGCTATTCCATTATTAGCACCTAAATCATCTGCACCATCAGAGGTCAATAGCCACTGGCTGATCAGGTCAGAACTCCCTTCCATGGCCCGATAATCAAAACTGGCAATGCCCGTATCTCCAGCGTTAGTGCCGAAGGTGTAGTCAGCACCATTGTTTGATAGTGAACCAATATTGGGTAACGTATAACTTAGAATGGCGGGTGGCTGTGACTCTTTTGTCGCATCGTTATGGGTAAGATCATCGGCATTGAACGTCAGCGTGTTGCCGGACACCACCGACCCCAGTGCGTCATCGTTGGCGGTAAAGTCCGCTACCACGGTTGACACAATCATCGCCACACCCTGTGAGTACGGCGAAAATCCACCGCGCGTCGCGACATCTTCTTGTACTTTGGTACTTCCATTAGTGAACGGACCGCCGGTGTCATCCACACCGTAAACAAACAATGTGGGTACCGGGCCGATAAAACCGCTCGCCGGCAAAAAACGCAGCATGGCATTCACATCAAGCATAAACGCCGCGTTAGTAGACACTGCCCCGATCGCACCCCAGCTACTGCCACCGTCGATAGAGTATTGCCAGGTTCCCTCCGTTGCCGTGGTATCACCGGCGATGGCAACCCCGCCAAACACGGCACCGTTGTCTACATCGCTGAACTGCCCCTCGAAGATACTGGCAACGGTATCTCCGGGCGGATTAGTCGCATCCGCCACTATGTCTCTCAGCGTGCCATCACCCAGCAACGGCGCATCGTTGATGGCCAATACGTCCGAGTGAATGGTTGCGGCGACTGCAGCAAATGGAGTCGATGCACCACGGTTGTTTACATCGGCCGGACTGGTTGACGCATCTGCGGTCACGCTGCCACTGTAGTCCGAATCAATCCCGTACACAGTGAGTTGCGGAACAGTGCCGTTAAAGTCAGCCGCCGGCACAAACCTGAGCATGGCGTTGACATCCAGCACCAGTGCATTATCGTGAGTCACGGACCCTATCGAATACCAGTTACCACCAGTGTTAGTAGAGTACTGCCAGCTGCCTTCTGTGCTACCGGCATTACCCGCTATCGCGATACCGGCTAACACACTGCCATCAGATGTGCTGAACTGCCCCGAAAAAATATTGGCGATCGTTTCTCCCGGGTAAGTGCCGCTGTCTTCATTTATGTCCGCAAGCGTGCCATCACCCAGTGTCGGTGCCGCAAGCTCCCCTGCCCAGCCGGCCCTGGCCACCTCACTCAGTAAAGACTCGTAAAATCCGTCGCCGGTTTGATATTCAAGATCCCAGTCCGCCTCCAGTGAGCGATGACCGGTATCATCATCACTGGCAAACACCTGCGCTCCGGTCAGCGCAGCCAGCCGGTTAATCAGCGCAACTCCGTCATCGCCTCCCGCCAGATCACAGCCGTACAGCAACAACGACGCATCCGCAGACAAATGATCGGCCCAGCCGGCGATCTGCGTTTGATAGCGGTTAAGACTGTCCAGATCCAGCCACGTCCCGCCCAGCTGAATACCGTGCTCATTACCGTGAGAAAGAATATGAATGCGTGCGACTGAGTCATGGCTGCTCAGCAGCTGGTCAATCTGATCAGTGCCCGGGCTCGCTGTGCTGAGAATATGGACTTTGAGATTGCGCCCCTGTGCAATCTGATCATTCAGGTCTCGAATCAGCGTATCGAGGTGGTCGACATCATCATTGATGAACACGATCTCGGTGACGTCTGCCTGTGCGTCGGCCGGAGTCAGCGCCAATTCATTGAGCAGCTCATCAAACCCGATACCGGCGGCCGGGTCGGCAGCAATAGAAAACGGATCAGATGAATAAAGTACGCGCGGCTCAAGCAACTCCACCTGACCATTGGCCTGACCATGCGCAGAAGTTGACTCGACACCTTTTTGGATGCCGCCAGCCTGCTTCGAGCACCCGGCCACAGCAGAGCGTTGTGCGCTGTTCTTTTCAGACATCAAGCGCTGGTACGTCCGTGTCATCGCAGATGCGACAGTGGGAATTGCTCAAAAACAATGTTCCGCCCGAAAACATGTTCTAACCTACTTCACAAATCGGCCGGAACTGCTTGAAACTGAACGGAGATTATTTATTGATCAAAACGAAGAATTTTACCTGCTATTGAGACCGGCACGGCAGCAACACGGGGATCAGCCAGATTCAAACGGCAGAAGTAAAAATTAGGTGATCTGACAATTAACCGAAACCGTAGACATCTTTGGTTCCGGTATTCTGGTCCCGCTGGCCCGCTTTGCGGGCTCCACTTGCACTAATCGGGAAATAATTCGTGCTTAAAGATGTCATTGTTATTATCGCCGTATTTGTCATTTTAATGGTGGTGTTTTCTACCGCATTTTTTTTGTTCAGCCAGTTCGTCGAAATGTTCGCGCAAGCCCCGTCCAGTCGGCGTGCTCCCGCCCAGGCAGCCCAGCCTCTGCCATTTGACGACCTCGCTCAGGTTTGATTGGTACTGATCTGGTTTGAAACGTGAGCGCTGTTGATTTCCCAATAGCTGTTCACCGCATCGACTTCCTGCTTCACTGGTATCCGAAACTGCACTCCGGCGTACCGATGCATCAGTATGACCGGCAAACCGTTATTCGAATTTGTTGGCTGCACTTCCCCTTAGGTGATTAAGACGAATCCTAACGGAGACAGGCCTGCTGCTAACCCGATAGACTCTGTGCCAGTCTGTCTGAGTGCGTTGAGAAAGCCGACGATGGCGGTATCAATATTACGCTGAAGCTGTCAGACACCACGGCACTCGACAACTTAACGGGGGTGATGGCGCGGCTGACGGTGGGACGATAAAACAGTATGCGCGTATGCTTCAGGATCACCACCACTGGGCGACTGACCGGACAATCGGGGATACGTATGGGGCACTGGTGCAGGATCTGCGGTCACAGCAAACCGAATGAGCAGTTTACCGGCAAGGGTCATCGCAATCATATCTGTAAGCAATGCTCAAAAAAGCCCAAAGCCGACATTCTGAAAGTTGAGCAAACAGAGGAAATTTATCGCTTTCTGAGTCAATCGAACATCTCTGCAAAAAACATCAAGCGACTTGTGGAACTCTGCGCTTCCAACGACGCCGAAGTGGCGCAGTTGGCCAGTATCGTACTGGAAGTTGCGAGAATTAAGCCGGGTAAAAAACGCCGCCTGAAAGTACTGGCCAGAGAACGAGGTGACTTACTGGATCAGATGAGAGAAACCGGACTGATCTTCGCCCATCACCATTAACGAATCCTGCAGTGAAGGATCGCCACATCCAAAACAATAACCCGGACAGGCACCAATAACCTGGACAGGCTCTATAGTATTACCCTGTTGTCGTAAGTTGCGCTTAGTTAGAATTAACAAGCACCAACCGCTGCAACGCCTCAGCAGTGTGCTGCGCTCTAACCTGTAAACCCTGATCATCCGCACTACTGACCGGATGTTCAATGACCGCAAATTCATAGTCAGGTATACCGAGAACCTGGCTCATTAACTCTGCGGCAGTGATAAAGTTTGTCGTCATTACGGCGACGGCGGGTGTACCTTCGCGCTCTGAAGCAATGGCGTCATGCAAACTGCACGACGAGCAACTGCCTCAGTCGCCTATACCGGTGATGGCTACGTCCCATACCGCAGCTTCTTCGAGAATACTGCGTTCAGCCGGTGCACTGTAGTTAGACTTGCGCCGCAACACGACACTGGCAACGTCGAACTGCTCAACCAGTATGCGTTCAAGGTGGGCGAAAAAACCTTTTGTGCCTTCCTTGCCGTTTGAAATAACACCTACCGTAGCACCGGCCAGGCTTTGCAGGCGGGGTGCTGTTGCAAGCACGCCGGGCGATACTTCACTGGTTGGATTAAGTACCTGATAAGTCATGGTTGTCTCCTGATTAACAATTAATGCAAGCGCCAACTGCGGCTGTCACCGCACGGCTTTTAGGGCCGAGCCACGGCGGTATAACGGCACCAAAGCCGCCCGCCGGACCACCCGCGGCAATCACCAGTAAATCTTCAGGTGACGGCAGCGCGGCATATTCAGTATCTCCGCGGTCGCGTACTACAGAGGCCTTGCCAACATCAGCCCATTCCCGGCGATGCACCCGCGCACGGCGATGGATAAACTCTGCCACGTCAGTCTTACTCCAGCCAGCCGCATGCAGATGGGTACGGTGCTGTGGTGCGATCACCAGTGCGTAGTTGCCTGACCAGATTGAGTAGTGCCGCATGTTGGCGCGAATTTCAGCAGCGTAAGTTTCGAGAATTTCTTCAGGCTGCGTGGTCCACTCGTTCATGATCTGGCGCGGTGCACCCGCTGCCATCACCGTCACCGCAGATGCGCCCGGCGGTATACCGCGCTGTTGCGCCAGTGGCTGCCAGTCGCACCCTTCTTCATCTTCGGCCACACAAAAACTGAGCTTTCCCGGGTGCCCGAGTGTCGAGCGGTCGACCCCGCCGGGGCGCACATCAAGGATATTAATCAACCCCAAACGGATTGCACGACCGATGGCCGTGGTGGCGCGATCACTTGCACCCAGCGCACTGAAGCCACCGGATGCGCCTATCTCCAGCCGCACATCGCCGTTGATTACCATCAACACCGCACAGCCACCAGTGCTTGAGGTCGCACCGTGCAACAGGAATTCAGACTGCAACAGTGCTGTCCAGGCACAGACAACCAATGGAAAATGCATTGGCAGGCAACCGGCCATCACCGCATTGATCGCAATTTTCTCAGCCGTTACCGCGCGACCACGCACCGGCTCGATTCCAATCAGCTGATCAGGCGGAGTCAGTGCCCAGTCGAGGCAGGCCTTCACCGCATCTGGTGTGGGCGGCACAACAGGCAATCCATCAGTCCAGCCACGGCTGTGATAGAGCTCCTGCAGCGCGGTGATATCTTCAACTTCAATATGTTCCGATGCGAGTGCCATGTACTGCCCCTACGTTAATCGCAATGACAGTTAATGTAACAAGCACAGGCAATATCATCCAATGCCAAAAGTTAAGCATGTTATGCATAAACGTAATATGCTGGCTCGCCAAACCGTGAATAATCCGGTCTCAGACCCATGAACACCCGGCAACTGGAAGCGTTCCGTGCTATCGCCATATACGGCACTGTCACTGCTGCTGCGCAAGCCCTGCATGCATCGCAGCCTGCGGTCAGCCGACTGTTGTCACGGCTTGAGCAGCACCTATCGCTGCGGCTCTTTACGCGAGATCGAGGTCGCCTGCGACTAACGCCTGAAGGTAACGCGCTACTGGCTGAAGTAAATCGGCACTTTACCGGGCTCGATGCGGTGGAGCGTGCCGCGCGCAGAATTGCCGAGCACGGACCCGGCAACCTGCGTGTGCTCGCCTTTCCGTCACTGTCGAGCGGTGTACTGCCAATCGCAATATCAGGCCATCTCGCTGACCACCCGGACACAGCGATTACACTCGACACTGAAACCACAGATCGAATCGTGGCACGGGTCGAATCCGGTGCCTACGATATCGGCTTTACCGCAGGCTCGATTGGCGATCACTATGCAGTGGAATCGCAGCGCATTGATCGTCGAAAATGGATTTGTGTTTTTAGCAAAACCCATCGCCTGTCCGGCCCCCTCAGATAAAACTGCAGGACCTGGCGGGGGAACAGCTCATCGGTTTTTCTGCCGGTGTGAGTCTGCGCTCTCACATCAATAAACTCTTTAACGACGTTGGCATTGAAGCCAACTTCGCATTATCGGCACAAACAATAGAGAGTATTTGTGCACTGGTGGAAGCTGGCTGCGGCAGTGCGATCATTCATCCCTATGCGATACATGCCGCACAACTGCGTGGTCTGTCGGCAGTGCCTTTAAACCACACCGCCAGACTCGACCTGATTGCTGTAACCCCACCGCCACACTCACGAGCTAAGATCACCGACGGGTTTGTCAAACGAGTTAAACACCTGGCGGTTTCTGAATCCGACTTCACAAACGGTACTGGCATCACTCATTCAAACATATAAGCATGTTGCACAGAGCTATCGAGACAGGTATCTAATTGAACACGCTCTGCTCAGAGCTCGCTTTTATCTTCTTTGTTAAAATCGTTACGTTTTGTGTGATGTTCAATCATCACCTTGTAGTGCATGTCGATCGGGACCTCTTCAACGAATCGAGTCCGAAAGAGATTACTCTTCTAACAGTGCCTGTCCGCATTGGTTTCGCCTGA
>JAHDHK010000041.1 GCA_020631335.1 Chromatiales bacterium
GGCTTTGTCGGGCAGGATTTAGGGTCCTGCCCAGTCGGTCGAATTACTGCTGGTGGACGGTTTGTTGACGATTCTGCACTTCCGCTACATCGAAAAGCGGGTGCACTACTGATGTCCGGCATGGTTGAACGCAACGGTGCCGGTATGTGGCTGGCGCACATCGGTTTACTTGTAGGTATCGCTGTCATATGTTTTCCGATTTACCTTGCGATCGTTGCCTCTACCGTCGAGCAGCAGGACATCGTCTCGCCACCATTGCCGCTGCTGCCCGGCGGGCACTTCGTTGAAAACTACCAACGGGCACTGTTGTCCGGCGTTAATATTCCGGTGTGGCGAATGTTAGTGAATTCAACCGTGATGGCACTGGGTATTGCGGTCGGCAAAATTGTGATTTCCCTGTTATCCGCATTTGCCATTGTGTATTTCCGGTTTCCTTTCCGAACCTTCTTTTTCTGGATGATCTTTCTTACCCTGATGTTGCCGGTGGAGGTCAGAATCGTACCGACGTTCGAGGTGATCGCTAATTTCGGTATGTTGAACAGCTACACCGGATTGATATTGCCTTTGATCGCGTCGGCCACAGCAACGTTTTTGTTTCGACAGTTCTTTATGACTGTGCCCGATGAGCTGGCCGAGGCCGCGCGCGTCGATGGCGCCCGGCCGATGCAGTTTTTCTTCGACATTCTGTTACCGATGTCGCGAACCAACATTGCCGCATTGTTTGTGATTCTATTTATCTACGGCTGGAATCAGTATCTATGGCCGTTGCTGATTACCACGGAACCCGAAATGAATACGATTGTGATGGGTATCAAGCAGATGTTTCCGTCCGGTGATGATCTGGCGGACTGGCCGGTGATTATGGCCACCGCAATACTGGCTATGCTGCCACCGGTAGCGGTGGTGGTTTTTATGCAAAACCTGTTTGTAAAAGGGTTGGTTGATTCAGAGAAGTGAACTCGGGGCACTCTTAAAAATGACGACAGTCTCGCTACAGGAGGTAAAGAAATCCTATGGTAAGCAACAGGTCATCCATGGTGTAGACATCGATATCGACAGCGGCGAGTTCGTTGTCGTTGTCGGGCCCTCGGGCTGCGGTAAATCAACATTGCTGCGAATGATTGCCGGTCTTGAAACCGTGTCTGACGGTTCGGTACTCATTGACGGTAAAGTCGTCAATGATCTGGAGCCGATGGAACGGAATATTGCCATGGTCTTTCAGAACTATGCGCTTTACCCGCATATGACAGTTTTCGATAACATTGCCTACAGCTTGAAGATAGCCAAGGTGTCAAAAGCAGAAATCGCCGAGCGTGTGGCTGAGGTAGCGGAGCTATTGCAGTTATCTGAGTACCTTAAACGCCGGCCAAAGCAATTGTCCGGCGGACAGCGTCAGCGGGTAGCCATGGGTCGTGCAATTGTCCGGCGTCCATCTGTATTTTTATTCGACGAGCCGCTGTCAAACCTCGATGCAAAACTGCGTGTACAAATGCGCCTGGAGATCAAACGCCTGCAGCAGAAACTGGGTATTACTTCGGTATTTGTCACCCATGATCAGGTTGAGGCTATGACACTTGGTGACCGCCTGATGGTGTTGAACGAAGGGCGGGTAGAGCAATTTGGTACCCCGGTGGAATTGTACAATGATCCGCAGAGTCGCTTTGTAGCGCAGTTTATCGGCAGTCCGTCGATGAATATACTGCCGGTGCAGGTACACGGTGCTGAGGTTCAGCTCAGTAACGGAGTTAAGCTGCCGGGTGTCGATCCTGGTCAGATGGCCAGTGCTCAGTACCAGTTGGGCATCAGGCCGGAGCACATACTCATTTCACCCGACAGTGAAATTCGCATGCGTGTCGATATGACGGAACAGCTGGGCGCAAATACACTGGTGCATGGGAGCCTGGAAGGAAGCAGTGAGGATATCGTTGTCAGCCTGCAGGGGTTGTACAGTACTGATAGTTTAGATGAGATAACCGGCCTCGATTTCCCGGTTGGGAGCACTTATTGGTTTGATGCCCAGTCGGGAGCGCGGCTGCAGTCCTGAATCCACGAGCCTGTGGATAAGCTTTTAGCAATAAAAAGCGTATCTATAACTTCAGATCTTGTGAATCAATAGTATTGTGCTTGTATATTTATTTGTGACACAGGAGTTTACCTGTGTGCCAGAGCTCATCATTGGATGATTAAGCAGCATAGGTAGTGCAGTGGTAGTGTCTGTGATGTAGTATTTAGTTAACAGGGGGAGATAGTTTTACCTGGGTGTAATGTTCAATAGGTGCCATTGCACGTCATCGAGGGTAGCGGTTTTATAACTGTCTTGCTCACGCGGGTAGTTTCCTAATGCAAAGAACATACGGGATTAGTTTCTACATCTTCCCGGACGGGAGAGTGGCCTGATATGAGCGTTCCCTCAAGTATGTTGGTTGCATCATTGAACTTACGAAAAGTGAATGTCATTGACGGTACCACGTTGCGGCGAAAAACC
This sequence comes from Chromatiales bacterium, assembly GCA_020631335.1. GTDB lineage: Bacteria > Pseudomonadota > Gammaproteobacteria > Granulosicoccales > Granulosicoccaceae. Next base: position 2,486 of record JAHDHK010000041.1, read on the forward strand.
TGGGCGGCAGAGGCCCTGTAGGTGCTGACGCGCTAATTACCTGAGCCATCAACAAGTACAGGAGTGTACGTGCAAAATGTTAAGCGCCACATCGAGGAGAAACGAGGGCTTTTCTGGTCATCTTTAATTTTTGCGGTGGTGGTGGGGCTCGTCGGCCAGCTGGATTTCATGGGGGTAAAGAGTGCTGCCAGCCATCGGTCTGAGTCACTTTTTCTCCGGTTGGTTGGCGGGCCATGGTACACGCCACACGGCAGGAAACAGGTGACAGTAGTACTGATCGATGATGACTATCTGAAGGAGCTCGACACGCATTGGCCTCTGGAGTACGTTGAACAGGCTGGTTTGGTCGAGGAAATTGCCGAGTACTATCCGCAAAGTCTGTTTATCGATTTTCTGTACCAGCACATGCACGGCGAGCAAGTCGAGTTTGATCAGCTAGTTTCCAGTGTGAGGGAAGCGAGGGTACAAAAAGGTGCACGTGTGTATATTCCGCACCTTGTGTCAGTAGAACCCGGACTAGATGCCTGTGTTGATTCCCCGGATAACGCGCTTGATCTGGTCGAACGTACACCGCTGGCGGAAAGATTAATGGCGGAGGGGGCGGCCCGCTCTGTTTATGTACGCTGGAGTGGATGTATCAATCGTTACCCGTCATTTTTACTGGGTGACGAGCGACTACGTACACCTGCCTGGGCGATTTACAGTGATGCGGTGAGACCGACATTAGCGCCGGTGAAAGGAGCTGACTGGGCGGCGGATTTTTTTAAACCAATGATGGTTCGGTGGGGAACCAAAGTGTCACCGGAGCAAATTGAGCTGCTAGCCAACACCAATATTCAATGCGGCGACAGCGATTGGGAGTCGCCTTCGCGTCTTGGTTATGTGTATGCACAAGTTAGACATATTCTTGGTAGGCAGTTGTTTTCGGACGAGCCGTTCAGAGGTAAATATGCGCCGTGTCCTTATATCGACACAGTACATGCGTCGTGGCTTCTGCGTAATGACGAACCGACACGTGCCCACTTGACGAAACTGATTGAGGGGCGGAACGTATTACTCGGTGCTCAAATTACCGGCATTCATGATTCTATTGCAAATCCTGTAAATGGCCATGTGCCCGGGGTATATTTGATCGCTGCCGCCGCAGAAAATTATTTTAACTACAATGATAACTACTACAGAGATGATTCGAAAATAATCTCGATAGTGTATGAGATATTTGCCTTATTTCTGATAACGTACCTCACTGGGAGAGGGTGGGAGAAATATCAGGCTTATCGTCAAACTCGTTTTAACAGCCAGTCTGCCACCTCGCTCAACGACGACACCGTCACCGAAAACACGCGTCAACTAAAGATCTCAATACCCGATTCAAATGTTTCTTTAATCGATGCCTGTGTTGCCACATTTCTGTTTAAGTTGATCCTGCCGTTAACCATCGCCTTTTTTGTGGCTATTGTTTTGTGGAAATTTGGCAGTGCGCCCTTCAACTGGCTGGCTATTGCGATACTATCGTTTATTGCTAATCCGGTCAGAATGAGCGATTGTGCAGGGGTAGAGGCGGGTGGCATTCTTGCCTGGCTCGCAAATAAAGTGGATGCGAAATTTAGATGGAGCTTATATGAGGACCTCAGTCAACTATTTAGTGCTGTTCGGGCTGCTGTCATTGACCGCAGGGTCAGGCGACGCTGATGCTTCTGCTATTAAGGATATTTACGGAAAAAACAAAAGTTTGGTTGTTTTTGATGATGACAAGCTCAAGACCGGTGAGATACTGGAGAATATAACGCAGGAAGACTTACGAGCAGCCAGGTTAATTGCAGTGAAAAAGCGGCTTGTTAAGATATATATCCGTGATAAAGAGGTCTGGGTACGTTCCAGTCGACTAAAAATGGATCTGCCTGAGTTGGGACCTTGCCCGAAAAGCGTGGTTTCCAAAGGAGAGGGGCATACCACACCAGCCACTTATGGCGTATCTGCCGAGTGCCCGGTGAATACCCAATAATGGGCCTTTTACGGTCATTGTGTATAGTATTAGCTTGCTTTAGTGCCGCGCTGTTAACTGCTTGTAAGACAGCAGGAATACCCGGTGTCCTGGCTCAGGCAAATCCAATGGGTGGCTCAACCGCTGCACCGGTAAGAGTAAATTTATCACCTGAAAGCGGCGCTCTGGAGCAGCTTAATCGCGTGGCAGCCGGAGATAAAAACTGGTTCGCCGTGATTGATTCAAACAAAAAGAAACTATTTGATAGCTTTCAAGGTGAGCTAAATCCTTCGCTCGCAGTTTTTCTGGAGCAGGATATTTATTTGTATGATGACAAGTCTCTGGTTAATTACCTGGAGTCGATCCTAGACAAATTGCTGGTCGGGTGGAGTGGTCCACGCCCGGAATTCGCAGTGATCCTCGAAACTGACAGTCGATTTAACGCTTATGTTGATGAGTATGGTCAGATTCATATCACAACGGGATTACTTCGATCACTTGACAATGAAGATCAGTTGGCCGCTGTGCTCGGACATGAGCTTGGTCATATATTGCTGCACCATACGAGAGAGCGGGCGAACGCGGTTCGAGTCGGTAACTTAATTGCCAGCGCCGAAGTGGTGTATTCAGTAATTAAGCCGGGACAAACCAGCCGGTCCAGACGCAGATCGCAGCGCGATATCAACAGAGAGCTGGGCTTCGACACGCTAGGGTTGATTTGGAACGACCTTCTAACACCTGGCTGGTCACGTGAGAACGAACGCGAGGCGGACCGAATCGGCCTCGATCTTCTGATGCAGGCGGGATACAACTATGAAGAGATGATCTCTGTTATCGAAAAGATTCACGATGCATCAGCAATGCGAACTCAGCGCCTCGATCTGTTTGAAGAGCTTGCTGTTGGCTATGTGAAGGATCGAGCATATGAGTTGGTCAGTGGCGAATACAGTCAAAAAGTCGGGGATGTAACGCTCGGCATCGCTGAGTCATTGCTGGGTAACGTGCAAAGTAGCGTCGCTGAAAGGAAAAAATCCCATGATGATCGTGCGTTACGTGTGGATAAGCTAAAAACCTATTTGGCTGAAGCACACGATGGAGGGGAGCTTCCTCCGGATTCTCGTACCGAACAGTTTCTCAAGTTTATCAACACAAGCAATGCATCTTCTAAACTGGGTGCTGACCTCACAGTAGTCGAATCACTTATCGCGGTCTCTTCAAAAGATTTGAAAAAAGCACAGCGGCGACTTAATGAACTTGCTTCCCAGGAGTACCTGTTCGGAGATACGGAACCTGTAGCGATGTCCATTGCCAGGTCTGCCTATGCGCAGGCATCAAGACGTTATGATAGTGCAATCGCCAGACTGGAGAAGCTGGTGCTGGAGAATGTTGCCCCGGCTCGCGCGTATTTAGAGCTTGCAGATCTTCAGATCAGAGCACGCAGATTTGACAAGGCCGAGTTGGTGTTGCGTGACGGTGTGAAGAAAATCGGACGCGATTATCGCTTTCTGCCAGTGTTTATAAAGTTGTACAAAAATAAAGGAGAGCGAGAAAGAGCAGAACGTCTTACTGTAAAGTGCTCCGGCTATGACGGTAAAAATAAATGGTTTAAAGACTTGCTTGCAATTAATGACGTTTCGATAGATCGACCCGATTCGTATTATAATTACTGTACCAGCGTACTTGGCTATGACGCCCGATCGGCAATTAAAAAACGAAAGATAAATGATGTCGAAAAGTTAGAAAAGAAGATAACTAACGCACTTGAAAAATGGAAAGATCTCCTGGATTGAGTGATAGGCTTCAATAAGAGGACTCCATCGTAAGTACCATTTTTGATGGATGCGATAGTATGAGTATCACAGGTAACACTCTCAACAAGGAAAGTATGCAATGTCGTTTTTAATAATCTGTGGCAGATATCAAAAGAGAACAAGGATCTATCTGCTCCGAAAGGCTGCACTAATATTTTGTGTGTTGTTTTTTGTGGTCGGTTGTGGTGGCTCAGGTAGTGAAGCTACTGATTCAAATGGTAGTGGTGCACCTGTTGATGACAGTGCGGACGGCAATGACAATGATACAGATGCTGGCAATGACAACGATACAGATGCTGGCAATGAAGGTCAGGAGGGGAGCGACGGTGGTAATGGAGGTGGTAATGACGGTGGTGTTGGTGATGAGCAAGACGCGCTGACATTGTCGTTTGACGTACTATATGCTCAGGGTGCAGAAGCGCCCGGCCTTTCTGATGGTCAGTTTAGCGATATCCTCGCCGCCGATGTCAGCCACGCTGGTGATTCTGTTTGCTTTGTTGCTGACTATTCAGACGCCGGATTAAGGAAGAACGGAGTGTGGTGTGGTGCTCCGGGATTTATCAGCCTGGTAGTTGCCACTGGTAACCAGATTGACAATTTGCCGTCAAACATCCAGTTCAAAAGCGCCACTTCGGTGGAATTTGCTGATGATGGCAGGGTTGCTATTGTCGCAAAGTTACAAGGTGCAAGTGATGGCGATGCGGTCTTATTGTGGGACGGAGCTTCTGTCGATTCTATTCTTCGTGCAGGTGAGTTGGCACCCGGGCTGTCCGATGGGTCATCTGTCGGTAACATACTTTCTGTGGATATAAGCACAGATGGCGCGGCCATTTTCGGCAGCTACGGGGTGTTTGGTCAGTTCGCGTTATGGTATTGGGATGGTGATGACTTCAGCCTGATCACCTCATTGTTGAATGAGGATAACAAGACTGATCAAAATGGTTGTGTTGTCGGGCCCAATTTGATCGGAGGTCTCGGGCTGGCCGTTATAAACAATTCAGGAACGATTGCTTTTCAGGCGCTGCTCAGCTCTGGGGCGGATACTACAGATACCTCTTTGTGCAGGGGGAGTGCAATAGTCACCTACCGCGATGGTGACATCACCACATTGGTTAAAACAGGTGATTCGGTGGCGTCTGCTGGTACAGCGCGGTACACTTCTTTTGTAGTGAACCGGCTGTTTGACAGTGGTACGATTTATTTCAGCGCCGTTGTTGAAGACGACAACGCGAGTGGCTTTGATGTGGGGCGATGGTCACAATGGTTTATGTTTCCTGATGGTTCTGCCAACCTGGTGTCCATTGTTGAAGAAACTGTTCCCCCTGCGTTTGAAGACAAGATATCTTTAACTGGTCAGTTGGCAGTTGTGATCGCCGAAGAAGAAACCAGAGCTGTGCAGCTCGTGCAAACATCACTTGGCAAGTCGTTGCTGTCGGGACCTGCTCATCAGGGCATGCCGTATGAAGATATCAGTGTGGTTGGGGCTACCAATATGAGTTTGATTGCCTCCAGTAACAGCGATAGTCCAGTCGGATTCCCTGCCGATACGTTTATTTCAGATTTTTCGCGTCCATCGATTGATACCGACGGCCTGGTTTATTACCTGGCTCAAGTCGAGCGACCGGGTGAGCGAGAGGTTATCGATGCTTTCTACACTGCCCGTGCGGACCAGATGTCACAGCTCGTAGTGAAGACAGGTGATTCTGTGTCTTATAATGGGCAAGCCAGAACAATTACGAGCATTAACTTGGACAATGCTGTTGGTTCGGTGTTTGCCACGATCATGTCTCCCGGGGTGATAATCAGTAACCGTGGGCATGCACTGCTGCCGGTTTCACTTGACGGAATTGGTGAGGCGCTATTGTTTGTCGATAGGAACTGATCTATCTTTCCCGCCGTTGGCCCGGCGGGCATTAGAATTGATCTATCTATGACCACAGCGTCTCTATGGCAAGGCACAATGAAAGCAGTAGTAACCACCGGTAACGGAGGGTACGAAAAACTTTCTTATACTGATGTACCTATACCGGTACCCTCAGCGGGTGAGGTCTTGCTGAAAGTGTTGGCCGCCGGAGTAAACAACACAGAAATAAACACGAGGCTGGGGTGGTATTCCTCCAGTGTGACCGGCAGTACAGACGCGGTGTCGAATCGATCGGGTGGCGATGAGGAATCGTTAGCAGATGGCGGCTGGAATGAAGCGACGCCTTTTCCTTTGATACAGGGGACCGACTGCTGCGGTGAGGTCGTCGGTGTCGGGGGTCACGTATCAACCGACCTCATTGGCAGGCGGGTGCTGGTACGCGCCTGTATGCGTCCACAAGGTTATGATAATTACGCCAATGTATGGATGGCATCGGACTTTGATGGTGCATTCGCCCAGTTTGTAGCGGTGCCGGCGTCTGAGGTCTTTACGGTGGCATGTGATTGGACTGATGCAGAGCTGGCCACTATTCCGTGTGCCTATGGCACTGCAGAAAATATGCTTCACCGTGCCGGGGTCGGTCGGGGTGATCATGTGCTGGTGGCGGGTGCCTCTGGTGGTGTTGGATCAGCGGCGATACAGCTTGCTGTGAGGCGTGGCGCCAGCGTTACCGCCATTTGTGCGTCCGCGAAAGCAGAGCAGGTGCTTGCCATTGGTGCTGCGCACGTAATCGAACGCAATGATAACGTGGTAGCCGTACTTGGCGATGATAGCGTTGATGTCGTGGTCGACAATGTCGCTGGCACTTCTTTCGGTAATATGCTGAAGGTGCTCAGGCGGGGAGGGAAGTACGTATCATCCGGTGCGATAGCCGGTCCAATTGTGTCGCTGGATATGCGTGACATGTACCTGAAAGATATTTCACTTATCGGCTGCACAGCATGGGATGAGCCGGTGTTTTCGAATCTTGTCGGTTACATTGAGCGCGGTGAAATTCGACCATTGCTGGCGAAGGTTTACCCGCTTGAAGATATAGCCATTGCCCAGCAGGAGTTCATGGAAAAAAAGCATGTCGGCAACTTTGTGCTGGTGCCGCCCGCCTTATAATAACTACCGTTGTACTGAACGGTTATTTATTGATGTAAACACCCGTGATGTTCAGCGGTGACGAGCGGCCATTCCACCCGCCACCGACTTTACTGCCTAGCAGAGTCTATTGTTATTGTCCGACTTTACGTAAGCGTCTGAACAAACCGAGCATGGCGAGTAGCAACAGGCCGGGGATCAGCGGATCGATAGCCCTGCCTGTACCGGTAACCAGGCTGCAGCCCCCACCGGACAGTCCTGTGTGAAGTGCGGCTTTTTGTGGTGCGCTACCTGTCTGTTGATAGTCAGGAATACCGTCGGCGTTATAATCGGGGAGTGTGGTCGTATCTGCCAGAACATCGGCCTTGCCATCTCCGTTTACGTCACGTCCACCTGACTCTTCCATGTCGGACAATCCGTCATTATCAGAATCAGTGTCCTGGAAGTCCGGTGTGCCGTCTGCATCAGTGTCTACAGTGCTTAACGCAATGGCCTGTATACCATTGTCCAGGCCATTGGCGTCCGGATCTGCAAAATCGTCTACGAGTCCGTTTGCATCCAGATCAGTACCACCGGCTTCAATCAGATCGGGTATACCATCGGCATCTGCGTCTATTTGGAAGGCGTCCAGCGTGCCGTCACTATCGGTATCTGCCGGTATCGCGGGTGCCTGTGTCAGACCATCATCATAGCCGTCGCCATTGGCATCCATAAATCCGTCAATCAGACCGTCGGCGTTCTGATCTCGTGATGCGCCGAAAGATTCGACTGTGTCGGTCAGGCCATCGTTATCACTGTCACTGTCTCGAAAGTCGGCAACGCTGTCACCGTCGGTATTAGCCGGTTCGCCTCCCGCATCTTCAGCCAGACCGGTCTCTGTAGACACTGCTGCAATAGAGCGGTCGTTTTGCACGGCAGCTTCTGCACTGTCTATGATGCCATTCAGATTGGTGTCCTGATGATTAGATTCCAGCGTGTCGGGCAGACCGTCGTTGTCTGAATCGCTGTCACGGTAGTCTGGCACGCTGTCGTTATCAATGTCCGGTAAACCGTAATTCTCCAGACCTGAGTCTGGCGCGGTTTCAAGGATGTCGGCCATACCGTTGTTGCCGTAGGCGTTGGTAATATCGACCATACCGTCAAGGTCAGCGTCTATCTCGTCTACCTCAGCCATTCCCAGTCGAACTTCGATGATATCCAGGATGCCATCATTGTCGCTGTCGAGATCACGGAAGTTATGCACGCCATCAGAATCGGTGTCGAGACTGCCTTCTGTTGCATCGCTGATGCCGTCGTTGTCCGAATCGATATCGAGATAGTCGTGAACACCATCTAAGTCCATGTCTGACGGCATTGCGCCTGCAAAAGCTCCCTCGATTGAATCCGGAATGCCGTCGTCGTCGGAGTCATCATCACGGTAGTCTGCAACACCATCACCGTCTGAGTCTCCGGTGCTCTCAATACTGTCAGGCAGGCCATCACCGTCAGCATCTGATTGACCCTGCAGATAGTCAGGCGTGCCATCACCGTCAGCATCGAGCGGGTTTGATAAGTCCGGACCAGCTTCGAGCGTATCGCTGATACCATCGTTATCGGAGTCCTGATCGAGAAAGTCCGGTATATCATCACCATCAGTATCAAGCGGCATCATTGCATCACTGCCCGCTTCACGCTGATCCGGCAAGCCGTCATCGTCTGAGTCAGTATCGCGGAAATCTGCAGTGCCATCACTATCGCTGTCGATTGGTGTCTGCGAGTTCTCACCTGCCTCTACTGCGTCTGGAATGCTGTCATCGTCGCTGTCTGTGTCCAGGTAATCAGCCGATCCGTCCGCGTCGGTGTCTACAGTACCTTCAGCAGCATCGGGAATCCCATCGTCGTCGGAATCACTGTCGAGATAATCGGGGGCACTGTCGCCATCGGTGTCTGTGCTGCCTTCGGTGCTGTCAGACAACGTATCGTCATCAGAGTCGGTATCGCGAAAATCTTCCTGACCGTCACCATCGCTATCGACAGGTGCGGTCGGATCAGCACCGGCTTCCATTTGATCGCTGAGACCGTCACTGTCTGAATCGAGCTGCCGGAAATCGGCCACACCGTCACCGTCGGAATCCGCCGGTGTGGCAGGGTCCGCGCCACCCTCGGCAGCATCAGGGATGGTGTCACCGTCACTGTCAGTGTCGAGGTAATCCGGAATGCTGTCTCCGTCAGTGTCCACAACGCCTTCAATGGAATCGGGAATGCCGTCGTCATCGCTGTCTGTATCGAGATGATCAAAAACGCCATCGCCGTCAGAGTCAGTACAAGTGGATACCGGGAACCCCGAAACATCGAAATACTGATACTGCTGCAGGCCGTTACCACCCACCTTCAGTGAAATGGTCGATACCTGATCGAATTCGAAACCACTGGTGCCACCATTATTGCCGTTGTGCCAGACTACCGGTGGTCCCGGGTTAGCTATGGTGCTGCCGGCACCAGGATCTATTCGATCATAGGGTGTGACAAAGGTGATGGCTTCAGTGTTTTGATTACTTCCTGATCTCATATGCACATCGACGGTATCAGAAAACGAATAGATCAGATCTGCTTTACCCGACTTGTCGGAGTAGTTGATCATAAAAGTGTTGCGTGAACCGTTCGTGTATAAGAACGGTGCATCACCGGAGGTGACGCTAGTGATAAAGTCGATAGAAAACTCGGTTGCGCAACCGCTTATTGATGCGAGCCTTCCGGAAAGAACACCAGGGTTGCCATTGAGTCCTTCGCGATTATAAATCACACGGGTTGGCGTTGATTCTGTGCTGAAAACTACCCCTTCGGCAATGTCGGGAATACCGTCATTGTCATCATCGGTATCGGCAATATCGTTGATGCCGTCGTTGTCAGCATCTGCAGAAAAAGCCGGAGTCGATCCTAATGTACCGGCCAGCAATGCGCACGATATGCCTAACCACAGCTGGTTTCGCCGGGCAGACAATTTTTCAACTTTCTTCATAGGATATTTCCAGTATAGTCTCGCCGCCCCTTTGAGCGGGTGCATTGCAGCCGACGCTTTTGAAAATATGGCTATGGTGCTGCAACGTAAACGTCTCCTCTGGCAGCGGCTTTTTGCTATGGATCTGAACGCCTGATCGCCCGGATCAGCACTGTTTGAGTGCGTTTTAATGCAAACTATTGCAAACACAGCTATACCGTTAAACATTTACAGTCAAAACAGACAGGGTAAATGCCTGTGGCGGGGAGGGGATGTATAAACTGCCTGGAAGGTGGTGTGTTGTCCGGTGACCTGCATGGCCGACAGATGGGCACAAAACACTTAAAAATATGAGCCCGTGGAGCTGAACTGATTGTGATTGCACCACAGGGTGATACTTTTTATGTCGTCCGGACCGAAACGCCAGGTGAAAGTATGTCACTGGCACTTTGGTGCGAAAAAGGCTATGCCGCCTTCTATCGGGTCGATAGATCGCTTTCAGGTTCTATGCGTTTATGTTCTACGATTAGTGTATACAATTAGCGTTTTTTCGAAAGCCATGTTGTTTCATCAATAATGGTGGGTCGGGTTTGCTCTGTGGAGGAATCTCCTGATTCATAATCTCCGGCATACAGTCGATTGTTTTTCACCAGAAATATTTGATATTCGTTGGTGATATCTGCTGGTATGCCATCAATATTTGAATCCCAGATTACCTCTGAGCCATTCATCATTATTGACTCTTTTATTATCAGGTCAGTTTTTATTGCATCGCCCAGCGAAGTTGCCTGCACGTCTGCAAGATAGGTGGCTTCGAAATTTCGACGTACAGAGTCAGTGGGGGTAGCACATTCGTTGTCTAATGGTGTGTAGTTATACGTAACCGCCTCTACTTCAGTCGAGTCGAATGACCATTCAGAGTAGCGATAGGCGGTGCCCTCATCGTCATTCTCGCAATTACTTATCCAGGTACCATAGAGAGCCTCTGCGGTTGTCACAGAAGGGTTTGATCCGGGATCATTAGCGGTTGGGGACGTGGATGATGAGTTGGAACACCCGTGCAGAATAGTACCCATTACAACAACGGGAACAAAATAACCGGTAACTTTCACTGCTACTTCCTTTTCAATCGATGTGACAAATTACAAAAGCCAGCTGTTACAGCACTACGGCAGATAATATCACATACAATCGTCCGGATAGTTTATCCGCCGATGTTCGAAGCCTGCTGCCCCAGTAGTTGTCGGGCAACACTGACACTGGTCGCCAGGTGTGTCACGTACCCGCCGTTAATCGCAGCGTTGGCAGACACCGCGCGGCCGGGCCCGGCGGCTACCAGCAATGCCATCTCTTTGTTTTGCATCTGTTCCAGGGTAACGCCGATCATGCGATCTTCTGCGTCGGTGACTAACGCGTTCCCCCCGGCATCAATCAACCGTCCGCAAATAACACCCACAGCACCTAGTTTTGTGTAGTGCTGAAGGCGTTTTGAATCAATTAAACCAGTATGAACGATATGTGCGTCAGCAACACAGGTACCGCAGGCAAACAGCGTTTTGTTGCATGTGGCCAGTGCCGCCAGTTGCTCTGCGACCACCGGTTCCCGACAAAGCATGTCTCTGACGGATTTTTGTGAGAGTAACAATGGCACATGCAGATTAATGCAGTGGCCACCCAGCTTCTGCGCCAGCATAGTGCTGCAGCCCTCAGCTTCAAAACCAGGTTCTGCAGGGCGCGAACCGAGTAGCTGCATGACGGTCAGGTCACTCACCGGATTGTGTGCCATTTGCTGAGCCAGTGTGTACACGGTTTCACCCCACGATACACCCAGCCGGTCTCCAGGGCTCAGTAACCGTGGCAACCAGTCTGCAGCAGCACGCGTTACCCTGACGACTTCACTGGTGGTGTCGGATGGATCGTCAGGAACCACCAAAGCGTTTTCCAGACCGAACTCTTCGCACAACTTAGCGGACAGATGATGGCCGAGAAACACTTCATGATTCAGGTAGACACGCACCCAGCCGCGCTTTCTGGCTTCGTTAAGGTAGTTCACCACTGAAGCCCGGCTAATTTGCATTCGTCGGGCGATGTCGTTCTGGTTCAGGCCTTCGTGATAATACAACCATGCCGCCTCGATAAAAGAGGCGTCGGCACGTCTCGCGTCACTGCCGGATTCGGCAAGTGCTTTGTTCGAACCGTTCAGCGTATTGTCGCCCAACAAGCCACTCCCTTGTTATTGGAATTCGGGAAACATGTCTGCCAGTCCCTCAGCACTGGCCGCGCTGACACCGCGTTCGGTAATTAACCCGGTCACAAGATGTTTAGGCGTTACATCGAAAGCAGGATTGCCAGCCGGGCTGCCATCGGGTGACACCTGTACCGACTCAATGGTACCGCTGTTTGTTTTCCCCTGTATGTGTGTGATCTCATCAACGTTACGCTGTTCTATAGGTATTTCGGTGATACCATCGCTGACAGTCCAGTCTATGGTGGGTGATGGCAGTGCCACATAGAATGGTACATTGTTGTCTTTCGCTGCCAGCGCTTTCAGGTACGTGCCGATCTTATTGCACACATCGCCGGTGCGAGTCGTTCTGTCGGTGCCGACTATTACCATATCAACCATGCCATGCTGCATCAGGTGCCCGCCGGCATTGTCGGTAATATAAGTGTGAGGCACGCCATGACTGAGTAACTCCCACGCAGTTAATGCGCCCTGGTTACGTGGCCTGGTTTCATCGACCCACACATGTATGTTTATACCGGCATCGTGTGCATGGAACATCGGGCTTGTGGCTGTCCCCCAGTCAACAGTAGCCAGCCAGCCTGCGTTACAGTGGGTGAGAATGTTGACTGGCTCATCAGTTGTTTTATTTGCGGCCAGGTCGCGAATAATCTCTAAGCCATTGATACCGATATTACGATTGATCTCAACATCTTCATCTGCAATTTCATGTGCCAGTGTCAATGCAGCCTGCGCACGTTCAGACTCATTGATGGGTTGCAGATGCAAGCGACAACGATCAAGCGCCCAGCGCAGGTTTATTGCAGTGGGCCGGGTTTCTTCTAAAAATGCCCATGCCTTTTCGATGTTGTCGTTGGAGGGATTCTCTGCCATGGCCAGTGCCATGCCGTAGGCCGCAGTCGCCCCGATAAGCGGTGCACCGCGAACACGCATCTCTCTGATGGCATTTGCAAAATCCTGCATTGTGCCGACCTGCTGAATTCGCATGTCGTGAGGCAGCCAGCGCTGATCAATAATTTCAAGTACGCCAGCGTCATGGTTCCACCACAGTGATCGAAAATGTTTGCCGTCTACTTTCACAGAAAATCCTTATTGTTGAATTGGCGTGCCAGCTCGCAAAGGTGTTTGCTGTCTTGAATTGTGTCGCTGTTATGGATGAGTTCAGCCCCCAGCATGAGGTTCCGGGCCTCCAGTGGTGCGCGCGCAACGGTGTCTTCGATATCTTCGAAGTCGGCATTGTGTGCGAGCGACAGACAGCGACGGTGCATTTCGATACCGCATATTGCCCAGGCATCTTTCCAGAGACCACTTAACACGGCATCACATGCGTGCGAGCTGTCATGTCCCTGATCTTCGAACAGGGTGGCGGGGTAGAGCATACCGGTTCGTTCTGTTTGCCATAGCTGCCTGAATTCAGACTCAAAGGTATGACATGTTTGTTCTATCACGCCAAGTATCCACTCCTGATAATCATTGAGATCATCTTTACGGTGAGCGGGCTGGCTGAAATATGCCATCAGAAAGTTGGCACACAACATACCGATATCAAAGCCCATCGGTCCGTATTGAACAAACTCCGGATCAATCACTCGCGACTGAACATCTGTGGACATAATAGAGCCTGAGTGCAGGTCTCCGTGCACCATGGTTTCGGTATTTGAGGCAAAGCGCTGAAGCATTTGCTGCGCTTTTACTTTCAATGCGACGTCATCACGCAGCTTCGTTACCACCGGGTCCAGGCCCGCTGTATGGTTGTTCATTGGTGCAGCAAAGTAGGGGTCGGTAAAGACCAGTGCTTCGGTGATCGCCGGTATCTTCACATTGCCGGCAAACAGAGCAACATCAGCTTTTTTATTGCTGCTCTTCATAGACAGTTCCGAGCCTCTGAATGCTGTTTGGGCGCAGAAAGTACCGAGAAACCCGGACAGACCGTCAACCTTTTCACCACGGATGAGTTTGCGGCGCAGGATCACATGGGGTTCGAGAAACTCCATCGCAATGAGTGCCTGCTGTTCGTCGAAGTATAAAACTTCCGGTACGCTGCCCGGTGCTCTTTGCTGCTGTCGGGTCAGCGCATGATATTCGTAGAAGGCGCGATACAAAGGTAACGGCCAGCTGTCACCGACCAGACGCACATACGGCAGTGCCTGTTTAATGATAATGCTGCCTGCCGGCCCGCGAACAATGAATACCAGGTTCAGATTACCGTCGCCGACTTCAGTGACTTCCCATTGCGAGCTGTCAGTCCCGGTGTGTGCAGTGATCTCATCTATCCTGCCGAGCCGTGAGGGCAGAGTCTCAACACTGAGGGCCTGATATTCGGTGCTTTCTTTCATAAGGAGTTTCAGCTCCGGTGTTTTTTTCGCACAGTAGAACATCAAATACCCATATGTCAAACCGCTTGACAATTGCCTATATGAAGATGGAATATGGTCTGACACCGATGACTGAGGATAAAGTGAGGTGCCTGAACAAGCACTTGTAGTCAGTGGGTTGCAAAAGCGGTTCGGCCGCAATGAGGTGCTGAAAGGCATTGACCTGTCACTGGAACCAGGATCCGTCACTGTGCTGATGGGTGCTAACGGCGCGGGTAAGTCAACGCTGGTCAAAATCATCTGTGGTTACCACAGCGCCGATGGCGGAACTATTGAACTCGCGGGTGACAATTTCGCACCGAAAAGTGCCGCCGATGCTATTGCGCAAGGGGTAGTGACGGTCCATCAGTCTATTGATGACGGTGTCATTCCCGATCTGGATGTGGCCAATAACCTGATGCTCGACAAACTGGCGGAGCCGGGTTCCGGATTCTTTGTACGTGAAGGCAGGCTCCGGCGCGATGCACAGCGCATCGCCGATTCCATGGGGATCGATGTCGATATGAAAGCACGTGTGGCGGACCTCCCGGTCGCAGACCGGCAGATGATTGCCATTGCACGTGCAATGGCGCGTAAACCGCAGGTGCTTATTCTTGATGAACCGACGTCGTCGTTGTCTGCAACCGAAGCCAATCGTTTGTTTGCGCTGATTGATCGTCTGCGCGATGCCGGCGTCAGTATCCTGTACATCTCTCACCGTATGTCTGATATCCGCCGCATTGCCGATCGCATCTTGTGTATGCGCGACGGTGCCATTTCAGGTGTCTTTGAAGAACAGCCGCTCGACTATGAAGCGGCCGTGACGGCGATGCTCGGGCATCGCATGAACGAAGTGGACTTCAGTGTCGAAAATGGAGCGACGCCCGTATTAGCGCTACGGTCATTGCAGCTTAACGCCGGTGCACAGACGATTAACCTCACAGCCCGCAGTGGCGAGGTGGTGGCGGTGATCGGTTTGCTGGGCAGTGGCAAGAGTCGACTTGCCGAAGTGATCTACGGGATAACACCTGCAGCAGGAGGTGAGATGCTGATCGATGGTGAGTCGTATCAACCCCGATCGGTAAAAGAAGCAGTTTCACGCGGTGTATTCATGACCCCGAAAGATCGAGGTGCCAATGCGGTGGTACCGGCGTTTGATATTACCAATAACATGGGGCTGCCGTTCCTGTCGGGGTTCAGTGTTGCATCATTTCTCAGTGGCAGGCGTATGCGAACGCGCGTGCGTGAAATGAATCATCAGCTCGGGGTCGTCTGCCAGAGCGAAACCGACGGGATTGGTACGTTGTCCGGCGGCAATCAACAAAAGGTCATGATTGCCCGGTGGTTGATGGAACCCTGCCGGGTGTTGCTGCTCGATGAACCTTTTCAGGGCGTAGATATCGGCGCTCGTCGTGATATCGGCAGGCATATTCGTGCATCAGCCGAAGGGCGGGCAACGCTTGTGTTTATGGCTGAGATAGATGAAGCCATAGAGATTGCTGATCGAATTGTTGTGATGAATGAAGGGGCTATCAAAGGTGAGCATATTAACGAGGACATTGAGATTGCCGCGTTAATCGCGGACATCAGCGGTACGCACGCCGGTAACGGGGCAACGGTGGCGGGACAAACCCAATGAATGACAGGCTACTCGATTTCGCCATAAAGTATGGCTTTCTTATTCTGTTGTTCGGGCTGATAGTATTTTTTAGTCTCGCGACCAACGGATTTTCAAGCCCGCGTTCGGCAGTGTTTGTTTTACAGTCTGTGGCGATTACCGGCATTCTCGCGCTGGGGGTGACCTGCACACTGGTCGTTGATGGCTTCGATTTGTCTATCGGTGCAGTAGCGACGTCTGCACTGATGTTATCAGCCTATTCAATGGTTATTCTTGAGCAATCCGCTTTTGTAGCCGTAGTGCTGTGTCTGTTGATGGGCGCTGTTGTCGGTCTGGTTAACGGCTTGCTTATTGTTCGCTTTCGCGTACCCGACCTGCTCGCGACGCTTGGCATTATGTTTTTACTTATCGGTCTGCAGCGTATTCCCACTCAGGGTAACTCGATAGCCACTGGCATGTCCCTGGGCAACGGTGTGGTGGCCGAAGGCACATTCAGTAAAGCGTTTTTATGGATAGGGCGTCATCGTTTTGATTTGTTTATTGAGCGCCTCCTGCCGATGCCGGTAGTCATATTTTTAGTCATCGCCGTATTGATCTGGCTATTTCTCGGCTTTACCCGACACGGCCGGATGATGTACGCCATCGGCTCTAATGAACGTGCCTCAGCGCTGGTAGGTGCCAGCGTAAACCGTTACAAAATTGCGGCTTACATGATTTCGGGTGTCACTGCGTCTATCGGTGGAATTCTACTTGCCGCACGACTCGGTCGCGGTGATATTGCCAGTGGCAACAATTTGTTGCTGGACAGTGTGGCAGCTGCACTGATCGGCTTCGCGGTGCTGGGAGCTGCACGGCCGAATGCATTCGGTACCGCCATAGGTGCGTTGTTTGTTGGCATTCTATTGCAGGGGATGACCATGATGAATGCTCCGTATTACACGCAGGACTTTGTTAAAGGCGCAGTGCTTGTTGCAGCACTGGTGTTTACGTTTTACTTGTCATCGCGCCGCAGTGGCGCGAGGCGATAACTTCATACCACACCACAGAGAGGGAATAAGCCATGTTAAGACGAAATTTCATCGCACTCACCGGTGCTGCCACGCTGTTGTTTGGCAGCGGACACGCGTTATCACAGGATATGCCGGCACCCTTTGATAAACCTGAAGACGTCAGCATTGCTCTGGTGCGTTATTTATCGACCGGTGACTTCTTTCAGGCGTATCTGTCGGGTGTTGAAAATCAGGCGGCGGCACTGGGTGTTGATCTGCGGGTGTTTGACAGTCGGCAGGATGCCGCCCTTCAGGCGGATATGGTTGATCAGGCCATAGCGCTGGGTGTCAATGGCATTGTAATCCAGCACGGTCTGACAGAGTCGATGAAAGAAGCCGCACAACGTGCAGTGGACGCTGGCATCAAGGTGGTGGCGTTTGATGTTAACGTGGAAAATCAGGCGATACCACAGATTGAACAGTCCGATTACCAACTGGGTAAGATGGCACTGGATCAGGCGCTTAAAGACAATGGCGACAGCTTCACCGCCGGTTATGTCTATGTACCGGGCATAGCACCGCTGGATCGTCGGCATGTTGCCTGGGAGGAAACCAAATCAGCTAACCCTGGCATCACAGAGGTTGCACAGTTCGGCACACTAGATAACCCGATTGCCAATTCCGTTGCCAACCAGGCGCGCGCTGTTCTGCAGGCTAACCCGACGATTAATGTAGTCTTCGCCCCTTACGATGAATTTGCCAAGGGCGTGAAAATAGCCGTTGATGAGGCTGGCTTAACCGATGATATCGACATCTACTCTGCTGATGTATCGACTGCCGATATCTCCGCAATGCGAGAGCCGGGCTCTGCATGGGTTGCTACCGTGGCCACCAATCCTGCGGTAGTAGGGGAGGTATCGGTTCGTGCATTGGCACTGATGCTGGCCGGTGAAGACCCGGGTGCTTCTGTGGTCGTACCGCCTACGTTGATTACGCAGTCATTCCTGAATGATCAGGACATCAAAAATATGGATGATCTGGGTGCAAAAATGCCACAGTTTCAACATGCTGATGTCGCCATCGCCGACTGGATGCCATTGCCCGCGAGGTAACGCGATACAGTGGTATTGGTCTGCCTGCACCCTTCATTGTCGGAGGGTGTCGCAATCACCACTCAGCAGTAAGTGTGTCACCGGAATCTCGATGCATGAGTGTTGATAGTGTCGGTACTATTGCCACGATTACACGCCTGGTTTCCTGACAACTCCAAATATTGGTTCGCCTACATTCCCCTCTCGGGAGAGAGGGGTTTATAAGCTTGTGACAAGGCTGGGATACTCCGGTTGCTTAAAATAATAAGTGGCGATAACTTTGGGTCGTTCAGAAGTTTGTACAATAAAGTACCCGGGGAGGGTGTTGTGAATTGTGTTGTCTCTGGCGGATCATCACTCTGTCAATAGTTCGGTAAACTCAAACGTCGATACATCAACCAGGCCGAGGTCACTGATTCGCAACTCGGGAATAACCACCAGCGCCAATAGTGAATGTTGCATATAAGCGTTATTAAGCGTGCAACCGCATTCGGCCATTGCCGCCACCATGTTGTCAGCTTTGGCTGCAACTTCTGTAGCCGGTGAGTCAGACATCAATCCTGCAATAGGAAGTTCTACCAGAGCGAGTTCCTGCCCGTCCTTCCATACACTTATTCCGCCACCCACCTGCGCCAGTCGATTTGCAGCCTTTGCCATGTTGTCTTTGCAGGTACCTACCACAATCATATGATGACTATCGTGCGCCACTGTCGATGCCATTGCCATTTCACCCTGATAGCCGAAACCCGACACCAGTGCATTGGTGACATTACCAGTACCCCGGTGTCGTTCTACCAGGGCGATCTGACAAATATCCTGTGACGGATCACCACAGACAAGACCGTTACTCACCTTAAGCTCTGCGGTGAGTGCTTTGGTCGGGGCCTGGTTTTCTACCACACCAATCACGCGGGCTTTGACGGTTGCAGCGTTTGCCGGTGCCGCAATCTCAAAATCAGCAGCAGTTTTTTCGCGCCCCGCATTGACTGTTTGTCTGGCGTAGTCGGGCCAGTTCAGGTGTGGGCAGTCAACGAGTAAATTGTTGTCTTTAGCGACTAACTGACCGCGGGCAATGACCGTTGTTATCGGCAGTGATCTGAGATCGGTACTTAAGATCACATCTGCCCGACGACCCGGGGCAATAGAGCCGATTTCGCGCTCCAGTCCGAAATGAGTTGCCGTGTTGATGGTGGCCATCTGGATGGCAATCAATGGATCGGCGCCACATTCGATCGCATGGCGTACCACCCGGTTCATATGGCCATCGTTTACCAGTGTGCCCGAATGACAGTCATCGGTACAAAGAATAAAATTTCTTGGATCAAGCCCTTTCTCGGTAACCGCTGTGATCTGACTCTCTACATCGTACCAGGCAGAACCCAGACGCATCATATGGCGCATGCCCTGCCGCACTCTTGATAGTGCATCTGCCTCACACGTCCCTTCGTGATCATCTGCGGGCCCGCCAGCTGCATAGGCATGAAATGCGACTCCCCGGTCAGGGGAAGCATAGTGTCCACCCACCGTTTTACCGGCGTTCTGGGTGGCAGCAATTTCAGCGAGCATTTTTTGATCACCGTGAATAACACCCGGGAAATTCATCATTTCTCCAAGACCGATAATACCGGGCCAGCTCATCGCTTCAGTCACATCTGCCGATGTGATCTCAACACCTGTTGTTTCCAGACCGGGTGCTGACGGGGCGCAGCCGGGCATTTGTGTGTAGATGTTGATCGGCTGTAACAGCGCTTCGTCGTGCATTAATTTCACACCGGGCAGGCCGAGTACATTGGCAATTTCATGCGGGTCGGTAAACATGCTGGTGGTGCCGTGCGGAATGACAGCACGGGCAAATTCGGCAGGGGTCAGCATACCGCTTTCAATATGCATATGCGCGTCGCAGAAGCCCGGGATCATGAACTGCCCCTGCGCATCAATAACCTGCGTATTTTTGCCAATACAGTGCGTGGCGTCGGGCCCGCAATAGGCAAAGCGACCATCGGCAATAGCGATGTCATGGTTATCAAGGGATTCTCTGCTGTGCACATTTATCCATGTGCCGCCTTTCAACACCATATCGGCAGATTCACGACCAGCTGCCACAGCAATCAGCCGTGCGGCACATTCAGCCCATGTTTTCATTTCAACAAGCCTCCAGCTACAGTGTTTATTGTCATTGCTGTCAGAGCATAGGCGTTGGCACGCACGAATTCCATACTTCCACTCATTGCCGATTGCCCACTACATCACGGAGGTTGTGAGTGTGTATTCTTAAATCATGGCAGGTTTCCGGAGCGTGCTCACAACACCGCGCCATGCAAAGGTTGAACTCACCGGGCCATTTATGCAGTGCGATGCATATCGATGTGATCGGCACTGGTGATGGTGAGTCGTAAACTATTTCGAATTATCGGGTGATCACTCGACCTTCGTTAGTTTCGTGTACAGCTACAAACGACTGGTAGCAACCGGGGTGCCGCTACTTGTAGCAGAGCATTCACTGTGAATCTCAACCCGGAAATGTCACTTGCCGGCAGTGTCGTTCCACGCTCATTTTAGGCAGCGCTCGACGTGAAGCTTGTAAGCCAGTGGACTGCCTGGTCAGGGGTAACTGGTGTTGCTTTACAGACGAAGTATTTCGAGCTGAATACAATTATCGGCCGGGTGATTATCGGTAGAAAGCGAGAGGGAAGGTACCATTAGAGCAGGAAGCTCAAAATGGTGTAAGCCGGATCGGTATGTCAATAACGGTGGTATACGTGGATCGGTGAAATACAATATCCACATAAAAAGTCCATTGAAAGCTATCCGGCTGTCCCATTATGCAGGGAACCAACTTTCGTTCAATGTAACTGTTAACTTGTCATGAGCTATCACAAGTATGGGGGCAGGTTGAAAACTACGTGCGGGTAGATTAAGCGGCCATTTATGCGTCAACGGTACGGGTAAAATGGCCGCTTAATGCCGATATTTCAAAAATAATTCGGCCTAGAAATCGTTTTGCAAAATAATTTCAACACGACGGTTGGCCTGCCTGCCGTCAGCAGTTTTGTTACTGGCTACCGGGCGACTTTCCCCATAGCCGACAGCTTTGATTCGTTCTGCACTGATGCCATTTGATTTGAGTGCTCTGGCGATCGCGTTCGCGCGCTTTTCAGAAAGGCGTTGATTGTATCGTCTGGTACCAAGATGATCTGTGTGGCCTTCTACCACAACATGACTATCCGGGTTGTCGAGCAAATAGGTGACTGCCTTTGACACCATTTCATTCGCCTGTGGTTTAAGTGTAGCCTGCTCAAATTCGAACAGAACACCACTGACGGAGAGTCTTGTGCCTGACTCAGTATAATCTCCGGTTGCAGAACTTGACGCACGCGCTGCACCCAGCGAGGGTTCAGAAGACTGCGGCAGAAATGAACAGGCTGTGAGTGAACTCATGAAAATGAGCCCCGTTAAGATACCACTCATTTGTGATTTCATATTTTCTATTCCTGAAACAACACGTAGTTGGCAGATCGGGTGTATCGTCCGGAAAACAGATGGATTTATGCATCTGTGGTCAAAAATACAAAGTAGTTAACGACAATCGCAGGAGTGTTCTGACTCACTGTTATTTATTGTGACAGACATAACGTGATTTTGAACTGGAGCGCTAATCAGCCGTAGCCGGAAACTACATCCGGCCCCGGATATCGGCAATCTCTTCACACGGTAGATTAGCTGCGTCTGTGTGCTGGAAGCATGGTTTATTTGCATTTCGACTAATCCCTGTTTGCACAAGTACAAAGCCTCTGACAAAGTGGAATATCAATCGGTTTGATCTGTGTCCACAGAGCGTCCGGCAAAATCGTTTCCCTGTACCGGTGTTGCCGAGCGGCGTATTTGACATTTTATTGTGTCATGACGTATTCTCCGGGTAGATAGTCACCGGAACTATCGGAAGTATCCCCGCCATGCGCTATGTTCCTTTGTTATGCAGAATCTGTTATGAATCGCTACCTTCTCGTTTTTTATGCACTCTCTTTGCAATTGCCAGCGCATGGAGTCGCTGCGCAAACTAACGGCTATTGTATAGAGTTTGATGACGACGGTTATGGCTGGAACGGATCGTCGACCTGTGTCATTGGCAATAACCCGCAGGGTACCTGTGAAGATCCGGATGGTGACGGCTGGGGGTGGGATGGCTCTGCATCGTGTCGAATAGACTTTCAGATGCAACGTTGTATTGACACAGACGGAGACGGCTGGGGATGGGATGGAATAACCTCATGTCGTGCAGACGGTGTAGACGTTGAAGATACCTTTTTTATTGTGACCGAAGGCTGTGTAGATACCGATGACGATGGCTGGGGGTGGGATGGTTCTGCATCGTGTCGTATCGGAGAACAGCCTGCAGGATTATGCGTAGATTCCGACGGCGATGGCTGGGGCTGGAATGGAATCGCCAGTTGTTTTATTGCACCGGCGGAAAATTGTATAGATACAGATAACGATGGCTGGGGGTGGGACGGCCTTGCAACATGTATAACGGGACAACCTGAGCCTGAGCCTCCTTCAACTTGTGATGAATTCACAGACCTTGTATTTCAAACTGCATCGAGAGATGAATGTGCTGCGCTGCAGGCGCTTTACCATGCAACTGATGGTGATCAATGGCAGGCTAATGATAAATGGAATACAGAGAGTGACCCCTGTCACTGGCACGGTGTTTACTGTGACGCTAATGGTGTCTCCGATTTAAATTTGTCCCGCAACAATCTGAATGGCTTTATTCCGGAGGAGATAGGTGATCTGAACAACCTCAAGGTGCTGGAATTGTATGGCAATGAGTTATCGGGTTCGATCCCGGACAGCATCACCGAAATACCGTCGCTTGCTGTCCTCCTGTTGTATGACAACCAATTAACCGGTTCACTGCCAGCCAACATTGATGCCCTGCAGGCGCTGTCTATTTTTGTTATTGACAATAACCAACTTAGTGGCAACCTGCCGAGTGGCTTCGGCAGACTTAACACAAGCGTATTACAAATTTCCGACAATCAATTTACAGGTCCTATTCCCGATATCTCGGCGGATTCAATTGCCGGGGGTATTTATAACCTGGCGCGCAATCAGCTGACCGGACCGGTGCCAGAATCAATAGGAAGACTGGTAAATCTCCAGGCGCTGGTGCTTAGTGAAAATCAGTTGGCAGGACCGCTGCCTGTCAGTTTGCAGAACCTGGTGAATTTGCAGGGGCTGATACTCTTCGGTAACGGGTGTTTCACCGCAGATGATCCGAATTTAGTCGCGTGGCTCGATTCCTTCAGCGTAACCTGGAATGATGGATGTTTGCCTTAAACAGGTGGCGACTCAGTTTACTATCCGTGGTTGTAAATGCGGTAGTTCAATAATTTGTTAAGGGTAATTAAAAAATAATTTTAAAACAGAGCAGGGGAACGGTTGAGTTTTAGGGCACGCACAGTTCGTGCACGACTAAAATTATCCTCCTTCCTGTAGCATCGACTACTTGCTACTTGCTACTTGCTACTTGCTATTGGCTTTAGCCAGTGGCTTTACCGACCCTTCCCAACAGAAGGAAAGTAACTGCTTTGCCAGTGCAATGTGTTGCTTTCCCGCTGCTTCATCAAGTTCTATTGCCCGGGCTACCGCCGTATGGCCGAAGTCAAAAAACAGCGCCATGATTTGTCTGAGTTTTTCGTGCTGACTGGGTTTGAACAGGTGCTTCGATACTTCGACGAATTCGTCGAGGCTTTCAGTACGGTCCTGCGATTCGATTTCCTGCAGTGCCTTGTCGCTGGCTGACCCTTTGAAAATATCTCTGACCACGGGATCGTCGCGATGCATCCTGTAATTAGCGTCAAATACTTCAGTGGCTGTTGACCACACAGCATCCAGATTGTCCGGTGTCTGTTGTAGTGCCGTGATCGCATTCAGGCGGAATGCTTCGAGGTAGTGGCGTGCTAGTGCCTCAATAATAGCTTGCTTGTTAGGGAAGTATTGATAGATCGAGCTGATAGAAATGCCAGCTGTTTTGGCGATATCACTCATTTTTAACCCGGCGCATCCCTTTTCCAGGATATTTTTTTTCCCCGCTTCAAGAATTTGCGTTACACGCTCCTCGCTGCGTCGCTGTTGCGGTTCCCTGACAGGATCCTGTCGTTTGCCGGATGTAGTCATTTGTTCAAATCTGAAAAAAATTCAGTTTTATCTTGACGGCACCGAAAAGTCAACGTATAAACCTGAAAAATATTCATGTTTGCTTTGGAAAACTCAAATGGAACAGCTTCTTCATTCGCCCTCCCAATCATGGAACAACCCGTTAAACAGGCGTTTTTTCGGGTTTCTGCTCGTGATACTGATGTGTTTTTCACCGGTGTGCGCATGGTCAAATGACTCAACCGCTGAACCCGCCAAGCCGGTAAAGCTAATGGTGGTTGAGCATGAAAACGACGGAGTCAGAAGGACCTTCTTCGGCCGTGTTTCGGCGCGACAAACGGTCGATCTGGCGTTTCAGGTGGGCGGGCAAATCCTCGATTTTCCGGCGATTGAAGGTGAGTTTATTGGTAAGGATTCGCTGGTGGCGAGGCTGGACCTCGAGCCCTTTACCCTTGCGCTCGATCGTGCGACTGCATCAACGCAGCAGGCAAAACGCAACCTCGAGCGTCTGGAAAAACTAAAAGGCAACGCCAGCCGAGCCCAGGTGGATGATGCGCGCACTGCACTTACTTTGGCGTCTATAGCCGCTCGCGATGCGCAATACGCGCTGGAGCGGGCAACACTCAGTGCTCCGTTCGATGCCATCGTCGCCAGTCGGACACTGGCAAATTTCTCGACTGTAGCCGCTGGCACACCGTTGGTGCGCCTGCATGATATGTCAGAGTTACGAATCGAAATCGACGTGCCGGAGATGCTCTTTCAACGTATTGGCGAAAATCCGAACGTTGTGCTCAATGCGAGATTTCCAGCCAGTGACAAATTATTTCCCCTGGAATATCGGGAACTCAATGCAGAAGCCTCACGTATCGGGCAAACCTTTCGCGTGACGCTTGGGATGGCTCCACCCGAGGGATTGCGTTTGCTTCCCGGTGCATCAGTCAGTGTGGAGGCAACTTTGCTCGACAGTGCAGTGGGCATTATTGTACCGGCCACCGCGCTGTATAAAGAAGCTGATGGCAAGTTATCGGTGATGCGTTTTGAGGGTGATAAAAATGCAGGCAGAGTAGTAAAAACACCCGTAAAAATAGAGATAGACGCACGAGGGTATGTCCGTGTTATCGAAGGTCTCTCTGAGGGAATGGAGATTGTTGTCACAGGCGTTAATGCCTTATCCGACGGGCAGGTGGTTCGTCGCTTTACTTCTTTCTGACCTGCACGGAAACAGCTCAATGAACAGCATAGCAAGCAGCAGCATAGAAAGGCCGATTTATACATGGCTGTTAATCATATTCTGCCTCTTCGGCGGAACATGGGGTTTTCTATCACTCGGTCAGCTCGAAGATCCGGCATTTACGATCAAGACTGCAGTAGTGGTGACTCAGTACCCGGGAGCTTCTGCCGGGCAGGTAGCCAGTGAAATCACTGAGCCGCTTGAAAGCGCGATTCAAAAAATGGCAGAGATCGATAAGATTACATCTGTGAATACACCCGGTCAGTCTTTGATCGAGGTGGAAGTACAGCCGACCATTAATGGCGCTGAGTTACCCGGTGTCTGGACTCGTCTGCGGGCGCAGATTTCTGATGCGGCAGCACGGCTGCCAGAAGGTGCCGGTGAACCATTTGTTAACGACAGCTTCGGCGATGTGTTCGGACTTTATTATGCCGTGACTGCAGAGGGCTTTGACGATGCGGAAAAGCATGCAGTTGCTACTTTTCTCAGGCGTGAATTGCTCGCTGTGCCCGGTGTGGCCGATGTCAGCGTAGCGGGTTTGCCGGAAGAAGCTATCTATGTTGAGCCGGATCTGACTTTGTCTACTAATCAGAATGTACCTCCACTGGCGGTAATAAGTGCTATAGCCAATGCCAATAAAGTGGTGGATGCCGGTGAAAAAAATGGCGTCAGGCTGGAAGCGTCAGAAGGCTCGGATAGTCTTCAAGAGATTGCCGGCCTTTCAGTGGGCATAGGCGGTAATGTCATCACTCTGGCTGATGTCACCAACGTGACACGCAGTCGGGTAGATAAGCCGTCGACAATGATTCGCTTTGGCGGGACTGAGGCATTTACGCTTGGCGTGGCTGGTCAGTCATCACAGAACATCGTCACCGTAGGTAAACTGGTTGACCACAAACTGGCCGAGCTTGATCGTGATTTGCCATACGGCATAGAACTGCATCCCGTTTATCAGCAACACCTGGTGGTAGAGAAAGCCTCCAATTCGTTTCTGGTGAATCTGGCGATGTCGGTCTGCATTGTCGCTATCGTGCTGGCTGTGTTTATGGGCTGGCGTGCGGCAGTGGTGGTTGGCAGTACCCTTCTGCTAACCGTTCT
>JAHDHK010000042.1:0-28740 GCA_020631335.1 Chromatiales bacterium
GAGGTTTATCCCAACGGGATCTCTACCAGCCTGCCTTTCTCAGTACAAAAACAATATGTGCAAAGTATAAAAGGGTTCGAAAACGCACATATCACACGTGCGGGCTATGCTATTGAATACGACTTTTTTGATCCGCGCGATCTGCGCTCATCACTGGAAACCCGGCACATCGATGCGCTGTACTTTGCCGGGCAGATCAATGGCACCACAGGTTATGAAGAAGCAGCGGCGCAAGGGCTGATTGCCGGCGTCAATGCGGCGCGCGCCTCACGTAACGAATCCCCCTGGTCGCCAGGGCGACATGAGGCATACATAGGTGTGTTGATTGATGATCTGATTACACTGGGTACCAATGAACCGTACAGGATGTTCACCAGTCGTGCCGAATACCGGCTCATGCTGCGCGAGGACAACGCTGATCTTCGACTCACAGAAAAGGGACGTGAACTAAACCTGGTAGATGATCAGAGATTTGAACGGTTTCAAACGAAAACCGCCAACATCGAAAAAGTCAGGAAGGACTTTACCTCCTTCTATATACGGTCAGATGATACGACCGGACAAAAAGTCAGCGCGTGTTTTGATGTGCCAGTGCAAAAGGATCAGCATGCGATTGAACTGTTGCGACGCCCCGAGATTACTGCCAGGGGATTGCAGGCGCTGTTTCCGGAACAATTGCCCAACAATGATGCACAGGCATTGGAACAAGTTGAAATACAGGTGCGTTATCAGGGATATATAGACCGTCAGATCGATGAGGTAGCAAAGCAGAGTAAACACGGGGATACCCGTATTCCTGAGACCATTGACTACGCACAGGTGAAGGGGCTATCTGCCGAAGCCTGTCAGAAGTTGCAAACACACCGTCCTGAAACCATTGCACAGGCATCCCGAATTCCGGGGATGACACCGGCGGCCGTGTCATTGTTACTGGTCAATCTGAAAAAACATTCGCATGCCGGGCACGGTGCAAAAAGTGACGCCGCTGCAGGGTAGCCGCATGCTGACAGACGCAGCAAACGCAATGCTGATCGCACCACTTCGATTGAAAAACCACGGATTAGTGTACGGAATTTTTGAGATCGCATTCACCGGCGTCAGCGAAATCGCAATAGTTATTCAACACTTCTTCTGTGACAGCCGGTTAGTTTCCAGTGATGCGTGAAACACTGCTGGCTGCGCTGGCCGAAGGTCTGGCAAAGATGCAACTGATGGTGCCGGCGCACCAGCAACAACAGCTGGTCGACTATGTCACCCTGCTGGCCAGGTGGAACAAAGTACATAACCTGACAGCGGTTAAAGCACCCGTCGATATGATATCGCGACACGTGCTCGACTCGTTGTCCATAAGCAGCTTCATTCAGGGCCCGACACTGCTTGACGTGGGTGCGGGTGCGGGGCTGCCGGGGATTCCGCTGGCAATCACGCATCCCGAACTGTCAGTGACGCTGGTGGACAGCGTGCATAAAAAAACACAATTTATGGCCATAAGCGCAGCCAGTATCGGCCTCGAAAATGTACATGTTGTCCATGGCCGGGTTGAGGCAATGGATGAATCAAAACGGTTTTCCATGGTGACCGCTCGCGCGTTTTCCCGCGTTGAGACCCTGTGTACGTTAACGCAGGGCCTGATCGAGCCCGGTGGTCAGGTGCTGGCGATGATCGGCCGGCAACTCAATCATGAACAGTTGGAAAGTTTACAGCGACTGAACGGCTACACTGCGCCGCAATTCCATAAATTATGCGTTCCCGGTGAACAGGGCGAGCGCAACTTGGTAACATTGCAGTGTTGCGAGGCGTAGTGGTTTGCGCTCTCGCCAGTGAAAGGTGGTGATTGATCTCAACCGGCGTGTGGAAATATCGCGCTTTGATTCAGACCCTTTGCCAGCCTGCTAACCGGAGCCAGTATGGCCAAAATTATTGCGATAGCTAATCAGAAAGGCGGAGTGGGTAAAACCACGACTGCCATTAACCTGTGTGCTGCACTCGGGGAAACGCGTCGCAAGGTGCTGCTCGTTGATATGGACCCGCAGGGAAATGCTACCACTGGCTCAGGGGTGGACAAAGACGCCCTCGAACGCAGTATTTGCGATGTGCTGTTGGGTGATTGCGGCTGCAGTGACGCTATTTTGCAGCCTGATCACATTCAGTTTCATGTGCTCCCGGGTAATGCAGACGTGACGGCTGCTGAAGTGCAGCTGATGTCCGAGAACAATCGTGAGCGAAGACTGGCTGATGCGCTGAGCCAGGTTGCAGATCAATATGAGTACATATATATCGATTGTCCGCCGGCACTTAATGTACTGACATTGAATGCCTTTGTCGCTGCAGATGGTGTATTAATTCCGATGCAATGTGAGTACTACGCGCTCGAAGGTTTGTCTTCGCTGCTCCAGACTATTCGACAGGTGCAGGCCAGTGTTAATCCCAGGCTGAGAATCGAGGGTATCCTTCGTACGATGTTTGACGGGCGAAACAAGCTCGGGCACGAGGTTTCCAATCAACTGATCGAGCACTTTGAATCAAAAGTTTATCGCACTGTTATTCCGCGTAATATCAGGCTGGCTGAGGCGCCTAGTTTCGGTAAACCGATTGTTTATTACGATAAGTCATCCCGCGGCTCGATCGCGTACCTGGCTCTGGCCGGAGAGATAATTCGTCGTGAAGTCAGCAGACAAGCGGCCACCGTGCAGGAAAACCGCGTGGCAGAATCTGCCAAACCCGATGCGGCGAGCGCCACTGTTACCGGCGCATAATATTCATATGTGGAACAAAGACTAACTAAGGCAAACAGCGTGTCGCAGATAAAAAAAGGCGGTTTAGGGCGCGGCTTGGGAGCTCTTTTGAAAGGGGTGGAAGTTGATGCTCCACCACAGCCTGTGGCTGATTTGCAGGGAGAGCCGGGCGCGTCAGCTGTAGCAGACGACCAATCGGGCGACCATCACGGCGCTACCGGCAAAAGCGAACATCAACAAAATGCGTCCGACAATATTGCACCGGGCGATCAAGTGGTCGAGATACCGCTTGCAAAAATCAGTCGCGGAACTTACCAGCCGCGTCGACATTTCGATGATGAAGCGCTGCAGGAGCTGGCCGATTCAATTGCAGCTCAGGGGTTAATTCAACCCATCATACTGCGTGAGCGTGCGGGTGGTTATGAGCTTATCGCAGGTGAACGACGCTGGCGCGCCGCCGGATTGATCGGGCTGGAAAAAATCCCTGCCATTGTGCGTGAAATGTCCGACGGTACCGTCGCTGCTGTCACGTTGATTGAAAACATTCAGCGTGAAGATCTCAACCCGCTGGAAGAGGCACAGGCACTTCAGCGGTTAAAAAAAGAATTCAACATGACGCATCAGGACGTCGCAGATGCGGTGGGCCGATCCCGGGCTGCTGTGAGTAATCTGATTCGTCTGCTGGATCTCGACAGCCGTGTCGCCGACATGCTGCTGGGTGGCAAAATAGAAATGGGCCACGCCCGATCACTGCTCAGCCTGCCGGCAGAGCAACAACATCTGCTTGCGATGAAAGTGTATGCCAACGGCCTCAGCGTTCGCGCAACTGAAGCGCTGGTGCGGCAACAGGCAGATGAACAAACCACTGCAGGCAAACGCCAGAATTCCGGCAAAGTGAAGAAATCCAAGAGCAGCCATATCCGTACGCTGGAAAATGATTTGTCCGAAAAACTCGGCGCTGGTGTCAGCATTGAACACGGCAGCAACAACCAGGGAACGATTAATATCAACTATAATTCTCTTGATGAACTCGATGGCATCCTCAGCCACATAAAATAGGTTATACTCCCGCGTCGGCCGACCCGTGGTCAGGCCAGAATCCAATTCTTCAAGATGCTACCCGGTGCTTGCTTGGCAAGCTGTCTGAATGCCCATAAATACGTAATGGATAATAGTGCTTCAGACCTTGACCCTCAGCCACTTGCAAACGTATACTCCGCCGCGAAAAACAGTCATGAATTACCCGCGTCGGAGCGCTGTAGATAGTCTATATAGACACGAAACAGGTAAAACATGACTGCGCAATCACCTCACAGGCTTGTCGTTAAGCGCCTTCTGCTCACTCAGCTTGCAATCGCGGTTTTGCTTCCTCTGGCGGTTCTGCCATTTGGAACAGTAGCTGCATTGTCGGCAGCAGGTGGTGCATTGGCGTGTCTGGTGCCCAGCTCGTACTTCGCGTATCGCGCGTTTCGATTCTCGGGTGCTCGCTCGACACTTCTGATCCTGCAGTCGTTTTATTCGGGTCAGGCAATGAAACTTATTATGACAGCGGTGATATTTGCGCTGATTTTTATTTATATGAAACCGTTAAATGTCGCTGCGCTTTTCGGCGGATTCATAGTTGTTCAGTCGGTATTGTGGTTTACCCCACTACTGGCTCAACGATAAACAAACTCTGAAAATTTAAATCCGTTATGGCTACAGATTCAGGGCGTGCGCCCACTGCCTCCGAATACATACAGCATCATCTTCAGAACCTTACCTGGGGCAGGCACCCCGATGGTCACTGGGGCATTGCCCACGGTGCTGAAGAAGCTGCAAATATGGGATTCTGGGCAATTCACCTGGACTCTATGTTCTGGTCCATTCTCCTTGGCAGTCTGTTTTGCTTTCTTTTCTGGAGAGCGGCCAGGAAAGCCTCCACCCGAGTCCCGACAGGCTTTCAGAATGTCTGCGAGTCATTAGTAGAGTTTGTTGATGACACGGTAAAAGATTCGTTTAACGGCAAAAGTGCGCTGGTAGGTCCGCTGGCACTGACGATTGCTGTATGGATTTTTCTGATGAACCTCATGGATCTCATTCCGGTCGACTTCCTTCCGGAAGCATTGCTGCGCTGGGGCGGGATTGAGTACCAGCGTGTGGTACCGACCACCGATGTCAATGTGACCATGGGTATGTCGTTATCGGTGTTCGCGCTGATGATCTTCTACAGTATAAAGGTGAAAGGCGGAAAGGGGTTCCTTGCGGAACTGACAATGCAACCCTTTAGCAGCGACAATAAGGTGGTTCAGATTATCCTTATGCCGATCAACTTCTTTTTGGAGATCGTAGCGCTTGTATCTAAGCCGCTGTCTCTCGGGCTGCGATTGTTCGGCAATCTGTATGCCGGTGAGTTGATCTTTATCCTGATCGCACTGTTGCCTTTCTACCTGCAGTGGACATTGTCACTGCCATGGGCAATTTTCCATATTCTGGTCATCGTACTGCAGGCATTTATTTTCATGATGCTGACAGTCGTCTACCTGAATATGGCGCACGAACATCATTAATTTCACTCTTCCATCAACCAACAATATCAATATTAAGTCCAGGAGCTAAAATGGAAACTGTACTCAGCAATACCGCACTGTCGGCAGCTTTGCTCATCGGCCTCGCCGCACTCGGTACCGCTATCGGATTCGCCCTGTTAGGCGGAAAATTCTTAGAAGCATCAGGCCGACAGCCTGAACTGGTGCCTATGCTGCAAACCAAATTCTTCATTGTTGCCGGTCTCCTTGATGCGATTCCAATGATCGCTGTTGCCATGGGTCTCTACTTCATCTTCGTCAGCCCTTTTGCTGGTGCCCTGGGCGGTTAAGACC
The DNA here is from genome assembly GCA_020631335.1 of Chromatiales bacterium. Lineage (GTDB taxonomy): Bacteria > Pseudomonadota > Gammaproteobacteria > Granulosicoccales > Granulosicoccaceae. The sequence goes on from JAHDHK010000042.1 coordinate 5,597, forward strand.
CAGAGCGCGGGTAAACACCGCAGTCCCCGGACTGACTCGTTTACACGTTAACGGAGATAGGCAATGAATATAAATCTCACATTAATCGGCCAAGCAATCTCCTTTGCCATGTTTGTGGCTTTTTGCATGAAATTCGTTTGGCCACCACTTATTGGTGCCCTTCGCGAACGTCAGGCAATGATTGCAGATGGTCTCGCTGCTGCTGAAAAGAGTGTTCAGGCTCAGGAAGAAGCACAAGCTGAAGCGCAACAACTGATTGCTGATGCGAAAACTCAGGCGGCCGAAATTGTGTCACAGGCACAGCGTCGTCAAAACGAAATTGTCGACGAAGCGAAACAGCTTGCAGTTACCGAAAGTGATCGTATCCGCACCTCTGCGCAGGCTGAAATTGATCAGGAAGTGGTCAATGCCCGCGAAACGCTTCGAACACAAGTGTCGTCCGTAGCGGTGGCTGGCGCTGAGAAAATCCTCAAGCGGGAAGTCGATGCAAACTCGCATGCTGCCGTGCTTGATGAACTGATAGCGAAGATCTGATTATGGTCGAGACCGTAACCGCAGCAAGACCCTACGCCAAGGCTGTTTTCGAGCTTGCTCGAAACAGCGGCAACTACGACGCCTGGTCAGAGCGATTAACGCTGCTTAAATCAGTGGTCGCAGACGCCGGCGTTGCAGCTGCCCTTGATGATCCGTCAAACACGTCGTCAGATCGTGCGTCGCTGGTCGAAAAAATCATCGGCGACAAACTGGATGCCGAAGGCGTCAACATGGTGCGTTTGCTGGCTGAGAATAATCGACTATCGCTGGTCAGCGAAGTTGGCGAGATATACGAACATTTACGCGCGGACGAAGAAGGTACGCTCGAAGCCACGGTCATTACCGCAATGGCTCTTGACGACAATTATCGTTCGAAGCTCACTGAAGCGCTGCAAAAACGTTTTGACAAGAATGTCAAAATTGTCGAGGAAATCGACGAATCTCTGATTGGCGGTGCGATTATTCGCGCCGGTGATACGGTGATCGACGGCTCTGTGAAAGGTCGACTTTCCCAGCTTGGCAGCAGCTTGAGCGCACGGTGATGCATCCGGAATTAACGCGCGCAGCAGAATTTATTTAGAGGACGACTCCACATGCAACTCAACCCATCTGAAATCAGCGAGCTGATTAAAGAGCGTATCGGGAATTTCGAAGCATCATCTGAGGCGCGCACCGAAGGCACAATCGTGAGTATTGCCGACGGTATTGTTCGCATTCACGGGCTTAACGATGCAATGTCAGGGGAAATGATTGAATTCCCCGGTGATACCTACGGACTGGCGCTGAACCTGGAGCGCGATTCAGTCGGTGCGGTAATTCTGGGTGCCTACGGGCACATCAAAGAAGGCGATAAAGTTCGTTGTACCGGTAAAATTCTGGAAGTACCTGTCGGCGAACAATTGCTTGGACGTGTTGTGAACGCACTGGGTCAGCCCATTGATGACAAAGGTCCTTTAGGTACCACCGAATCATCGCCAATTGAAAAAGTAGCTCCCGGCGTATACTGGCGGCAATCTGTTGATCAGCCGGTTCAAACCGGTCTTAAGTCAATTGATGCGATGGTGCCGATCGGTCGTGGTCAGCGTGAGCTGATTATCGGTGACCGACAAACCGGTAAGACTGCTGTAGCGATCGATGCGATCATCAACCAGAAAGACAGCGGTATTAAGTGTATCTACGTTGCAGTGGGTCAGAAGCAATCTACCATCGCCAACGTGGTCGCAAAGCTCGAAGAGCACGATGCGATGAAAAATACGATCGTTGTGGCTGCCGGCGCTGCCGAATCAGCTGCGATGAACTTCATTGCACCTTACTCAGGGTGTTCAATGGGTGAATATTTCCGGGACATCGGCGAAGACGCTCTAATCATCTATGATGATCTGACCAAGCAGGCATGGGGTTACCGCCAGGTATCACTGCTGCTACGTCGTCCGCCGGGTCGCGAAGCCTATCCTGGTGATGTCTTCTACCTCCACTCTCGTTTGCTCGAGCGTGCTGCACGGGTCAGTGCCGAGTACGTAGAACGTCAGACCGAAGGTCGCGTTAAAGGGAAAACCGGTTCATTGACTGCATTGCCTATCATTGAGACCCAGGCTGGTGACGTGTCAGCTTTCGTACCGACCAACGTCATCTCGATTACTGACGGTCAGATCTTTCTGGAAACCGATCTTTTCAACGCTGGTATCCGACCTGCCATCAATGCCGGTCTGTCGGTATCTCGTGTGGGTGGTGCTGCGCAGACCAAAATTATCAGTAAGCTGGGTGGTGGTGTACGACTGGCGCTGGCACAGTATCGTGAATTGGCTGCGTTTGCGCAGTTCGCCTCAGACCTTGATGATGTCACCCGCAAGCAGCTGGAGCGTGGTCAGCGTGTGACCGAACTGATGAAGCAGAAGCAGTACTCTCCACTGTCTGTCGGAGAGATGGCGGTTTCACTGTACGCGGCTAACGAAGGCTATCTCGACAACATCGATGCGAATCGGGTTGTGGAATTCGAGGAAGCTATGCACGATCACGTTCGTGCCAATCACAGCGATCTGATTACCAAGATCAATGACACCGGTGCCTATAACGATGAAATTCTCGACGGTCTGAAAGCCGCTGTTGAAGACTTCGTTAATAACGGCGCGTTCCAGGCATAAGGACTATTTAGTATGGCCGGCGCCAAAGAAATACGCACCAAGATCCGAAGCATTCAAAACACGCAGAAGATCACCAAGGCGATGGAAATGGTCGCCGCAAGCAAGATGCGCAAAGCGCAGGATCGCATGGCAGCCACTCGACCTTACGCGCAAAAAATGCGTGAGGTCGTTGGTCACGTTGCCGCAGCGAACACTGAATACGTGCATCTGTACATGCAACCGCGCGAAGAAGTAAAGCGTGTCGGATACATTGTCGTATCCACAGATCGCGGATTGTGCGGTGGCTTGAACATCAACAGCTTTAAGAATGCTGTTGCATCGATGCGTGAGTGGGATAAACAAGGCGTTGAAATTGACGTATGTACCGTAGGCAAGAAAGCGGGCAGTTTTTTCAAACGCGTTGGCAGCAACATTGTGGCGGAAGTCTCTGACCTGGGTGATCAACCCAAAATGAGCGACCTGCTGGGTGCGGTTACAGTGATGCTGAATCTTGTTGAAGAAGGCCGTCTTGATCGCCTCTACATTGCGGAAAACGAGTTTGTAAATTCGATGACGCAAAAACCGACGCTTACACAGCTGATCCCAACCGAGCCGACCACTGAAGAGACGTTCGGCCATCATTGGGATTACCTGTACGAGCCAACTTCAGAAGACGTGTTGGACAGGCTGATGCGTCGTTATATTGAATCGTTGATCTACCAGGCAGCTGTTGAAAACGTTGCCTGTGAAATGGCCGCCCGTATGGTTGCGATGAAAAGCGCGACCGACAACGCCGGCGACATCATCAACGAACTTCAACTCGTATACAACAAGGCGCGCCAGGCCGCGATTACTCAGGAGATATCTGAGATCGTCGGTGGTGCAGCAGCCGTTTAACAGTTTATTTTTCGGGGAACACGAATGAGTTCTGGATCTATTGTCGAAATCATCGGCGCCGTCGTCGATGTTGAATTTGCACGTGACGCGGTACCTAAGGTTTACGATGCGCTGACCATCGATGGCACTCAAACCACACTTGAGGTTCAGGGCCAGCTTGGTGACGGCGTGGTTCGTACCATTGCCATGGGTGCATCGGAAGGTTTAAAGCGTGGCATGCCTGTGGTAAACACCGGCAGCCCGATCACTGTACCGGTCGGTGAGCCGACGCTCGGTCGGATTATGGATGTACTTGGTAACCCCATTGACGAACAGGGTCCGGTTGAAACTCAGGAACGCTGGGCTATTCACCGGGCGGCACCCAGCTATGCAGAGCAGGCGGGTTCAACCGAACTGCTCGAAACCGGTATTAAGGTAATCGATCTGCTTTGTCCGTTCGCCAAGGGTGGAAAGGTCGGTCTGTTCGGGGGTGCGGGAGTTGGCAAGACAGTCAACATGATGGAACTGATCCGTAACATCGCGACAGAGCACCAGGGCTACTCGGTATTCGCCGGTGTCGGGGAGCGTACTCGTGAAGGTAATGATTTCTACCACGAGATGAAAGAGTCCAACGTACTCGATAAGGTGTCTCTGGTGTATGGCCAAATGAATGAGCCTCCGGGAAACAGACTTCGTGTGGCGCTGACCGGATTGACTATGGCCGAATTCTTTCGTGATGAAGGCCGTGACGTTCTGATGTTTATCGATAATATCTATCGATACACACTCGCCGGTACCGAGGTATCAGCACTGCTGGGTCGTATGCCTTCTGCGGTAGGTTATCAGCCGACTCTTGCTGAAGAAATGGGTGTACTGCAGGAGCGAATCACCTCAACCAAGAAAGGATCAATCACCTCTATTCAGGCGGTATATGTACCGGCGGATGATTTGACTGATCCGTCACCGGCAACTACGTTTTCGCACCTTGATGCAACAGTGGTACTGGCGCGTTCTATTGCAGAACTGGGTATTTATCCTGCGGTTGATCCGCTTGACTCAACCTCACGTCAACTTGATCCGCTGGTTGTCGGTCAGGAACATTACAACACTGCACGAGACGTTCAGAATACGCTGCAGCGTTACAAGGAACTGAAAGACATCATTGCTATTCTGGGTATGGACGAGTTGTCCGAAGAAGATAAGCTTGTTGTAGCGCGCGCCCGTAAGGTGCAACAGTTCCTGTCTCAGCCCTTCTTCGTCGCTGAAGTTTTCACAGGCTCTGCGGGTAAATACGTATCGTTGAAAGATACCATTGCCGGATTCCGTGGCATTGTTGACGGTGAGTACGATCACCTGCCTGAACAGTGTTTCTACATGGTGGGCGGCATCGACGAAGCTATCGATAAAGCCAAAGAAATGGAAAAGGCTGCCTAGGCAGTCTCTTCCAGGCTAAGAGAACTGAAACATGGCTAATACAATCCAGGTAGACATTGTCAGCGCTGAAGAGGCAATCTTCTCCGGTGAGGCTGAGATGCTTGTTGTCTCTGCAGAAATGGGTGAAGTCGGTATCGCACCCGGCCATGCACCATTCTTAACCGGAATTAAACCCGGTGATATTGCGGTTCACAATGGTGGAGCAGCGCAGCACTTTTTCGTGTCTGGCGGGATGCTTGAAGTCCAGCCTCATGTGATTACTGTGCTTGCTGATACAGTCATTCGTGGTGGTGATCTTGATGAAGCTGAGGCCACTGCCGCCCGTGACAGAGCTGAAGAGTCATTGAAAGAGAAGCAGGGGACACCGGACTACGCTGCAGCTGCTGCAGAACTTGCAGAGGCATCAGCACGCTTGTCAGTGCTGAAAAAAATCAAGGATGTCGGCCGCTAGGCTCGGGACACTAAAAAACGCTTTTCAAAGCCCGCTGTCTGCGGGCTTTTTTGTTTCTACCATGGGTTAGTTTAATCCTCGTTGTCCTGTCCAATGACAAGCGTGTCTTAACTATCCATTACTCTATCCGTTTTACTTTGTACTGAAAGGACATTGGCTGTCTGCTTTGGGCTTTGCATCAAAGCTATGTGACAGTCTGGCTTCACGATGCTTTACGTGAGCGTATTTTCTTGCCCGGAACAGCTGTCCCAATGGTCTGGTATCTTTAAATGTGTTCCAGGCATTAAAACGTATAGCGTATGGACGAACCTCATCAGCTGAGTGCCATCGATCATCGGCCGGTAAAAACCACGCGTTTGTTAATGCTTCAGTCGATAATTCCCGTGGTTCAAGGGTGAGCCTGCCGACGCGCTCAAAAGGAGCATGCGTTTCGTCCCACACGATATCCGTATACTCGGCTGCCATGACTGCCGGCGGCGGGTCGCCTTCCTGTCTGTCCGGAATACTGTCTTTAGTGGCGATCTGGATGCACAGGTCGAATTCTATCGGTTGTCCCCGGGTCGCCAGATCGAGCAATGACTGCCGGTGCAGGTGGCCCGAGTACTGATATTTCGGTTGTATCAGTTCTACCGGATGCGCCTGACAGGGGGCCAGACTGAATTTCATCGCCCCGTCGCCCAGTGCGTAGGGACCGGCAGAAAAATAGTGTTTTCCAGCCCAGCCTCGCTTGAGCTGATCGTTGGTATACAAACCGTCTGTTGCTTTACTGAAAAGTCGCGACCAGTTTTTATATATTTTTCCGCCGACCCGGTTAAAAAGCATTGCCAGCGCAGCAGCCTTGCTCTTTTTCAGATTAAACACAAACATCATTTGTCGTACATCGCGAAAGAAAAATCCCTGGCCATCCTGTTGTCCGTGCTGTTGCAATCTGATTCCTTCGGACAGCAGGAGATCGATCTCGTTAACGGCTTCGCTGGTGTATACATTGGGCACCGCGCTGTCATACCTGATTTTTAGCGAAAGACGGCTGATTGCGATGACAGGCGTGTCGTCAAACAGAAAGTTGGGTCGACATACGACCTGATAGCTGCCCGTTTTTTTGAACAAGCCCGCTCTAAGCGGCTCGGGGATCGACTCGAGATCGTCGATTGTCAGCGTACCCTGCAGTAATCCGGTGGTACTGCCCCAGTGCGGATCATTAAATACTTCATTTCTATCGAAGGCCTTTTTACCTGACCCGGCCGGGATGTCACTATTGCTTGTGGTATCGGCTGCAAACAGGTTTGAAATTTCTTTAAACAGTGCGCTTTCGTTTTCGTCTTCATGCTCTTGCGGGCGAAGATATGCGTGCGTATCTGGTGCGGCCGTTACATTGTCGAATGTGCGTTGATAATGACCGAATTTATCGCTTCTGCTGCCGAATAGTTGTCCAGCGAAGATAATGCCGTTCAGAAAGCATCTGGACAAAGAAGTTTTCAAATCAATTTTTATTTTTTTCAGCCGGGAGACATCATAAGTAGCATCATTTTTCATCGGGCAACCAATATGAATCTCAACACGCTGCTTACAAAGTTACCCGACCATGTCAGATTTCGCATACCCTGTTCGGGGGATAAACAAAATTGCTTTTTACCTTTGTAGATAACTTTTACTAGTCAGCAAACTCCTGCTAGTCGGCGTTGAGCGTCGGCGTGCCGAAATTGCAGAGTAGTCGGACCAGCTGTGTCCGGTTGGTGACACCCGATTTGCTGAAAATAGTTTTCACCTGGGAGTTGATCGTTTCAACTGACCTTTCGCGTCGATCTGCTATTTCCGTGTTCGTCAGCCCGAGACAAATCAGCTGAGTAATTTCACACTCGGTTTTTGTCAGATTGAAAGAAAGCGCAGCAAGTTCAATGTCGATGCTGATCGGTTTACTGGTATCACGACTGAACAACAATGCGCCATTGAAGATATTGCTCCCCAGTTCGTTCAGTTCTTTCATCGGGACCACCTCCAGACATAATGCGCCGGCATTGTCTTTCGAATTGATCAGAATGGCTTCTTTTCTAGGGCGTGCGCCATAGCAACCGTGGTTGAGCGCATCTTTGAGCAATTTTTTAAATTGTTGTCGATCAGCGCCCTGATGCAGGATCAGACGATTTTGCTGGTCAGTCCAGAACGCCTGATACTGCTCTTGCTGACGTCGGAACTCAGTGTTGCAAAGTTCCACCCGTCCTTTTGAATCGAGCACACAGACGCCGAACGGCAGGCCTTCGATTATTGAAAGTAATGCCTGTTGCTTGAGCACAGAAATGCCCGGCGGTGAACATAAGTCCAGTGCCTTGGCGACATGAGGCAGTAACGCTGTCAGCTTGTCAGCATCAGCGCTATTTAATTTTCCACGGGCCTCTGAAGTTTGCAGTGCGAATCTGGCGCGATAGGTGTTGTCCTTGTCCAGCAGACATCCATAGCGATGCCGGATACCGTATGATAGCATTTCTTTAACGTGTGGCTGAGCGAGGTATTCGGCTTCGTTGTGGCTAAGCCGGCTTTCGTCTGCCAGCACGATGCCATCGAGAGACATCGATTGACGCTCAAACAGATCCTGATCGCAGAATTCCCGATCAGCATATTTTTCGAGATAGGCCATCAGCAACTCCGGTTTGTAGCCACTGGTCATGAGTGGTGCCCGGAGCTTTCTATTGGTGCCGTCGTTTTGCCATTCAAACAAAATACAACCGCGTGCATTGACCAGTTCGGCAAGCCGGTCAAAAATCTCCGGCCACTGATCGTAGTCGGCCACAGCGCCGTAGATGTCCAGCACAAAATCGCGGAACTGTTTGTTTTCCAGCACTGAATGACCTCCCGGCTACATTTGCCAGCAGACTCTCAGCACCAAGAGCCGCACTCTACGAAAGTTTTCTGCCGATTTCTGGTTTTACGGATACTCCTTACAACCTGCAAAGAGCCTAGTTGATTCTCACAAGTCAGGCAACTGCAAAGCGAACCGGATTGGCTGTTGTGCTTTGCAGGAACAATAGTCGCCCCTCGAATTCGCCTGGCTGGGTGATGAAATGCGTTACGAGAGATCGTTTGAGAAACTAAGCTGTCCTGACAAATCCTGAATTACGGATCATAAACCAGCATATTGTTAGAAAATTGAGTGCGCTCCTCCGGGGATGCTGTTCGCTTAAGCTCATCCTTATATGCGAGGTAAGCGTGCACCTTTGGGATGAGAATGAAGATGGAATTAGTACCAATTTGTTAATTCTCTAATTCTTGATTAATTCCAGAATTAGATGCAATATTGATCCATGGCTCTTACTGACACCACTCAAGAATCTGTCGATGTTTCAAGTCTGCTGAAAGCGGCCGGGCTGCAGATCACCGCTCAGCGTCTTGCTGTTCATCGGGCGGTAACGACGCTGCCTCATTCCATGGCTGATGACATCTACCAGGCAGTACGGACAGAGTTGGGTGTTATCTCTCGCCAGGCAGTCTACGATGCGTTGAATGCGATGTGCGAGCATGGAATTCTGAGGCGGATACAACCGGCCGGATCTGCAGCACGCTACGAGCACCGGGTAGACAATCATCATCACGTGGTATGTCGTGAGTGCGGCACCATGGTTGATGTCGACTGCGCGGTCGGTCAGGCGCCATGTTTAACTGCTGAATGCGATCATGGTTACCAAATAGACGAGGCAGAGGTCACCTACTGGGGGGTATGTCCGCTATGCCAGTAACCGTCACCGGTTGTTCAGTGCCGGAATACCGGCCTGTCAGATGTGTAGAGAGTGCAGCACTTATACATATCTATACACACAAGGCCGCAACATTTTTATCCTCAGCCGGCGTTGGCTGATTGCAACACCTCACTTTTCTAAATAACTACTTAACCACAGGAGAATACTGATGGATGGTGATATTGGAGGCGGATGTCCGTTCGCTCATGGCGGCAACACACAAATAGATAAGCCGGTTACCAAATGGTGGCCTAATTCCCTGAATCTGGACATCCTGCATCAGCATGGTGCACGTACCAACCCGATGGATCCGGACTATAACCATCGCGAAGCAGCCAAAGCGCTGAACTTTGAAGCGGTTAAGTCTGATGTTAAAGCGCTGATGACAGACAGCCAGGACTGGTGGCCTGCAGACTGGGGTCACTATGGCGGTTTGATGATCCGTCTGGCCTGGCACTCAGCCGGTTCCTACCGTATGGGTGACGGTCGTGGTGGTGCCGGCTGCGGTAACATCCGCTTTGCACCGCTGAACTCATGGCCGGATAACGCCAGTCTCGACAAGGCGCGCCGTATTTTATGGCCGGTCAAAAAGAAATACGGCAATGCACTGTCATGGGCCGATCTGATTATTCTGGCTGGAAACATGGCGTACGAAACCATGGGTCTGAAAACTTTCGGTTTCGGTTTCGGTCGTGAAGATATCTGGGGGCCGGAAACTGATGTGAACTGGGGGTTTGAGGACGAATGGCTTGCCGACAGCGCAAACCGTTATGAAGATCTCGATGAACCTTCAACCATGTATAACCCGTTGGCATCGGTACACATGGGGCTGATATACGTTAACCCGGAAGGTGTTAACGGCAATCCTGATCCTGCGCGAACCGCCAAGCACGTGCGTGAAACATTTGCCCGCATGGCAATGAATGATGAAGAGACAGCAGCCCTGACCTGCGGTGGTCACACGGTAGGTAAAGCACATGGTCGCGGTGCTACAGACAGCATCGGGGTTGAACCGGAAGCGACAGGCTTTGAAGAACAGGGTTTGGGCTGGGCTAATCCGGGTCATGATGGCAAAGCGACAAATGCCTTTACCTCGGGTATTGAAGGCGCGTGGACAGCCAACCCCACGCAATGGGATATGGGCTATTTTGATTACCTGTTTAACTATGAGTGGCAACTAACCAAATCGCCAGCTGGTGCCAACCAGTGGGAGCCGGTGGATATGCCGGATGACAAGAAGCCGGTTGACGCTACGGATCCTTCTATCCGCCACAATCCGATGATGACTGATGCCGATATGGCCATGAAGGTCGATCCGGTCTACAACGAAATCTGTCAGAAGTTCATGGCGGATCCGGACTACTTCGCCGAGACTTTCGCTCGAGCCTGGTTCAAACTGACACATCGTGACATGGGCCCAAGACCTAACTACCTCGGTCCTGATGTACCTGCTGAAGACTTGATCTGGCAGGATCCCGTTCCCGCAGGTTCCACTGCGTATGATGTCGATGCAGTCAAAGCAAAAATTGCCGCTGCCGGACTTTCTGCTGCCGATATGATCGCGACCGCATGGGACAGTGCCCGCACGTTCAGAGGCTCCGATAAAAGAGGTGGAGCGAATGGCGCGCGCATACGTCTGGCGCCACAAAAAGACTGGGATGCCAACGAGCCAAAGCGACTGTCTGCAGTACTTGCAGCGCTGGAGCCTATTGCTGCAGAAACCGGCGCTTCAATTGCCGATGTGATTGTGCTGGCAGGTAATGTTGGTCTTGAGCAGTCAATCTCCGCGGCGGGTCACAGTGTTGATGTCCCGTTTACCCCGGGTCGTGGTGATGCCACTGACGACATGACTGACACAGAGAGTTTCTCTGTACTCGAGCCTTTGGCAGATGGTTTCCGCAACTATGAAAAAGCAAAGTATGCGGTCGGCCCAGAACAGCTGATGCTCGATAAAGCACAACTGTTGGGTTTGACTGCGGCAGAAATGACGTTGCTTGTTGGTGGAATGCGTGTGCTTGGTGCCAATCATGGTGGTTCAAAGCACGGTGTATTCACCGATCGCGCAGGCCAGCTGACGAATGATTTTTTCGTTAATCTGACAGATATGAGCTACAGCTGGCATCCGGTTGAGTCTGATGGCACCTACGAGATACGCGATCGTAAAACCGGTGCGGTTAAGTGGACGGCCACCAGTGCTGACCTGGTATTTGGTTCTAACTCTATCCTGCGCTCTTATGCAGAAGTGTATGCACAGGACGACAACGCAGAGAAGTTTGCAAGGGACTTTGTTGCAGCATGGACCAAAGTGATGAATGCAGATCGCTTTGATCTGTTGAGTTAAGCCATAGACAAAGCTGCAAACACTGGTGAAGTGGGTGTACGCTGACAGCGTGTTAACGTTACAGCATGCACCATTGTGGTTTTAACTAAAACCGCCTCTCACGAGGCGGTTTTTTTTGCCAGTGGATTCACCCGCCTCCGGCATTCTCTGCATCTCCCTATTGTTCGGTGCCTGAGACAGAGAATGATCTTGTGTCGCTGGCGACGTTGTTAATGACATTCAAAACTATCGATGAATAGCTGCACTTCAGGCATCATATTCGGCACGAGTAAGCTATGGCACATGCAATCGTATAATCTTAGATGGGTGCTATAGGTGTTAGATCATGTTATTGATCACTAACCCCGGGTGATGCGGTGACTCCATGCATCACCAGATACTTCATTCGAGAAATGGTAGAGCCATACATAAAAAAGTAGATGTGCCAGTTTGAATCTGACGGGTCTGTACAGCGGCTCGAAGTAACCCGGCAATCGTTCGAATCGATCTTAATAGCGAAGGCCAGAGTGGCCTATGTCAATACGAGCGGTAAACAGACAACTGATAACCCCCTGTCTGTCACCTCTGTCGAATTCGTTTACCTGTATAAGTATCGTTAATCGGTCGTCACAATCTGATACTTCATGGTAACTGTAAAGATTCAGTGTTTATCATTGAATTTAAAAAGTAATCAGAGCACACTGATCTGTGCGCGGGCTGTTAGAACCAGTTCGAACACCACATCAACAGCGGAGGCACAGTAGATGGCTATTAGCGTGAATATCAACGGGGAGACCCGTGACATAGAATCAGAGGGTGATACACCGCTGCTTTGGGTCATTAGAGATGAATTGAATCTTACTGGTACCAAGTTCGGTTGTGGTGTCGCCTCTTGCGGGTCATGTACGGTACATGTCAACGGCAAACCACAACGCTCGTGTGTCACACCAGTGATGGCGGTGGAAGGGCAGGAAGTCACGACCATCGAAGCGGTGGAAAGTGCTGAGGCAAAGGCCGTACAGGAAGCCTGGCAGGAGCTCGATGTCGTCCAGTGTGGTTATTGCCAGTCCGGGCAGATCATGTCGGCCATTGGTCTTTTACAGGAAAACAGCAAACCTACAGATACCGATATTAATTCGTATATGCAGGGTAATGCCTGCCGGTGCGCCACCTATCAACGCATTAAAGCAGCGATTCATTTGGCTGCCACCAAGCTGGAGGCCTAGACATGACAATTCGTATGGACAGACGAGCTTTTCTGAAAGCCAGCGGCGCACTGGGCACTACCCTGGTAGTTGGCTTCGGCACAGGTGGAAAGCTTGCTATCGCCGACAATCACCATGCGGCTGACCTCAATGCATTTGTTAGCATTGCGGATGATGACAGTGTAACTGTGATTGTGAAACACTTTGAAATGGGGCAGGGAACCGCCACAGGACTGTCTACTCTGGTGGCCGAAGAGATGGACGTTCCATGGGACAGTGTCAAAGTCAGGTTCGCACCGTCTAACAACGATCTGTATAAAAATCTGGCGTTCGGTGGTCAGGGTACAGGTGGTTCAACCGCGATAGCCAATTCGTGGGAGCAATATCGCATTGCCGGTGCCGGGGCTCGCGAAGTGCTGATTAAGGCTGCTGCTCAGTTGTGGGATATCGATGCCAAAGAGGTCGTTATTGAAGATGGCATGGTTAAATCGGGCAATAAAACGGTGGGTATCGGCGGCCTGGTGTCTATCGCTGCGGGATTGCAGGCGCCTGAAAAACCGACACTAAAAGATCCTTCGCAATACAAGCTGATCGGCAACAATAAACTGCCGCGAAAAGACAGCGCTGCGAAAACTACGGGTAAAGCAACTTTTGCCATGGATGTAAAAGTACCGAACATGGTGTACGCCATGGTGTTGCGGGCACCGAAGTTTGGCGGCATCTTAAAGAGCTTTGATGCCGCAGGTGCAGCAGAAGTAAAAGGATTTATCGAAGCCAAAGCCATGCCGAACAACGCAGGTGTGGCGGTGTTTGCCGACAGCACCTGGGCTGCGATAAAAGCTCGTCGGCTCATCACCGCACAGTGGGATGACAGTGCCGCGGACGGCCGTGGTTCCGATGCCCGTAATGCAGAAATGATGGCCATGCTCGATGCCGACCCGGTGTATGACGCCACTGGTAACGGTGAAGCCGGGATAACCGGCAAGTCTGTGGAAGCCGACTTCATGTTTCCATTGCTGGCGCATGCACCGATGGAGCCGTTGAACTGTGTGATCGAGCCGACTGAAAATGGTGTTCGCGTACATGACGGTACGCAATTCCATATGATTACCCATCCTACGCTGGCGGCGGTACTTCAATTAGCGCCGGAAAACATAGAAATCGTCACCTATTATGCCGGCGGATCTTTTGGACGCCGCGCCAACCCCACCTCTGACTATCATGTCGAAGCCGCTCTGGCCTATCTGTTAATGGGCGGTCAAAAGGCGGTAAAACTGGTGTGGACCCGAGAGGATGATCTTGCCGGTGGTTACTATCGTCCGCAGGTTGCTCATCGCGCTCAGATCGGCGTCGGCGATGACGGTAAAATCTCCGGATGGAAGCACCGTACTGCAGCGCAGTCCATCGCGAAGGGTACGGCACTGGAAGGTATGCTTGTGCATAACGGCATAGATCATTTCTCGATAGAAGGGATCGCAGATACACCATACGGTATCGACAACATGTCGGTTGGTCTGACTGATTTCGAGTCTCCGATGCCTGTGTTGTGGTGGCGTTCGGTTGGTCATTCGCACAGCGGGTATGTCATGGAAGTACTCATGGACATGGCAGCAGAAGCCGCAGCCGCTGATCCTGTTGCATTCCGGCTTGCTCACCTTGATGAGTCCGATGCCAATCAGGCACGCTTCGCCGGTGTACTGAAGCTGGCAGCGGAGCAGTCCGGCTGGGGTACTGCTATCCCCAAAGGGAGAGGGCGCGGTGTGGCGGTCCACAAATCGTTCAACTCCTACGTCGCATTGGTAACCGATGTTTCAGTGAATGCTGACGGTGCTATATCTATTGATAAAATTACCTGCGCGGTGGATTGCGGTATCGCTGTCAATCCTGACGTAGTACATGCTCAGATGGAAGGGGGTATTGGCTATGGCCTTGGTGCGGTTATGCGGAATCAAATTACACTGACTGATGGGGTCGTCGATCAAATGAATTTCCCGCAGTATCAGCCATTGCGTATCAGTGACATGCCGGACATTTCGGTCCATATTGTGCCCTCGGAACTGGCACCTACCGGTGTGGGTGAGCCCGGACTGCCTCCTGCCGGCCCCTCACTTGCCAATGCCATTTTTTCTGCCACCGGTCAGCGTGTTACCTCGTTGCCGCTGGATGCAAACGGTGTAAAGTTCGCCTGATAGCAATGAAAAAAGACTCTCAGGGGCGTCATAAGATGCCCCGTTTTCGGGTTACCTTCACTTTCGCCATGGTGTGAGCCAGTTAGACACCGCGTCGATCAACTCGTCCTCTCTGATTTCGAAAAAGTGATAGGCGCCGTCAATGACCCTCTGCTGGTAGTGTTCATTGTGGGCAGCGGCATTGCTGCGTATATCGACAGTTTGCAGAACCGCAGGAAAATCTTTGCTGCCGTAAATATCAAGTACTGGTATAGAGATTTTTTTCAGTGACTCAGCGCTGTTGATATTCATATCTCTGTGCTGAGCACTCATTCCAATCAGGACCAAAGAAGTAATGCTGTGCTCGTGTCTGGCGACATAATACGCTGCCATTGTAGCTCCCTGACTGTGTGCCACAATGCTTATATTGTTAACCCCTTTGTTTTGCAGATATTGTGTGGCGGCGTCCAGTCTGGGGGGAACTTCCGGATAAACCGAAATATAGTCGTTGTACCGCGCCTCACTACTCAGTAGTGGCAGTTGAATAGAAAGTGTATGCCAGTCGGATGATGCCAGTGCGACCCGTAACGGTCTGACTACCTGTTCGTAGTCCGGGTGGAAGCCGGTGCCGTGCAGGACAATCAAGCCGTTTTTTGAGGGTGAATCAGGCTCAGTATAAATTGAATAGACGCGATGATCCGCTACTTCCAGAAAAACCGGTTCTCCATCGAAGATCTGTTCAATGGTCTGATCGACCCAGCGTTGCTCCCTGGCTTTATCCGTTGCATAGAGTGGTGAACTCAACACAATCGTTATCAATACCAGTCGCTTTATGTTGATATGCATGGTGCATATGGTAACTCAATTTTTAAAACGTGTTGATGCAGCGATAGATCGGTGTCAGGGTTTACATTTATCTTGCGCAGGATATTTTTTACAAATACAGGGAGCTGAAACTACCTTGTACGATACACACAACAGTAGAATTCCTGTTTCCTAAACGGCAGCGGGGCTGGCACTGGAATAACTCAGTGTGGTTTCAAATAATTTTGACATGTCTGGTAGCTGGACCGGGGGATACAAAACCATGTCATCTCTGATGCCCCGGTTCATGATCCCTTTTGATTTTTTGCAGCACTACTACAGCTGTCAGTCAGGGGATGACATTGACGACTACAGACTTCTGGCGGGTGGCAAGAATGGAGCCCCCTTTTGTCAGCGCGGGATCAAGGTTACCAATGCGTGTGCGAGTGACTGAAACTGCCATCGGGCAGGAGACACCCCGAACCAGATCATCCTGATAACCGAACGTATCCAGAATTTCATTGATCGTCACAGTATGGGTACCTGAATCGACGACATCAAAGGCACGTCGAAAGGCTGCTCCACTCGAGGTGCCCCTGTCATCCGTAACCTGGCAATTCAGAAAATAATCGACTGTAGCGGTACCGGCAGGTTCCGTCGGTACCCAGGCGACGGTAATACTCTCTCCGGCATTGAATGTGTCGGCTCGATCCGGTGCGGTAATCTGGAAATCAGCCGGTGTTACGACGGTTGAAGCTGGTGCATTTATACCGTTGTTACGACGCAGAGATACTGTGACTTCACTTGTGCCGTTGTAAGCAAAAGTGCCGGTGTAACCGGAACCGGCCTGACTTAATGCGATGCTTTCCCCGGATAGCGTTGCAATGAGTTGGTCACCTGATGACAGTAAAATGCTGTCGGCATCAATCGCATTGCCGGTACGCAGGTCGACACTGACACTGGTTTGGTCTGCTCGCGCGTTGACACTGATGTCGGTGTAAATGCCAGAGGTATGAATATCCTGTGAGTCAACTTCTGTACAGCCATATAAGCTGAATACAGCTAAGAACATAGTTAGCAGAGAAATATTCTTGTTCATTTTTATTTCAGGATCTTTTGCGCTTTTACATCAAAAGAATTGATAACCCGTGCGATGCTCAGGCTAAGTGCCACCCTGTTGGGTGGACGCTGAATACATCCGCGTATAAAAACGATACGCTTTATTTTTCATACATTCGCAGAAAAGGTTGTTCTTACGATAGATAGCGCCACAAACCATTTATGTCTGATATGTGTATTGATGTGAAAATCGATATTTTCGATGCGGCTCACGTTTGTATTCATTCCTGAGACCTGGAGCCGGATATTGATAAATCCTTTGCACAATAGTTTCAGAAACATTGCCGGATAACTGTTATATCGACGAGTCTATGCAGGACGCTGCAGGTGTGATCCAATTCCGCAGATGGGGAGGCTGCTGTCATCATTCATTAGTTAAATTATCACTTGTATTAAAGTTGCAAAGTCATCAGAGTGCTTTGTATTGTCCTATTGCAGCCTGATTTGTGCTCGTGAATTTCCCGTGCTTACACCCCGGGCCCATTGCTTTGCGTAGTCTGTCCTGCATCTTACGCTGTCGTTCATTAACCATAACCGCCATAGCAAACGCTTACGTGCCGGGTCATCATGGTCTATGAACGATGATCTCGTATGCAGAGAGACATAATTGTTGACAAACTGCATATCTCCAGGCTTAAGCTCCATTGCAAAATGCAACTCATCTGCGATTTCCTCTGCCCGTTGAATTGCCATTTTTTGTTCGGCTGTCAGCGTTGGTGTATCCGGTAGTTCGTGACCCTTATAGATATGCTTCGGTCCGAATGAAGTACATAATTTCCCTTCAAGAAAATTAAAAACCGGGCTTTTGTAGTAGGGTAATTCACCGGCGGCGTGTTCGCCGTGCTTAGTCCAGTAAAACGGCTCGCAGAGTACTTCTACCAAACGGGGGTCTTCCTTCAGCAATGTGTTGTACATAGCAACGGAGCTTGTGAGCTTTGATATCCCTCCTTGTTTTGCTTCACGTATGCACAGCAGGCCGACGATGTCACATTGATCACAGTGATAGTCCATTGCCTCTCGGGTTTGATAGCCACGACTGTGAGGATCACTCTGGGTTTTACCTAAATCGGTAATGTGTCCGAACATGTCTCCCTCAGGGTTATTCGGACAAGCTGTACCCAGATGTTTTCCAATAGCCCAATAGATGATGGCCACATCGAGCAGGTCCATTTCGTGGATCGGCAGCCCCGTAATCAGCACCGCACCCAGGCCATCGCGAAGTTCTTTGAAAACATTAGCCAGCGTTTTAACGAATCCGGCTAAGTCGAGATCTTCAATTGGCAATGACAGTAACGCGTTAGGGTTATTGCCGACTTGCTTACGTATAGATATCGCCAGAGTTCTTAGTGATCCGATGTCTCTGTCACTCAGCTCATACTGCCATTTGTTTGTCTCTGCAAAAAACTGTGGATACCAGCATGCAGGATCGGATACTTGCCCGAGTGTTGTTAATTGATCATTCCTGTTCATGAGATCCGCCTGTATATCTAAATTTGCCCGTTGTGTTGCACGTCATGTGAACAATGCCGAAGTAGCGATATCGGTCGACAGTATTTTACATATTGTACAGGGGCGCGATAGAACACCGGAATGGCAGTTGGGTCGAGGGTGGCATTACTCACTACGGGTAACCTGGCGTAGATTCACATTTAAATTTTGTTGTGACAGGGGTTCGTGATCTGTGGTTGCATTGGCCTTTCCGGGTGGCAGGGAGCACCGATAGCCGGTTGCCGTCAATAAGAATACCAGCCTGTTTTTTGTTGAATGAGAAATCTCTCACGGTAACAGGCATGATCTGAACTACCGGATGATTGGTGTTATTAATATTGCGGGTTACACTGCATATACACTGACGATTATGATAAAAATCATGAAGCTTTCTGTGAAGCCGCTGCATCGCACCCTATCGGATTTTGCAGCACAGGTAACAGGCGTTGATCTTTCACGCGGATTCACTGCCGATATTGTTGAAAAGGTACAAAGTGCTATCGACCAGTATGGTGTGCTTGTCTTTCGCGACCAGCATATCGATGACGATCAGCAGTACCGGTTTTCCGAGCACTTCGGCACAATGGAACAGGCGACCGGTGATGTCATTCCGCGTGGCGATCGTCGTTTGTCCATGAATGTCAACGATATTTCAAATCTTGATAAGAACGGCAATGTATTAGAACGTGATGATCGTACCCGCCTGTTCGGACTTGGCAATATGTTGTGGCATTCGGACAGTTCGTTCAAAACGATACCAGCGAGATATTCACTCTTGTCTGCGAGAGTTATTCCCGATACAGGTGGAAATACCGAATTTGCGGATATGCGTGCGGCATGGGATACGCTGGATAAAAGTCTGAAACGTGAATGTCAATCACTTGTCTGTCAGCATAGTCAGTTGTATTCACGCTCAAGTCTGGGCTTTGATGATTTTACCGAGTCGGAAAGAATTGCCTGGCAACCGGTTGTTCAACCTCTGATTCGCACGCATCCGAACACTGGCAGACGGTCGTTGTTTTTATCTGCACATATTGGTGCAATAGAAGGCTGGCCGGTGCCAGAGGCGAGAATGTTTATTCGGGATCTCACCGAACATGCAACTCAGCGTCAGTTCGTATATGCACATCAGTGGAAAAAGTGGGATCTGCTGATGTGGGATAACCGCGTTACTATGCATCGTGCGCGTCGTTACGATCACGCGCAACCTCGCGATTTACGCAGAACAACGGTATCTGACGGGTAGTAAACGATAGTGTCGCTTGCTATTTATCAGCAGAAAAGTCCGTAACGCGGTAATTTGTAACAATTTGTGCCCCGCTTGACAGCCCATCTGTGAGTAATATAATGTCATGACATAATAATTGCCAGACGATATTTTTGTCAGGCATGTATTTGTGTCATTAGATGTTCGCCGGAACTTATGGCGGCGGGAGCTGGTATGAAGAAATATGTATTCGCGAGTTTAACCACCACCGTTTCTGTGTTGCTCATGGCATGTGGTGGAGATCAAAAACAGTCGCGCAACAACAGTCCGGTTAACCTCCCGCATCTGTTTTCTGTTGCCACTAACGTATCAGCTCCAATGAATGATGCACCTGCTGCCACGCTGGATGGTGAATTGATACCACTACTGGCGGAAAAGAATATAACCGGTAAACCGGCGCAAGGTCTGGATATACCTTCCATAGACTCACCCATTGCGCAGCTGGGAATGCAGTTGTTTTATTCAAAGAGTCTTAGTGGTGAAATGGATACCGCGTGTGTCACCTGCCATCATCCGATGATGGGAGGAGGCGATAACCTGAGCTTGGGCATCGGAGTTCACGCTGTTGACGCTTTAATTATCGGTCCCGGCCGTCGTCATGTATCCGGTATGGCGACAGTGCCCAGAAATGCCCCGACCACGTTTAATACTGCGTTATATCAGCAAAGCCTGTTCTGGGACTCCAGAGTAGAACAGCTCGATAGCGGTATCCGAACACCGGATAGTCAATATGGCTTTGCCGATCCACTGGCCGGCACATCTTTGTTGGTGGCACAAGCTGGTTTTCCGGTCACATCTGTAGAAGAGATGCGAAGCGAAAGCTTTGAGCAGGGCTCAAACAATAAAGACGTACGCAACCATCTAGCCGCCAGGCTGGGTGGGTACGACGGTGGCTTCGGGGCGGTAAATGAACTCGGCGGAGAAAACTGGGCCGATGAATTTCAACTGGCTTTCGGTGTAAGCAGCGACAGAGAAAGTGTGGTCACCTATAACAACGTTGCCCGCGCGATGGCCGCCTACCAGGCGTCGCAGATCTTTGTTGATTCACCGTGGAATCGTTTCGTAAACGGTGACAGCTCTGCGATAAGTGACAGTGCAAAAAACGGTGCGATATTATTTTTTACTGCCAAAGAGGACGGTGGTGCCGATTGCTTTCGATGCCACCGGGGAGATCACTTTACCGACGAATCACACCATGTGGTCTCTTTTCCGCAGATTGGCCCGGGCAAAGGTGACGGGCTAACCGCAGATGATGATTTTGGATTAGCCAGGGAGACCGGTCATGAAAGTGACCGTTACAAATTCAGAACACCGTCATTATTGAACGTTGCAATGACTGCACCTTATGGACATGCAGGCGCGTACAAGACACTGCATGAAGTAGTGACGCACTATGACAACCCGGCGACTGCAATTGCTTACTTTAACAATACTTACTGGTGTGACGATATCGCTGATACCCAAGCGCTGACCTGTGCTCAGCAGTTTCCCAATGCCAAAGCGAATACTGAGCTTGCCCGGGACGCTCTTGGAAAACAGGCAGAAGCCGATTCCATAGAGTCAATTCAACTCAATAGCCGTGAGATTCAACAAATTGTCAGCTTTCTGGAAACACTGACTGATCCATGTGTACAAAGCCGCGCTTGTCTTGCGCCATGGATACCGGAGTTTACAGACGGGCCGGATGGTAATCAGCTGAATGCTTTGGATAGCAGCGGCAATAGATTGTAGCTCGATGGCGGTTCTTCAGCTGAATCGGTAATGATCTAACAATGTGCTGATTATGGCGGGGCGGTCTCAGTCTCTTTTTCCCTGCACCACCTGATTTAAAATCATGGCGCAAAATAGAATCGCAAAGCCCGCCAGAATGCCCTGACCGACTGAACTGTACTGCAGCGCTTCTAATACATCTTCACCTAAACCCTTGGCACCGATAAGCGAGGCGACTACCACCATGGCGAGGCTCAACATGATGGTTTGATTAACACCTGCCAGTATCGACGGAGATGCCAGTGGCAGGTCTACTTTGGTTAGCAGATACCACTTTGATGCGCCATAGGCGATCGCAGCTTCGCGTATGGATTCGGGTACACCGCGCATACCCAGCACTGTCAGCCTTACTACCGGGGTGCCGCCGAAGATCATGGTCGTGATGACTGCGGCAGGTTTACCAACGCTGAAAAACGCAATCACCGGGATCATAAAAACAAATGAAGGCATGGTTTGCATAAAGTCCATGATGGGTCTGATGACCGCATAGAATTTTGGCCTTCTTGCACTGAACAGTCCCAGTGGAATACCAAGGCTTATTGATAATAAAGCCGCAGTACCCAGTAGTGCGAGCGTTGTCATGGCTTTTTCCCAGAAGCCGAACAGGCCCATATATAATAGAAAACCGGCTGCAGCGATTGCACCACCGGTGCCTGCGGACAGCCAGGTTAATAAAATGATAAAACTGGCGATGACCGGCCAGGGGGTTTGCACAAATAATACTTCCAGGCCGTCGAGCACCACGCGAATGCCATAGGAAATAGAATCGAATATGTAACCGCCACCGTTGCGAACCGCATCGAATATAGTTTCGACCATTGATATCCCGGTTAGGCGTATCTGTCGGTCGGTTGGAAAAGTCTCAAGCCACGCGAAAGTCCCGGGGAAGGCAAAATGTATAATCGAGACTATAAAAATTATCGCCACAAAAGCGACTGTCATGGCGGTTCGTATCGGGCTTAAACCGGCGGTCAGTGACGGGTCGGATAGCCATTGGGAAAATCTTTTTTCCAGCGCCGGGTTGGCAATAATCCCCTCTACGAGCTTTACCACAAGCAACATGCCGAGACCGAACAAAGCCACAGAGGTTGCTGCAGCCTCTGCCTGAGTGACTTCAAGTTGAATATCCGCAATGGCTTTTTCGAGAGATTCAATAGCGCGCTGGAATACCTCTACCTTGTCGGTTTGCTTTTCTATCGCTGCCGCCAACTGCTTATGCCGGAAATCAAGTGTGCCCTCGATTTGTGTAATGCGCGCACGTGCTTCTGCGCCAAGGTCGCCGAATAACCCGCGGGCCAGCTGGATGACCGCAAATGTTTCAAGAATAATGAATGGCAGACCCCAGTTCCAAAGGCCTCTCATGCCGTACCAGACGGGGCCCAGCAATGCGGCTATCCAATTGAATGTCCAGGTGAACCTGGCGCGACTGCCGATTCTGTCGAACTGCTTATGATAGTAGTGGCTGTTGGTGGCAACGAATTCAGGAATCATTGCCTCACGACTGTCACCGTCTGCGTGCATGGCGTACGAGCCTGTGTCGTTTTTGTTCATGACGTTTCAGTGCCAGCGGCAATAGTTTTCAGAAGATCTGTTTGTGTAATAACACCGATTCTTTGGCCGCTGTCGTTGATCACTGCAAGTGGTAACTCCTGACTGGTAGCGCCCTCTATTAACTCACTCAGGTTGGCGTCTTCCGCAAATGCGGGGGCAGCGTCAGATAGAGTGCCATGCATACTCTGCCACTGGTCAACGGGTTGCATCACCGCATGTGCGCGAACGATCTTCAGTCGCGATATGCCGGCGACAAAGTCGGCGACGTAGTCATCCTGCGGGTGCATAATGATTTCCGCAGGTGTGCCG
>JAHDHK010000042.1:28750-28960 GCA_020631335.1 Chromatiales bacterium
GAACCACCCGGCCGTCACGCATGATGGCAATGCGATCACCGATACGTACGGCTTCATCAAGGTCGTGTGTAATAAAAACAGTGGTTTTATTCAGCCCGGATGCCAGGTGCATAAATTCGTTTTGCAATTGCCTTCGTATCAGCGGGTCCAGCGCTGAAAAGGGCTCATCCATCAGCAGAATTTCCGGATCTGCCGCCAGCGCTCTGGCCA
>JAHDHK010000351.1 GCA_020631335.1 Chromatiales bacterium
ACCCGTGATTGGAAAGGCGTTTTTATCCTGATGCTCGATCGTTTTTATCCCATTTTCGACAGCAGTGACTGGCTCCAGACTTTGTTGCCACTTGGCATCAAACTGGTGCAGCTGCGTATAAAAGACAGTCCACCGGAACAGTTGCGTAACGAAATTGCAAAGGCCAGGGACCTCGCCATCGAGCACGGCACAACTCTGGTGGTGAATGACCACTGGCAGATTGCGATTGAACTGGGGTGTGACTGGGTACATCTGGGTCAGGAAGATATGGATACCGCCAACATTGATGCGATCAAGTCGGCCGGTATCAATATCGGCCTCAGCACACACGACGAGGCAGAACTACAACGTGCCCTCGAGTTTGAACCGGACTACGTCGCACTCGGGCCGATCTACCCGACCCGTCTAAAAAAAATGAAATGGGAAAGACAGGGCCTGGAACGCCTGACCGAGTGGCGCAGCGCTGTTGGAGATCTACCGCTGGTCGCTATCGGCGGGTTTACCGTAGAGCGTGCTGCCGGTGCGTTTGAGCATGGTGCAGACATCGTCAGTGTTGTCACCGATATCACGCTTAACGCAACACCGGCAGCACGTGTAGATGAGTGGCTGGCGGCAACAAGGTAACCGCCTGAATTATTTATCAGGCGACATATCAATTTTTGCGAAATACCATGTATACAGTTCTAAATCAGTTCTTGGGCGTCTTTTTCAAAATAGCATTGTGTCTATTCGATGCCAGAAGAAAATCCGGCGTCACATCCCGGCCAGTCGTCCCCGGTACGTGGCAGGCCACGTTGCTAAGACGATTGGCCGACCTGTTTTGTCAGGTTTCCTCTGGACGCCGAACCCTCATGAATAACACAGGCTGGAATTCCGTCAGCTTTATCAAATGGCGTTAACATCGCACACCACTGGTATCGAATAAACAAACTTAACAAGGACGGAACAATCGTTTAAACAAAGTCACTTATAGTTAGAGGCTTTCCGCTTGTTCGTTCATCACAATATTTCAACAGAGAAAAAAAATGAAGAAACTGCTTACTATTGCTGCACTATTCTGGACAACATCATCATACGCTACCGATGAAATGACCCTTTTACTGGATTGGTTTGTCAATCCTGACCATGGCCCGGTCATCGTGGCTGATGAGCTCGGCTACTTTAAAGAGCAGAATTTGAGCGTTGAAATTATTGCGCCTGCCGACCCTTCCGCACCACCAAAACTTGTTGCCGCCGGACAGGCCGATCTTGCAATAAGCTACCAGCCACAGCTTCACCTGCAAATTCACGAAGGCCTGCCACTGCGCAGAGTGGGTACTTTAGTTGCCACACCACTTAACTGTTTGCTCACCCTGGAAGACGGACCGATACAGTCCATTGCCGATCTCAAAGGCAAAAAAATCGGCTTTTCCGTTGCGGGTGTTGAAGAGGCGGTACTGAAGGCAGTCCTCGGAAAGCATGGAGTCTCACTTGAAGACGTCGAAATGGTCAACGTGAACTTCTCTCTTTCACCCTCACTGATGTCAGGACAGGTGGATGCCGTCATCGGTGCTTACCGTAACTTCGAACTGAATCAAATGGAAATTGAAGGCGTGGCCGGTCGCTGTTATTACATTGAAGAAGAAGGAGTGCCTGCATACGATGAGCTTATCTATGTTGCTAACCCCGAACGAATGGACAGCGATAAAATATTCCGCTTTCTGCGGGCGACCGAAAAAGCAACACAATACATTGTGAACAACCCGCAAAAAAGCTGGGAAATTTTCTCTGCGACTGCAAAAGAGCTACAGGATGAACTGAACGCCCGCGCCTGGGTTGATACTCTGCCTCGCTTTGCTTTGAGACCACTGGGCCTGGACAGCGGCCGCTATGCGCGCTTTGAACAATGGCTGGCCGACTCAGGATTGATCGATAGTGTTAACAAGGTCGAAGACATTGCCATCGAGATTCAACCATGACAACGCCGGACTATGGCGCAGCCTTTTTGCACTGGCGCAATCAGGCAAAAAGCTGGCACAGCTACACCAGACACAGGTTCGTTGAAAGCCTTGCAGATGGAAGTCTGCCAAAAGACGCTTTCCTGCACTACCTGAAGCAGGATTACGTATTTCTTATACACTTTTCGCGTGCCTGGGCACTGGCGATTGTCAAAGCAGATACGCTGTCCGAAATGACCACAGCTGCTGCCACTGTCAATGCGCTGGTAAACGAGGAAATGAAACTGCATATCGGTATCTGTGCGGAAGCAGGAATCGATATACAGGCGCTTGAAGCCGAAGAGGAACGCCCCGAAAATCTTGCCTATACCCGCTATGTGCTGGAAGCAGGCTACTCGGGCGACCTGCTCGATCTGCTTGCCGCGCTGGGTCCCTGTGTTTTCGGCTATGGCGAAATAGGTCTTTACACTCACAAGAACTGTAGCAGCGAAAACTACCGGGAGTGGATCGACACCTATGCCGGCACTGAATATCAGGACTTATGCAAATCAGTAGGAGAGTTACTCGATAACGCACTGCGCAGACGTCTCGGTGATGACTTTTCCAAAACACCCAGATTTGTACAATTGTCTGAACGTTTTGCCACGGCCACCAGACTTGAAGTTGGCTTTTGGGAAATGGGACTACACCCCTGATAAACGCACCGCATATCGTTATTGACGGATCACTGTGCAAGGGTGACGTGACCCTGGTTGAGTGCAACGCAATCCGATGCGAAGCAATGCAATGGACCGCCATTCTTGGTGCTTCCGGCATCGGCAAGAGCACACTGCTAAGAGTACTGGCCGGACTCCCGACACACTGGCAGTTCAAAGGCGATATACGCGCCTCGGATGGCAACCCATTGTCCGGAAGGGTAGCAATGATGGCACAGCAGGACCTGCTATTACCCTGGGCAGATCTCATCGAAAACGTCACGCTCGGCGCACGAATGCGAGGTGAGCGCGTCGACACTGAATACGTTCTTGAGATAATAGATCGTGTTGGTCTGGCTGATCACATGCACAAAAGGCCAACACAACTTTCCGGCGGGCAGCGACAACGCGTAGCACTTGCCAGAACCCTCATGGAGAACCGTCCACTCGTTCTGCTCGATGAACCGTTTTCAGCACTGGATACGCGCACGCGGTCCCAAATGCAGGATCTGGCGGCAGAACTACTTGAGGGCTGTACCGTGTTAATGGTGACTCACGACCCGGCGGAGGCCACCCGCATGGGACACCGCGTCCTATGGCTGAACAGCTCGGGAATAGAAGATATTCCACTACCCGATAGCAAGCCACCCAGAGCTGTAGATGATGCCGAAGCACTAATGATGCAGGGGCAGCTATTGCGACGACTCAGAGAGGAAAGCTAGTTTGAGAGCCCTGCTGACAATCTGTGCATCAATCGCACTGTCGCTGCTATTGTGGCAGAGTGTGGTCTCAATATTTTCACTGCCGCACTACATTTTACCCGGCCCTTTTCGCGTAGCAACTGCGCTGATAGACAACGCGGCGCTTTTGTCAGAACACGCAATCACAACACTGATCGAAGTAGTCATAGGTTTGTTACTGGGCTCAACACTTGGCGCCCTGACAGCCATGGCGATGGCTTACTCACGTCCGGCACGTGTATTACTCAAACCAGTACTTGCATTTTCGCAGGCCCTCCCGGTTTTCGCGCTGGCGCCGATTCTTACTCTTTGGCTGGGCTACGGCCTGGGTTCGAAAGTCGCAATGGCAGTGCTTATTATTTTCTTTCCGGTGATGTCAGCGTTTCTTGACGGGTTATTACGTACACCAAGCGGATGGCTGGACCTGGCGACAACAATGGGGGCCAGTGAGCGCTCTATCTTGTTAAAAATGCGTATACCTAACGCCCTCCCCTCACTGGGCGCAGGAATAAAACTCGCCGCGGTTTACGCCCCTATTGGTGCCGTCATTGGAGAATGGGTTGGCTCTTCAAGTGGACTGGGTTATCTGATGCTACTGGCAAGTGGACGAGCCAAAGTCGATCTAATGTTTGCTGCAATGATAGTACTGGGGGTCATGTCGGTCACATTGTATCTGCTGACCGGACGTGCAGTTGATCGCTTGGTTCATCGCTACTCAGACAGAGTTGCATAAAGAAGCGACAACATGCTGGTGCCGGCGCAAATGTGTAACTTTTTAAATGCACAACAACACAACAACACAACAACAAAGTGACAGCTAAAGAGCTGACGATAAAACAATTCTGCTGATGCACCTAAACCCGGAAAATTACATCGCCTGTTGATCTGCTGGCGCGGAGCGCGCCGGAATCATGCTGGCCAGCACCAGGCTCATTAGCGCCATCGCAGTCAATAGTCCAAACGCCAGGGTATAGCTGTTTTGCAAATCGAAAATACGCCCGGTGACGATAGGCATAGCAGCGCCACCAATAGTGCCGAAAAACACAATTAAACCGAATATCCTGCCGTGTTCGCGCAACCCGAATCGCTCGGCCACCGTTGGTGATACCACCGTAAATACGCCACCGTGAGCAAAACCATACACCAGCGCAAAAACATAAAGCAGTTTAGCCTCGTGCATTAACAATAAAAACAGCAGGCTCAGTGTTAACAATGTCAGACAAACCACATAGGCCACCTTGCCGCCGAGTCGATCAAAGCCAAATCCAATAAGTAATCTACCGAACACACTACTGCCAGCGATCAGAGTCAGGATACCGGCTGCTCCAGTGGTGCTAAAACCACTGTCAATGGCATGGGGTACGATATGCGTTGGAATAGTGGTTAAACTGGAAAACGAAAAAAACTGTACCGCGCAAAGTGCCCAAAGTGTTTTGTTCCGCTTTGCACTTTGAAAAGTAACCCCCTGTTGCACACTGGCCTGGTTATCACGAACAGTAGTTTCGGGCACACGACCCAT
>JAHDHK010000043.1 GCA_020631335.1 Chromatiales bacterium
CGTCTGACGGCTCTGTTGATGTCGCCGCTATCGGCAAAACAATTTCCGCACTGGATAAACGTGAATTCGTGCTCCACTCCACACGCGCTGCGAAACCACGGGTATTCGGTACGCGCTGGGCTATGTCCTACCTGCCCGGACCACTGACGCGTGATCAGATCAGTCAGTTAACCAGCAATGAAAAACGCAACGCTGCAACAACAGCAGCATCTGTGCAGCAAAGTGCAGGGCAGCCGACAGCACTGGCTGATAACGAAAGCGCTGTGCTGCCTCAAATCGCAGACACCGCCAAAGTGCGTTACCTCGACCCGGGGGTAGATTATGCCGATGAACTCGGGGCATCTGCGACCGGCCGGCGTCTGCAGGCTGGACTGGCAGTCAGAGTCGAGATGTTGTTTGACGACACTAAAGCAAAGTTGAAACACGAAGCGCAATGGGAGGCGATCATCACTCCGCTAAGCGGACCGGTCGATGCGGACGATGCCATTATCGTTGACTACGATGACCGAGACCTGTTGCGCAAGGCACCGAAAGATGCGGTCTATGTGTTGCCGGATGCCAAAATCAAGAACAAGACGTACTTTAAGTCTGCCCAAACAGCAATTCGAGATCATATCTATCGCAACGAAGAGATCGAACTGTTTTTTAATCCGTCATTAAAGTTGTTTTCACGGGTAAACGAGCGCCGCGAAGAGTTTGAACATCGGTGCCGACGTGCAGCCGATGACCGCGTCGATCAGGATGCAGACAAACTGCGACAGGTACTGACCAGAAAACTCGATAGAGTTAACGCATCGATCGAGAAAGCGGAAGATCGTGTGCGCGAAGCGCAGTTTGACGCGGAGAGCCGCAAAAAAGATCAGCGCACCAGTCAGGTGCTCGATATCGCGGGCGGATTACTGGGTGGCCTGCTGGGTGGCAGACGTCGCACACGGTCCATTGCCAGTAGCATTCGTCGAAGTCAAAGCAAAGGACGTATGGCGGAAAAAGCAGAACAGCGACTGAAAACCGCTGAAAACCGCTACGAAGATCTGATTGAAGATCGCGAAGAGTTGGAGCGCGAGCTGGCTGAAGATCTTTTTGAAATTCAGGACGATTGGGAAGAAAAAGCACTGGACATCGAATCGATGACTGTCGGTCTGGAAAAGACGGATATCAGCATCGATGAAGTCGTTCTGGTATGGATTCCGGTGGAGTAATAACGGCCTTTAGATCGACGTCAGAGTGACTATAGAAAGATTGCGGTTGTTTTAGTACGACGAGCTCTTTGTTCGTCAGTGGTTTCAGGCAGCGTTACTTCTGTTATTGCCGTACTCAGCGTCAATGGCCTGAACGTCCGCGGGAAGTTGTTCGGCACTTACCGGTTTCGAATAATAGTACCCCTGCACCGTATCTATGCCGAGCGCACGTACTTCATCGAGTTGACGGTCGGTTTCAACGCCTTCGGCCACCGTATGGAATTCCAGTAGCTTGGCCATACTCGCAATGCTTTCAAGCAACAGCCGTTGAGTGCGGGTGCCTGAGTCAATTTTGGTGATAAAGGAGCGGTCGATCTTGAGAGTGTCGAGCGGCAGATCCTGCAGATAGCTCAATGATGAATAACCGGTACCGAAATCATCGAGGGCAATGCGGATACCCAGATCATGTAAATTGTTCAGCTTGCCGATGACCAGTTCCATTTCAGCCATTGCTACGCTTTCGGTAATCTCAATTTCAAAGGCGGACGGGCTGAGCTTTTCGCGCGTGAGCGCCTGTTTTATGGTATCGACCAGGTCGCCGTGTAAAAACTGATGCGCGGAAACATTGACCGACATTCGCAGATGAAGCCCGTAATTTTTACGCCAGCTTGCAGCCTGTCTAACGGCCTCTTCGATCACCCATTGACCGATGGCTGGCAGCAAGCCTGCATCTTCTGCAACCGGAATAAAATGAAAAGGTGAGACCATGCCTCGTTCCGGATGCCGCCAGCGGATAAGCGCCTCAACCCCCTCGACAACACTGTTCTCGAGGTCAAACTGGGGTTGATAATGTAGTTCAAACTCTCCGCGTTCCAGAGCCTGCGTTAACTCGGCTTCCATGTGCTGCCGTTCCTGAAAGGCTTTGGCAATGGATGGCTGATAAGCCATGACGGTGCCCGGGCCGGTCTGCTTGGCTTCGTAAAGCGCCAGGTCAGCTGCTTTTCGAAGTTCCTCGCTACCACTGGCGTGTTCGGGATGGCAGGCATAACCGACACAGACCGTTAAGGGCACACGATGGCCGTCTATGCGGTAATCGGATGACAGTCCATTAGCCAGTGTTGAAGCAAGCCCGGCGGCCTTACTATTGCCGGCGTCCTGCACAAGTACGGCATATTCATCGCCGCCAATTCGAGCCGTCAGTGCGGAGGCGCCGGTCAGTTTTTTAATTCTCGCGGCGACCTGCTGTAGTAGTTTGTCTCCGACGACCTGGCCGAAGTTGTCGTTGATTGCTTTAAACTTATTCAAATCAATTTTTAACAGACTGGCGGTTGTATCACCAGTGGAATCCAGCTGTTCTTCGCAGCTGGATTTGAACATACGACGATTAGGCAGACCGGAAAGTTCATCGTGAGTGGCCTGAAAATGCATACGACGGACAATCCAGTAGGCACAGAACATCAACAGGATGCATAGCAGCACCAGAGTGGCATCAATTAGTAAATTTCGAAAGGCGCGCTGTTCAGAGCGTCGCACATTGTCGCGACTGATTTCATCAGCACGATCCAGCATACGCTGCGCATGTTCATCCAGACCGGTGGCGGCTTTTTTCCAGTCATAATTGGTGTAAGGAGAGCTCTGTCCATTGGCAATGGTCCGGGATATTTGTCGAACCGGAATCAGATAATGCTGTGCATACCACTCACTGAGTTCTACAGCGTGGGCGTGGAGCTCTTCGTCTATGTTGGCGTAGGCGTCAATTCTACGGATCGTCTGCAGATTCTCTTCAATGCGATTGGCCAGTGCCGCCACCTGCAAATTGGCGTCGTCCTGCAGGGTGTGGCCCGAAGTTATGAAGCCTTCAAATACCGCACTGAGCAACTTGTTGGACAAGCCGATATTCCAGGCGGCATCTGACACCGCCAGAACGTTGAGCGCATCTCTCGACGTGTTACTGGCAATGTAGCTGGTGCCGTGGCGCAGCAGCTCCAGATCCTGAATCAGTCGGCGGTAGTGTTCCAGTGCGGCAACCTGTAGCGCATTGTCACGTCGAGCACTCGGAAATTTCAGATCCTGAGCGATCTTTTCCCGCATCACGGTTAGCTGGCGGATATTAACCTGCAGCGAATCCAGGAGGTCGTTAAGGTGGGATGGCTGAAATCTGAGCAGGCTGACATATTGCCAGTTTTCAATCGTGCTTTGCAGGCTCAGCACTGCCGATTGCAGCCATTCATCAGTGTCTGCGCGAGGCTTTACCAGTGACTCTGCTGCGAAGAACAATCCATCGATGCCGGTCAGCCAGTAAGTGGCTGACCGCTCCTCTGCCAGTGCGACAGAGGCGCGTCGCAGAATCTCGTCTGTCTCGATGTAATTACTCAGTAGTTTTGCATTCTGTCGCTCATTGGTTGCGACCAGCAGAAAACTGATACTCAGCCACAGCAGCAAACCGACCAGCACGGTGCTGAACAGTAAAACCCCTTTGCGAAGATTGTTAGCCGAAATCATAGAATGCCGTTGAGTGTTACGGCCTGTCGACCTGAACCGCCGTCACAATTACACCAAGTCCTGGTGTGAGTGACGGCAGCAGTTGCTGATTTTGAAGCGCCCACTAACATCGCCGTGGTGCAAACTCTCTGTTAGTCCGTTAGCAAATTTACTTGCGGTTTAAGTGCCAGAAAACAAAAGGTAAAATTTGTGAAAGCAACCATGTTTGCATGGAATAGTTGAGAAATTGGTAACTAGCTGATTTTACATGGTAAATCAATAATTTCTGTTGGTTTGATGGCTGACCGGTCGGGTGCAGCTGCACTCTGACGCTTTCTTCGCTGCGTTCATGCCCCGGGTTCATCAGCCTGCCCGGGCGCCGTAAACAACTGTTTCGCTCGCGTAAGTCTCACAGATGGTGGCCCCTGTATGGACGGGTATTGATGCTCGGCAATGCTAAGCACCGGTGTAGCCCGGCTTGAGTTCTCCTGCAATCAATACGGCCAGCTCGTTGAATAATAAAGAGGGCTACGAAGCGGTATTTCGCAAGCCATCGCGCTCAATTTACAGTGCCGGGGCGTTTGTTAGTATCAGCAGCAGCGATGCCGACAGATGTTGTCTGTTGCCAGCCGATATCATCGGACTTTAAGTAAAACGGCACTGGCGCAGGCGCTCGTTTGGTTCGTCCGGTTGGAATATGTACACTCGCCAAAGCGAAACAGTTGAATTCTGGCGAATTGACGACCATTGGAGTGCCAGCCTTGTTGCAAGTTCTTTTAGAAGAGTCGGGGAATTACATCACGGTGTCCACAGACTCCGACAGATACCGGTTTCATGCGATATGGTTGCGCGACAATGCACCGGACGCCGAAACCCGATCGGCACACAACGGGCAGCGCTTGCTGACACTGAATGACATACCCCGCGACACTCATGTGTCGGAAGCAGTAGTGCACGAAGAGCAGCTTCGAGTGACTTTCCAACCGGAAAATAAAACAGTTGATTTTCCGGCGTCGTGGTTAATCTCCCACGCTTACGATTCGATAAAATCTGTTAAACCAGGATGGATTTCAGCAGATCTCACTATCTGGAATGCAGCCGACACGGCGCAACTTCCTGCAGCAGACTTTAATGCCTGTCTGTCTAACCCGGTGCAGCTTCGCCAGTGGTTAGCCGGCCTGGCACGCTATGGTTTTGCACGCCTTAAAAACGGACAGGTAGAAGATGGTGCGCTCTACGGTGTCGTCGATCTTTTCGGTTATATCCGTGAGACAAATTATGGCAGGCACTTTGAGGTAAGAACAGAAGTAAACCCTGACAATCTCGCATTCACCGGGCTTGCTTTACAGGCCCACACAGATAATCCATACAGAGACCCTGTGCCAACGCTGCAGGTACTTTATTGCCTGGAAAGTTCTGCACAAGGTGGAGACAGCATTGTGGTCGACGGTTTTGCGGTTGCCAGAAGGCTGCAAAATGAAAACCCCGCGTGGTTTGATATCCTGGCCGGCTACTGCGCCAACTTTGAATACACGGGTTCCGGTGGCGTCAGTCTCAAGGCAAGAAAACCAATGATAGAGCTTGCACCCGATGGAGAGTTAATCGCGGTGCGATTTAATAACCGCTCGGCAGCTGCATTTACCGATATACCGTTTGATAAAATGGGGCTGTATTACGAAGCCTATCGTCGAATGGGTGAGCTGGCTGAAGATAATTCGATGGCTGTCAGCTTTAAAATGCAGCCGGGCGAATGCTTTATTGTCGATAATACGCGTGTGTTGCATGCACGCTCGGGTTACTCGGGGGCAGGTACCCGCTGGTTGCAGGGCTGTTACGCCGATAAAGACTCACTGTTGTCTACGCTCAGACTGCTCAATGAACATAGCGAGGTGGTATGAATAGCAATGCAGATCCGCTGACACAGGACAACGTAGTAGCGTTCCTGCAGGATATTTTCGAAAGGCGCGGTGGTGAAGAGTATCTGGGTGAGCCGGTAACGATGGCACAGCATATGTTGCAGGGAGCGACGCTGGCGCAGCAGAACGGCGAGCCCGATGTGCTGGTGGTGGCGACACTTCTGCATGACATTGGCCATTTCACCAGTGAATTCGGTACTTTTTCTATGAACGATACTGAGGATAAATTACACGAAGAAGCGGGTGCGGAAGTTTTGCATTCTCTGTTCCCTGCGCTGGTTATTGATTGTGTTCGTTATCATGTGGCTGCAAAGCGATATCTTTGTGCAACAGATAAGGGGTACTTCAATAAGTTGTCAGCGGCGTCGGTTCATTCATTAAATTTGCAGGGCGGTCCGATGAGTCCGGCTGAAGTCGCACAATTCGAACAGCTGGAAAATCTTTCGCAGATTGTTGCAGTACGGCACTATGATGATCGTGGTAAGCACCCGGATATGACCACGCCATCCTTCTCTGAGTTTATGCCGGTGATTCAGCGTGTGGTTGATCGGCACTGTCGTGCCGCTGATTAGAAAAGCACCGGGTTAATCGTCACACTCCCGGGCTGGCAACGGCACCGCCTGTTGGCGTCCATCTGCACAGTCGGGTACAGGCGATAGCGCGTATTCAGAGTCGTTGACCCATATTACCTGTGGCCAGTGATTACCTGACTGACAGGAAGCGTTAGCGGTTTAACTGTTTTGAAGCCACCAACAGCGTTTACGAGATACTATGAAAATAAATGTGGTCACCACAGGTGGCACGATTGACAAAATCTATTTTGATGCAAAGAGTGATTACCAGATCGGTGAGCCGGTAATTGATGATCTGTTGAAACGCATGGGGGTCGTGTTCGATCATCAGGTGCACGCGGTAATGCGCAAGGATAGCCTGGAGCTCACCGATGAAGACAGACAAATAATTGCAGACGTTGTTGCATCGGTTGACACTCAGTATGTGTTGGTGACCCATGGCACGGATACTATGGTTGACACCGGACTGGTGCTGCAGAAACAAGTGCCGGGTAAACAAATTGTGTTGACAGGTGCACTGCAACCAGCCGCATTCCGCGAGACTGATGCGGTGTTTAATATCGGTTGTGCTCTGGGGGCGTTGCAGTCAGTGCAAGCCGGTGTATATATCGCGATGAACGGGCGCGTATTCCATGTCAATGAAGTGCGTAAAAATGTGGCGGCCAACCGGTTTGAGCCGATTTGAAATTGAAACCGTTTGATTGTGCGGTTGTCTTTTGTCTATTTGATCGACTGGCACCGAATTGAGGTGGCAATGAGACTACAGGGGCAATTCAGTGGTTTCCTTCATCTCTTCCAGGACAAAGCTTGCCGAGACATCGCTCATCGGTACACGATCAATCAAACGCTGGTAAAACGCATCGTAACCGGCGACTGAGTCAACCCTTACGCGCAACAGGTAGTCGAGATCTCCGCTCATTCGCCACGCGGCGACTACTTCAGGCATCTCGAGCACGGTCGTTCGAAATTTCGCCAGCCAGTCTGCTTCATGTTGATTGGTCCGCACCTGGACCAGCGCTACCAGGGGCAGATTCAGTTGCTTCGGGTCGAGCAGTGCGACACGTCTGACGATTACGCCGGAATCTTCAAGGGCTTTCACTCGTCGCCAGCAGGCATTGCGCGACAGCGCTACTTTCTCTGCCAACTGCTCTATGCTGATTGACGCGTCAGATTGAAGATACTGCAGGATAAGTCGGTTTTTTTTGTCAAGATTAACATCCATAAGCAGGATAATATCTCAAAAAAAATCTGTTAACAGCAATATATGCGCAGTGCCTGGCACAGAACGGTGAATGGTTGTGTTCAGCTTTTGTGAATCTTGTGATTGATGAAATCCGGCAGCTCCGTTGCAGGCAGAGTGGTCATCAATTTTTATTTCAGATTGAAATAGCTGTTAGCCATGTAGCCTTGCCCACTTGCCGGCCATTCTCAGCATTGATGCCTCAGTGGTACGTGATTGCAGATTTTCAATTTCTATCCATTCCAGGGCATGGGATTCATCACTGACGATAAACTCGTCACTCCCGGTAACGCGCAGCGCAAACCTGACGTCATAGTGATAGTGCAGGGGTTCAGCACCTCGCGCAGGAATTTCATGAATGTCGATATCAAACACCGCTGTTGAGCACGGGGTGATCGCGGTAATACCTGATTCCTCGCGGGCCTCTTTCATGGCAACGGCCATAGCGTCGGGGTTTCCATCGGCATGGCCACCCAGTTGCAGCCAGCGATCCAGTTTACGATGGTGCGTGAGCAACACGTGAGTGCCGGTGACATTGGTCAGCCAGGCAGAGCCTGTGACATGGCCTGTCAGTTGAGTTCTTTGAAAGCAGTCTTCGTATTCATGAACAAACGCCAGAAAACGATCGACGGTTTCCTGTTCATCCGGAAAAGACTCTTTGTAACCGTTGAGCTGAGTGATCAGTGCGTGTCGGGACATAGGGGATAAGCTAATAATGGGTTAGCGGGTTGCTTTCAGTGATCAGCAGTTTACGGCAGATAAGCTGCTACACGTTATTGCTGTAAAGAATAAAGTCTGACTTGGGAGAGTAGGTGTCGTATAACCTGCGCCCGGCATAGTTGTAGTCCTGTGTCAGCCAGCGCACATTCGGAATGTCATTTTCACGTGCGAACGCAAACACATGGTCGATCAATGCTCTGCCGGCACCTGTGCCGCGTTGGTCCGCGATAACGTATAAGTCACTCAGGTAACACACCATAGAGCCGCCAAGCGAACGATGCATGAGCTGATACTGGGTAAAACCGAATGGCTGGTTGGAATCGTCCGTGATAACAGCGCACCAGAAATCGTTGTTATCATCAAATATCCACTGCCAGACTGTGTTGAAACCACCTTCCGGGATAGTGGTATTGTAAAAAGCAGCGTATTGCGTAAACAGGTTTTCCCAAACCTGCCTGTCCTGTGTCTGTAGTGCGCGGATGTTCATGATCGAATAAGATTTTTATGGTTGAATGCGTTTAGGTCGTCAACCTAACACACTCCCGGACAAGGCAGCAAAGCGATGTTGAGCCACTGAAGACGTTGGTGGTGATCTGCTAAACTGCACAATGATCTATTTACTCATTTAAGACTATGGATAAGCCGGAAACTGATAGTGGCGGGTGCCTTTGCGGTGCCGTCAGGTACACCATTCGCAGCAAGCCTTTTGCAGCGGATTACTGTCATTGCCGCAGATGTCAGCGCGTAACCGGTGCACCGGTATCCGCATGGATGGATTTTAAAGCCCCGCAGGTGGAATGGCTGGATAATTCCACACTGGCGGAATACGAATCCACAAGCGACATACGTCGAGGGTTTTGCAGCAAGTGTGGTTCGACGTTAACCTTTCGCAGCGTCAGCCATCCGCAGTACCTGTCACTGGCGATCACTTCACTGGATAATCCTGAAAAATACCATCCGGACTATCACATATACACATCCGCTCAGATGCCCTGGCATATCATAGAAGACGAATATCCTCGCTATACGGAAGGTAAAACCTGAATGCCGGCGTGGCAGGCGACCTGACTAGCGCTTTACCCGGGGTTTCCCTTCCAGCCCGGCGGGGGCATGTTCACCACCCGGAATCCGCATCTCAAAAACCGAGTCCACGACCGTATAGTCGTAGTACCCCATTCGCGCGATAGGTTTGATCCTGGGTATATCAAGCTTGCCTTCTGCAGTCACAATTTCATCGTCGACATGAATACGAACAACTTCAGCGAAAACCACATCCACATTACCCACGGGGCTGTTGCCGCTGAAACGTTGTGTTGACAGGTAGCGGCATTCGAAATGACAGGGAGACTCGGCCACACGTGGTGCCGCAGCGGTAACACATTCGGCTTTGGTCACACCAGCGTGTTCAAACTCGTCGACATCAAAGGCGAAATCCTGTGCTGATCGATTTACCGCCTCGCGTAAGTCCCAGGTGGCCATATTCCACACAAACCAGCCGGTTTGCTCGGCGTTGATCACGGTATCCTTGCGGCGGCCATCGGGGTAACCATTAGCGGCAAACATCACCAGCGGCGGATCAAAAGTAAGATTCTGCCACTGGCTGTAAGGGGCGAGGTTATCGATGCCGTCGACAGAACGCGTAGACAGCCAGCCGATGGGTCTCGGGACCGTACAACTTTTAAACGGGTCCCACGGCAGTGGCCGCTCATCGTTTCTTGGATCGTAGTGCACTGTCTGCTCCTTTGCTGACAACGCATCATACCGCGAGACATGAAACTGCGCATGGCACAAGTCACGCGCAGTTTAGCGCGGGGACGATACAAAGACGCATGGGGTTTCTGTGGTCGCGGGGTAACGGTAAGCTGTTACTGTCTGCTGAACACTCGACCCGAATCTGACCACAATGAATCCATTCAACCTTGATAGCACCAGAATTCTACTGACCCACGCCGACAGATTTATGGGGCCGGCGCTGAAGCAGACGCTCGCCTCGATGGGAGCAACGGTGCACGCCAGCAACGACAGTCTGGAATCCTCCGGATCGGCAGCACAACTCGTCAGTGAGGCGGGTGAGGTGGATGTGTTAGTCGCAAATCTGGCGGTACCCGCACCGCAAACGCTGGCGACAGAAGTGTCATCAGAAGAGTGGTCACAGGTGTTTAAGTCGATGGTCGATCCGCTGCAGGCCTTAACCGCAGCAGTGCTACCGCAGATGATAAAAAGACAACACGGCAAGATATTGCTGATGGGCAGTGCTGCGGGACTGCGGGGAATCAATAAGAGCTCGTCATATTGTGCCGCCCGCGGAGCACAGATCGCCTACATTCAGGCAGTCGGGATAGAGGTCGCGCGTCACAATGTGCAGGTCAATGCGATTGCGCAGAATTTTGTCGACAACGATACTTATTTCCCGGCTTCGGTCCAGCAGAACCCGGCCTTTCAAAAACGCCTGCAGGCTCAAGTGCCACTTGGCCGACTGGTGAGTAAAGAGGAAGACGCACTGTTTGCCGCCTACCTTTGCAGCAGTGCAGCCGATTGTTTTGTCGGGCAGATTTTTCCGATGTGTGGCGGGTGGGTCGCCAGATAGCGCCGGAGTCGCTGACAAAAAGGTGGCAAGTGCCGCCGCGAATAGAGGTCTTCTCACACTGTAAATAAAAACAGTATAATCCTGATCATGACCTGGCCCCGAATCATTGCCCACGCTGATATGGATGCATTCTATGCATCGGTCGAGCAGCTGGACGACCCGTCACTTCGCGGAAAACCTGTCATTGTCGGGCCACGAAGCAAACGCGGTGTTGTGCTGACTGCAAGCTACGAGGCCCGCAAGTACGGGGTCAAAAGCGCAATGCCGGCAGTGGAGGCGAGCAGGCGATGTCCGCAAGGCATATTCGTGCCACCTCGGTTTGAGCGTTATCAGTCGCTGTCAGCAGCCATCATGAAGGCATTTAGTCAGTTTTCTCCAGTTGTAGAGCCACTCTCCCTGGATGAAGCTTTTATCGATATGACGGGGGCGGAAGGGATTTTCGGTTCGGCCCGGCAGATGGCAGAGCTCATTCGGCAGGCGGTATTCGATTCAACCGGCGGGCTGACAGCCTCCGTGGGTATTTCCAGCAGTAAATATGTCGCCAAAGTAGCCAGCGATTTTAATAAGCCCGATGCAGTCACTGTGGTAGCGCCGGAAGAAGCGATCGAGTGGTTGAGTCCGATGCCGGTATCCAGGCTTTGGGGAGCGGGACCGAAAACCGTGCCGCGCCTGGAGAGGGCCGGTCTTTACACAATTGGCGATGTTCGTCTCGCCACCGATGAGTACTTGCGCAAGCACCTGGGTTCAAGCGGCGCACACTTCAAACGCCTGGCAACTGCGCAGGACTGGCGACCGGTGGCATCACGCAGAACAGCACGCAGCATGGGATCCGACAGAACGCTCGTTGACGATGTCAGCAGTGTGGAGGAAATCAGCTATTTTCTGCGTCGATCAGCAGATAAGCTGGGTGAGCGACTGCGACGCAAGGGTTACAGTGCAGGTGGCGTCAGGGTGAAGCTCAAAAACAACCGGTTTCAAAGTTTCAGTCGTCAGGCCTTGCTTGCTGCACCCAGTGACAACGCCCGGGTATTGTTCGATACCGGGGTGAGCCTGCTCAATCAGTTTGATGATCGAGGACCGTATCGACTGGTCGGACTGGCAGTCTATGACATGCGCAAAATCGACTCGCCGGAACAGCTGGGTTTGCAGTTTGACCACCAGATTAGCGCGCAAAAAAGCGATATGCTGGAGCGGGTTATTGATCACATTGCAGACAAATTCGGCGATGGTGCAGTGACGCGCGCCGGCAGTATCGGCAAGTCGGGTACCGTGGCTGGTAATACGCCTAATCTCGACTTTGTTGATTGACGTTAAATCGTGGCGGGTTGGTGTGGACGCGATACATTATTCGCTTATCCAGCCATCGTATTATTGCAGCGGATGAGTCGATTGTGTCCGTACATCAATACGGTACAAGTCACGTTCAAAGCTATTTTGAACCTGCGATTGCCCTGGTTGGGGTTTATTGCTGTCAGACGTCAGAGCGCAGATTAACCACAACCTGTTAGAATATACCGCTGCTACGGCGGACGCATATGACTCTTCGATGGACGGGCGACAGGACTTTCAGCCTGGAGCCAAAAAACCCTGCTTTCTTTGAAAACCCGTACCCTTATTATCGGCAAATGCATGAGCGGACAGGGCCGGTTTTCTGGGAACAGTATGGCTTGTGGTGCCTGACAGATTTTGTTGCCGTGGATCGTTGCCTGCGTGATCGACGCTTTGCAAGGTTGCCACCGGCAGGGCACGAAAAATCACCTTATCCGCCGCATCTGCAAGCATTTGCGCAAACCGAACGATACTCGCTGCTGGCGCTTGAACCACCCGAGCATACCCGCTTAAGAAAACTGGTAAACCGTGCTTTTGTGTCTCGACGTGTCGAGGCAATGGCTGATGAAATTGCTGAACTCACGCATCGGTGCATCGATCAGTTTGAAGCAGATGGTGAAGCAGAGCTGCTGTCGCAATTCGCAACACCGGTACCCGTCACCGTGATTGCACGTTTGTTGGGTATACCGGAAGAGGCGACTGATAATTTGCTGAACTGGTCGCACGCAATGGTCAAGGTGTACACCATGGTG
Source organism: Chromatiales bacterium (assembly GCA_020631335.1). Taxonomy (GTDB): domain Bacteria; phylum Pseudomonadota; class Gammaproteobacteria; order Granulosicoccales; family Granulosicoccaceae. The sequence goes on from JAHDHK010000043.1 coordinate 12,776, forward strand.
CAAAGCCCGGAAGATGAAACCCGCGCCAATGAGGCAAGTGAGGCGTTCATAGATTTCCTGCAAGTTCAGATCAGCGCACACCGCCGGGCACCGTCTGAATCTCTATTGTCTCATCTGATTGCACAGCAATCCGACGCTGACGGGCCTTCTGATGATGAAATTATCTCTATCGCCATTCTGTTGTTAAATGCCGGTCATGAAGCAACCGTCCATCAGCTGGGGAATGGCGTAGTGGCTTTGCTCAAAGATCCCCCCGTAAACAGTCAGTGGTTTAATTGCAGGCAGAGCGCTGATGCAGTGGTCGAGGAATGTTTGAGACATGACGCGCCACTACATCTGTTTACCCGCTACGCACAGGAATCTGTAACACTCGACGATGATGTGGTGATTGAAAAAGGAGAGCAGGTCGCTTTGTTACTGGGAGCGGCCAATCGCTGCCCTGCAAGGTTCGACGAGCCAGACGTTTTTCATGCTGATCGCAGCAACAATCAATCAGTCGCACTGGGTGCGGGTATTCACTTTTGCGTAGGTGCACCGCTGGCCCGGCTGGAGTTGCGTATTGCCCTGAGCACACTGTTTAAACGATTGCCGGGTTTGTCCCTGGTGGGCGCGCCTGCTTATCGTGACAGCTATCACTTTCATGGATTCGATGAACTGCGGGTGAAGTGGTAAAGCAACCAACTATAATTGTTTGGTTAGCCTGACAATGATCTTCTGGATAATTTCTATAAACCAACAACTACCGGATTTCCTGCGGGCACCCGGTTAAGCGTCCGTAGTCAGTGGTACGAGAGTCGATATCATTGACGTGGCTATTCGAACTTTGGCTTCTCTGGATTCTCCCCGGGCAACGCTGCCTTCAACCATCAGACTTGCCAGTCCGTGCACAGAAGACCAGGCGAGTAACTCGGTTGAACTTAAGCTCTGCGCATCAGTGTCGTTGAGTGTGTCTGCAAAACCGCCCTGCATGTGCGCCTGCAATGCCTGTGTTGCACCGGTGTAGGCTTCATCACCGATGTAGATGCCTTCTTCTCTCCACATTGCTCTAAAGAATGCGGGCTTGTCCAGGGCAAACATGACGTAGGCCAGAGACACGGCAGTAAAGGGATTTCCACCCGACTTTGTGGCCTCTGCGCTTGCGCTGCTTAATGCCTGCGACAGTTGACTGAGTGCGCGGGTTGCAAACGCGGTCATTAAGGCCCGCTTGTCAGAGTAGTGCCGAAACGCTGCTGACGGCGACACGCCAACTTTTTTAGCACAGGCCCTGAGGGTGACTGCTTCCAGGCCAAATTTTGTTGAAATGTCATCTACAGCATCGAGCAATGACTCCGCCAGATTGCCGTGGTGGTAGGTTTTCTTAGACTTTCTCATACAGAAATTAAAGCATAGATGTAAACAGTGTTCACTTTTTTTCTTCCACCCCCTTGTAACTGCCCACAAAATCCGTATATTGGTTATGTGAACAACGATCACATTGAGTGAGCAGCGTAGCGGCTGATCGCTCAGGATCTGTTCACAGGACACGAACAATTTCAAATAAAGCCCGAAAGGAGGGACTTTTAATGGCATCCACAGTAGAACAATCAAATACCGGCAGCTGGCGTGATCGTCGTTGCGGCGGGCACTGGACAGGTTTAAACATCGCCGTCATGGTGGTGAGTTTTGTCTTCTTCTGGCCGCTTGGTCTGGTGGTGCTGTACTGGACACTCAAGGGTCGCAACGTTAAGGAGCTTCCCGGTGCTATCAGGGAGCGGGTCGGTAACCTGACAGGGCTTTTCGGGGGTGACGGTCACGGAACCAAGAATGTGGTTTTTGATGAGTATCAGCAAACACAATATGATCGCATTCGCGAGATAAAAGCTGAAATAAAGGAGCGCTCGGACCGGTTCAACGAGTTTCGCGCAGATGCCAGAAGGCGGGCAGATCAGGAAGAGTTCGAACGCTTTATGGCGAGTTCTCCCGTATCCAAATAACGGGATTATGCTGCCGTTGAAAAAAGCCCCGCTATGGTCGATGGCCATACGGGGCCTTATATTCTTCGTACTAGTCCGGCGAATTCTCAGACGGCAGGCAGTATCGAATCGGAACTGGCATTCGTCAGCTGGCGTACCGGAGAAGCCCACTCCGGGAGTGAGGGTTAGCTACGCAGCTGTACTGTAGTTGCCATAAAAGTTTACTCCACACCAGGCACTTCACTAAGCGGTGGCAGTAAATTCTTGTCTTTTTTAAACGTTTCCAGCGACGCGATCGGCTGCATCGACTTTAACGGGTTGGGGATAGTGTCGGTCTCACTGCCTTTAGACGTGCCATTTGAATAAACCACAAGTCTGCCGTTTTCTTTTTCGACAAATAGTTTACTGTACAGATCAAGAATGTCTTGTTTGCTCACGCTGCGTAACGCTTCAGCAAAAAGCGCCGATGCATCGAAACGATAGTCTTCGCGGATAATGGCACTCCAGTAACGACTGGTACGATGGCTGAGCCTTGTTTCCGGCTCCTCTACGCGGGCGACAACCGCCTGAACATTCGCCTGAAAGGCATCATCGCTCATAGCCAGTAAGTCTGTTTCAAAGTCTTGCAGAAATTGTTCTATTGCAGTGTAGAGTGCGCCGGGAGCTGTTGCCGGCGACTGTATCGCAATGACGACAGAAGGCACCTGTATCAGATCAATAGTGTAAGTAAATACGAAATACCCCAGCTGTTGTGTTGTACGCAGCTCGTTATAGGCCGGCTGTGATAAGAGCTGCCGCAGGACGGCGTACCTGGCTCGAGTGGCACGGTCGCGCTGTGTGCTTTGCATATAAACCGATATAGCATTGTCGGCATGATTGACACTCAGTTCGTGTGCGTAGTTATTGCCCGCAGGCAGTTCAACCATGTGGATTCTCTTTACGCTGGCAGGCTGTGCCTGCTTTGTGAGCGATTGCCGGAGTATTTCCACGTGTTCGAGTGTCTCTTTGCCGGTAAGGTTGCCGTGGGACAATGCAACAACACGAAGTTCGTTAAACAATTTATCGGCAAAACGCTTTATGTCCGGGCGCTCAATCGACTCAATGGCGCTCAGGCGCTGTTGTTCCGTAAAGTAGGGGCTGTATAGAAGCTGATAAGTGCGATTGGCGGTTTGTTTGTACGGAGCGTCCTGCGTATTGTTGGTGATCTCTTCTTTGAGTTCGCGTTTTATTTGTGTAAACAGGGTCTGATCAAATTTAAGGTTCTGCATCGCATCGACAACGCTTTCCAGCATTTTTCTTTGACCGTCAGCGTAACCGGACATGTTCAGGCTCAGTCCGCGGCTGTTGGTAGAAAGTCCGGCACCCAGTCCTGCCAGGTTGGCAGCGTAGGAGAATTCACTTAATTGCTCGTTGACGAGTTGTGCGAAGATTTCTGTCAACACACTTGCCCGTGCCGAACGGGTGGCGTTCGGCAAATGCAGATTGACCCTGAAGTTGGCTCTCGGTACACCGAACGAGGAGTCGGTTCTGTGCCAGACCTGCAATCGCGGTGTGTCTATGAGTTTTATCGGATCTCCACGACCGTCTGCGCGCAGAGTCAGATCCTGCGGAAGGAAACGGTTCGGCGCAGGCATTTCTATGCGCGGGTTAACACCTGCATTTTGCCAGCGTTTCAGTCTGTCTTCGCTTAACGTAATAATGCTGTAAGGGGTGTCGTACCACTTTGTGGTTCGGTCAGTCGGGAGCTCCGGTGCTGCAACAATTAGCTGCATGTTGTCGGGTTGCAGCTTATCTAGGATCATCCTGACCCCTTCAGTATCAAACCGGGTTCTGCGATAAGGACCGGATAACAATTTTTGTGCAGGCCAGTCCTGCGCGCGAACTGACAATGCACGTACCAGGCGGGAGACGGGTGCTTTTTCCTGATAGCGAAAAGATAACTCATCGATCAGTTGGTTCTCATCAAACAACCACTGCGGCAATCCGCTTTGCTTTAAGCGGTTGATCGACGCAAACACGTTCTCGATGATATCGTCGACATGATCGACCCCGTCGGCAGTCAGTCCGATAGAAATATCGAAAGTGTCGGCCGCCCGGGTTTGCGTGCTGCCACCGGCAGACAAGCCGGTCACCCAGCCTTGCCTTTTCAATTCGGACAGCAGGCTACCGGGGCCTTCGTGCCCGATGACATTGCCAATGTATGAGCGCGGACGAGTGAACTGGTGTTCAGCGATCTTTGGTAGCGGGAAGGTCAACAGCATGAAGCGTTGATCAGTAAGCGGAGTAACGTTCAGGCGGGTTGTCAACTGATCATCAGTAAACAGTGGAATGTTAAACTTCTGCCTGGTGGTGTTTTGATTTTTAATGGATGAAAATTTTTGCCGTACCCAGATTTCCATTGTTTCCAGCGGGTAGTTACCCGCGAGGGCCAGCGACATAATGTTGGACGAATAGTGCTGATTATAGAAATCGATCAGTTCGTCGCGAATGTCAGCACCGGGGCGATCCGCCAGTGTGTCCAGATTGCCGGTGGTAAAGCCGGTCATGGGATGCGCCGGATTCAGCCCTTTCTTTCTGACTGACCAGAAGCGCAATCCGTCCTCTCGCCGTTTACCGGTAAATTCAGAATGAACGGCGTTTTTCTCTCGCTCGACCAGGGTTTTGCTGAATAGCGGTGCAATAAAGAACTGTGCAAAACGATCCAGCGCAGGTTCGAGCTGTTCGTTATCTATTTCAAAAAAATAATTGGTATTAGCAAACGTGGTGTATGCGTTGTTGCTGCCACCGTGTTGCTGAATAAAGCTGGAATAGTCATCTGGCTGAGGATATTTTTCGGTGCCGAGAAAAAGCATATGTTCCAGAAAATGCGCGAGGCCCGGGCGGTCTTTCGGGTCGCTCCCGGCGCCAATCGCCACGTCCATCGATGCTGCACCAACAACCGCTGAACTGTCCTGAATGAGGGTGACTTTCAGGCCATTGCTGAGTGTTATGTGACGGTATTGCCGATCGTCGTTGGGGCTTTTCTCTATGTCAACGCCCCGGGCGTCTGTGCTTAGGGAAATGCAAAATACAACGGCAGTCAGTAAAGTTTGTACGGGAGATTTCAAATACGTTTCACCAGATTAAATCGACAGGGGCGGGTGTTAAAAATTTCTCTCGGGAAACTATAGCACGGCCTGTACAGGCAACCAGTTTACTGCGATTGCGTAGTCGCAGTGTATTGGCAGGGTTAGCTGTTTTGGTGGTAATCTGCCGACACACACACGGGAGAATCGAATGACCGGTAACCAGGTTCAGGCAGATAACATCACCATGTCGGGGGGAGGTTTATACTCTCTGGCAACCGTAGGTGCAAAACATGTTATCGATCTGGCCACACCGCGGGTAATCGCCGCACTGGAGTCGCTGAGAGAACGCAAAGCGGAACACTGGTGTTTCAGTGACATGGGGTGTGCAGATGGTGGTACTTCCCTGGATCTCTGGCGTCATGTGATTAAACACATCAGAAGCACTGACAATAGCGATATTCAGGTTGTCTATGCCGATCAGGCTAACAACGATTTCAACGCGCTGGTAAAAATACTGCACGGTTTGACGCAGTTTGACAGTTACCTTCAAGCGTCTGCGAACGTGACAGTGATGGAATCAGGGGCGTCCTTTTATACCCCCATTCTGCCACGCGCATCCCTTGATCTGGGGTTTTCCGCTACAGCGATGCACTGGCTGAGTAAGACACCAATCAACCTCGGCAGTCATATCCATATGGTGGGTGCGACAGGTGAGGAAAAAAGCCGATTCTCCAGTCAGGCAGCTGATGACTGGCAGAATATACTGTTACAGCGCGTGCGTGAGATGAAGCCCGGCAGCAAGCTGGTGCTGGTCAATTTTTGTATTGATGAACAGGGGCGTTACCTTGGCAATACGGGCGGGGTCAATATGTTTGATCAATTCAATAGCAACTGGCAGCAGTTTGTTGACGATGGTGTAATCACTGTTGAGGAATACAACGCCATGACGTTACCTCAGTACTACCACACGGTAGAAGAATTCAGTGCACCTTTACTGCACAAACGCTCACCGGTATATGAGGCTGGTTTAAGACTGGTTGACATAGAAACAGCAGTTGTACACTGTCCGTTCGCAGAGGATTTCCGTGTGCATGGTGACTCTGCCAGGTTTGCCGATGCCTATCTGCCAACTATACGTTCGTGGAATGAAAGCGTTTTCGGCGGTGCTTTAAGTAGTGAGCGCTCCCTGCAGGAACGTCGTGAAATAATTGAAAGCTACTACAACACCTACCGGCAGCAGGTAGCATTATCTCCAAAGGGACACTCGATGGGTTATGTGCACGCCTACATGACTATAGAGAAGGTGAGTTGAATGCAATCGAAGGCGCAGACGCCGAAGGCGTACCTGGATGCACTCCCCGATGATCGCCGAAAAGTAATACGCAAACTACGCACACATATCAGGCGCGGTCTGCCGAAGGGTTTCACTGAGGTGATGAGTTACGGCATGCTCGGGTATGTGGTACCACTGAAGTTTTACCCGGCAGGCTACCATGTGAAAAAGGATACGCCTTTGCCTTTCATCAACCTTGCGTCGCAGAAGCAGCATGTAGCGATCTATCACATGGGGCTATATGCCAACAGTGATCTGCTGAAATGGTTCTGTTCGGAGTACAGGGAAGTGACCGGTGCGGCAGCAGATATGGGCAAATGCTGTGTCCGCTTTCGTCGACTTGACGCGGTGCCGTATCCGCTGATTGAAGAGCTCGCGACAAAAGTCACGCCGAGCCAGTGGATTGAAACCTACGAGGCATCACGCGGCCGCTAGCGTGACGGGTGCTTTGAACGCGGTGCAACATTCTCCCCCGGTAGCCGCACTGTGGCATAATTAGCGGCCCACCTTTTCTTCCCGGATCCACTCGATGCTCGTCTTATTCGGCGACCCTGCGTTATCAGATTTTCGTATTGAAACGCTGCTGAATCAGTGCAGTCAGCAAGAACTTCTGTTGCACTCCGTGCAAACGCAATATGTCTATCTGATCGAGGCTGCCAACCACACGGACACCGGCGCCAGATTGTGTGAGCTTCTGAACGCGCAGTATGAGGCGGGGCTGGAGGCCGATTTTCTGACGGGGCCCCGTTTGGGCACAATTTCGCCCTGGTCAAGCAAAGCAACTGACATTGCACAAAACTGCAAGCTGGAATCGGTCAGCCGGATCGAGCGGGTAGTCGCCTGGAAACTGGATAACCCGGCACTCATCGCGCAGGAGGCGTTCAGAAACCTGGTTCACGATCGCATGACAGAATCCCTGTTTAGCAATGTGGACGAGGCCCGCCAGTTGTTCGAGCAGACCGATCCCGCACCGTTACGCACAGTCGATGTGCTCGGTGGTGGTCAGGCGGAACTGGCGAGCGCAAACCGGCAGTTCGGATTTGCGCTGTCTGAAGAAGAAATAGAATATCTGACCGACAGCTTTAAAGCACTTGAACGCAATCCGACCGATGCCGAGCTGATGATGTTTGCACAGGCTAATTCGGAGCACTGCCGACACAAAATATTCAACGCAGACTGGATTGTCGATGGCCGTCAGGCAGATCAATCGCTGTTCGGCATGATCAGAGAAACCCATCGTGAAACTCCTGCCGGCACGCTGGTCGCCTACGATGACAACGCTGCGGTAATAGAAGGCTTCAGTGCCAGACGATTTCTGGCGGACCCGTCAGATGGACACTACGACATTGTAGAAGAACCGGTACACATCCAGATCAAGGTGGAAACCCACAACCATCCAACCGCTATCAGTCCTTTTGCCGGCGCTGCTACCGGTTCCGGTGGTGAAATACGTGACGAAGGTGCAACCGGCAACGGCGCAAAACCCAAGGCGGGTCTGTGCGGTTTCAGTGTCTCCAATCTGCGTATTCCCGGTTTGACGCACAGCTGGGAACAACACGCCGGCAAGCCGGCGGCAATTGCCTCTGCACTGCAGATTATGATTGACGGGCCTATAGGTGCAGCGGCCTTTAATAACGAATTCGGACGTCCGAATTTATGCGGTTACTTCCGCACCTGCGAACAGCTGGTTAACAATCGCTGGCGCGGCTACCACAAGCCGATAATGATTGCCGGTGGGCTGGGTAGCATTCGCCCCGGCAACACGCATAAGCTGCCTGTGCCAGTGGGGGCCAAAATCGTTGTACTGGGTGGTCCGGCGATGTTGATCGGCCTGGGCGGCGGGGCCGCCTCTTCGATGGATAGCGGTCAAAGTAACGAAGCGCTCGACTTTGCGTCGGTACAACGTGGCAACCCGGAAATGCAGCGCCGTTGTCAGGAAGTGATTAACCATTGTGTTGCCATGGGTGAGCAATCACCGGTGCTGTCAATGCACGACGTGGGGGCGGGCGGGTTGTCCAATGCTTTGCCCGAGTTGATCCATGATGCCGGGCGCGGCGCGACTTTCGAACTGAGGAACATTCTCAGTGACGAAAACGGCATGTCTCCGATGGAAATATGGTGCAACGAATCTCAGGAGCGATATGTCCTTGCGATCGATGAATCCGCATTGGCCGAGTTTCAGTCTATCTGTGAGCGTGAGCGATGTCCGTATGCGATAGTCGGAACCACCAGTGACGACGGTATGCTCAAAGTCACTGATCAACTGCTCGGCAGTGATGTGGTAGATATGTCTCTGGCGTTGTTACTGGGTAAGCCGCCGAAGATGCTTCGCGATGTTAAACGAGTCGATACAGTCGCAGCGAACTTTGACCATCGGCAAATAGACGTTGCGAGCGCGTTAACAAAAGTGCTGCAGCTACCTGCAGTTGCTGGCAAAAACTTTTTAATCACTATTGGTGATCGTACCGTTGGAGGGTTGGTGTATCGCGACCAGATGGTTGGCCCACATCAGATACCGGTGGCTGACTGTGCGATCACGATGGCTGATTTTTCGGGCTACACAGGTGAGGCTATGGCCATGGGGGAGCGCTCACCGGTTGCGTTAATCAATCCTGCCGCCTCCGGCAGATTAGCTGTAGGTGAGGCACTGACCAACATTGCCAGCGCCGGCGACGTTTCACTCAATACGATTAAACTGTCTGCCAACTGGATGGCTGCGGCCGGTGTTGAAGGCGAAGATGCTGCCTTGTTTGATACCGTCACAGCGGTTGCACGGGAGTTGTGTACCGCCATCGGTGTATCTATACCGGTTGGCAAAGACTCCCTGTCGATGAACACCGTATGGCAGCAGGACAACGAATCCCGCGCGATGACCGCACCGTTGTCGCTCATCATCAGCGCCTTCACTTCACTCGGCGATGTACGACGCTCACGCACGCCGCAATTAGTGTTAGATAGTGAAGATACTACTTTGTTGCTGGTCGATATCAGTGGTGGCAAAAACAGGCTTGGCGGATCAGCGCTGGCTCAGGTGAATGAACAAACAGGGAGCAGCTGCCCGGACCTCGACTCACCGGACTACTTTGTTCGTACCTTTAATGCATTGCAGACGCTTTATGCTGAATCGCTTGTGCTTGCCTGCCACGACCGTTCAGATGGCGGCCTGATCATCAGTGCATTGGAAATGGCTTTTGCCGGTGGCTGTGGGGTTACACTGTCCGTCGACACAAACGACCCGATTGGTTTCCTTTTTAACGAAGAGCTCGGTTGGGTGTTGCAGGTATCGACAAATCACCTCGATCGCGTTTCAGGCATTTTTGCCGGGTTCGGTGTATCAGACGCGTTGCATCAAATCGGTGTGCCGGTGACAGAGAAGTCTTTTGTGGTCGAATCTAATGGCGAGGTGTTACTGAGCAAATCGCTTGCAGAACTTCGACGGCAGTGGTGGCAGACCAGCTACAAGATACAACACCTGCGCGACAATCCGGCCACCGCCGCCGAGGAGTTCGATCTGCAGTGTGAATCTGATGACCCCGGTCTTTCACCGCGCTTAACGTTTGAGCCGGCTCAGACCGTCACGCCATATATCGGTGCGGCACCAAGGGTGGCTATCCTCCGTGAACAGGGGGTTAACGGTCATGTAGAAATGGCTGCCGCATTTCATATGGCAGGTTTCGACGCTATAGATGTCCACATGACGGATATATTAAACCAACGGATAACGCTCGATGACTTCACCGGGGTGGTCGCCTGCGGTGGTTTTTCCTATGGTGATGTACTGGGTGCCGGAGCGGGCTGGGCACGCACCATTCTATATAACGAGCTGGCCAGAGAACAATTCCAGACCTTCTTTAATCGCAGTGACACATTTGCGCTGGGCGTGTGCAACGGTTGCCAAATGTTTTCGCATCTCAAGTCATTGATACCGGGGGCTTCGCACTGGCCATTATTTGAGCGCAACCGTTCCGAACAGTTTGAAGCGCGTCTGGTCAATGTTGTGGTGGAAGAAAGTCCATCAATTTTGTTGAAAGGAATGGCAGGTTCTGTGATTCCGGTGGCCGTGGCGCATGGCGAGGGCAGAGCATCTGCCAATGTGCGTGAAGCGGTCACTTTGCGCTACGTCGATAATCACGGGGCAGTGACGGAGCGGTATCCGCTGAATCCGAATGGTTCGGTTCAAGGCGTTACCGGTCTGTGTAATACGGATGGACGTTTTAACATCATGATGCCGCACCCTGAGCGTGTTTTCAGAACGGCGCAGCATTCATGGCATCCGGCAGACTGGGGTGAACACGGCCCCTGGATGACCATGTTTCATAACGCCAGACGCTGGGTAGGTTAATACAGGACGGTAGCGCTGCAACGCAGCGCTACCGTGTGAGGAGATTAAACTACTTTTACGTGCCTGCTTAGACTCAGCGTAGACTCGCCATCGAGATATCTGCGCACCGTTGGAATGTCTATTTCCAGATGGTTGATTGTATTACTCAGCCATTCCGCCGTCGCAGCGACACAATCGTCACTCAGTCCAACGCCAACAATGTGCTGGTAAATACGTTCATCATAGTCTCTTTGCGGTAGTTCAACCTGCTGCTGCGAAGCATCGAAATCCATGCCGTGACTGTTTGCTATCTGATAAGGTGTGAGTGAAGTATCCGGAACATATCGGTTCAGGTAGGTCTGCCATGTATTGACTTTACCGTGCAGCTTGGTGGCCGTTCTGATTGCAGCCGGTAAGGTTGTGTTGTCGTCTATGAGCAGTGGAATCAATGAACGCAGCTGGTGTGCATCGGTCGCCGCCGGCTGCAACAGTTCCTGTATTGAATCAAAGTCTCTTTGAAATGTCGGCCACTGTTCACTCAGTCTGCCGGCGAGACCTGCTGACCCGAGATCATAAGACAGATTGCGAACATAGCTGACGACCGAGTCCAGTCGCTGCCAGTTGGTTCGAATGCCATGAAACAGGGAACCGAAGTAGCGCTTGTAGTATTTGTCGGTGTCGAAAAGTTCGGCAAAGCGCAATGTGGATGCCATCTTTTCGAGCTTTTGCAGGTCGTTGTCAGTAATCAGTCCGTTGTGCGTTTTTAAAATTTCATTGAGCTGACGTCGAGCGCGAAAGTAGGAGGGGTTGGTTAGCTGTGATGATTCTTCACGCTTGGCAATAACCTTGATCAGATTATGCAACGCTGCACTACTGGGCACAGCACTCATATGGAAGGTCTCGTGTAATACCTCCATTTCCTGTTCAATAGTCGTGGCTTGTATTTTCGCCTTCTGCAATAACAGCCGGGTTTCAGGGTCGGCATGCAGTGAAATGGCATGATGCTGCATTTCAGGGGGGGAATTACAGATTCTCTTACGTGCCTTGTAGAGATTCAGCACCATTCCCACAGATTGATTTTCGTCCTGAAAGTATCGATTAAATGCAGGGGCATAACTTAGCGCCTGCAGGCTACCACTCATTCTCTTGATGCGAGTCGGCAGGGATTTCAGATTGGCAAGTTGCCAGTGCCCGAGGCCCAGTTCACACATCCATTCAGCACACTTGGTTATTTTTGCTTTTCGGCTTTCGTCAAATTCAAGTTCATAATCAAGTGTGGTATTCAGATTGACCTGTCGTACACCGGAGAAAGTCTCCAGTGCGGTGTTCAGTTCAGATTCGCTGATGTGTCGCAGCATTCTCGACGCCAGCTGGGCATTGAAGTTTTCCGGCACCGGGGGCAGCGGTTTAAACTCCGCACCCGGTTTGGTTTTTTCGAGCTGAATATCGATCTGATCGCTGATGGTCAGATCTTCAAGTACGCCTTCCTGCAACGTAAAAAGGCCGGTATTTGCACTGACACGGCACTGTAGTCTGGCGTGCAGCTTTCGACTGATCGTTCTGAGATAGCTTCTCAGATCTGCGTCCGTTTCGAATGGTCGGATAAGTTGATCGACATGACTGCTGCAAGATTCTGCTATGTGCGGGTTCAGTCGCAGTGGCTCGCCGGTGTAGGTAATCGTGTATGGCGTGCCACGTCCCCTGAGCCTTTCCATCTTGACGGGTACCAGTACAATCGGCACTCGCTGTACCTGTTCTGCCGTCGTTTTCGATACCGCAAATCCTGCCACTACATAAAGCCGGTAGCGTACGTCGCTACTGGTATCGGTTTCCATTGATATTTTGCGGCAGCGCAACGCCAGCTTGCCGGCCTCGTGTCGGGTGACCAGTGAAGTTGTCTCTGCCTGCAACGGTTTGCCCAGCGCTTCGGTCGGGCCCTGAGGCACAAGCTCTACCGGTTTTTTCTGCACCACCAGCATGCGATACACGTCCATGCAGGAAATCGCAGAAAGCTGTACATCAACGGCACCGCTGTCCCATTGAAACAGCTGTTCACTGCGAAGCAGTTTGTTAGTCGTTGAGTGAGTCCCATGTGAGTCCTCAAACCCGTGTGAACCTGTTAGCTCTGCACTATCGTGCTGGGCAGTCACGAAACTGTTTTGCGCCGGTGCTGTCATATAAGAATTCGTCAGTTATTCTGGCAAGGACAACGTTCCCGGCCCTGCATAAAGCGTAGCAGGTCGCCGAAACTAGTCATCTCCAATTTGCCGGTTACCCACTCGGGGCTGCTGGTTTTTTTGGTGGCGTTCGTGTAAACAAGAATCGTGCGAAAAATGCCGTCAGCTGAATGCAGTCACAAACATCCGCGCTTAGTGCGGGTTTTTAAGCAAATAAAGGCCTCAAGGAGTTTGTCCGTGATATTTTCGTTAGAAAAATGTCGCCTCTGATGTCCGAAATTTGGCGTACACTTTGTGTATGAACCGGGGTATGAATTCAGCAACGCGAACAATGGCCTGTCGCAGAGAGAGTGATTCTTAAATGAAAAAAAGCCGCTTTCAGTCAAAAAAAATCAGTGCATCGGAAATTACGCCGGAAGCCGTATTTTTAAAACGCCGGCAGTTTCTTGCTGCTGCCGGTCTGGCAATCGGGGCCACGGGTATGCTGCCTTCACTGGCAACTGCACAGGACTCGCGTTTCGATAGCCTGGCAAAGTGGCCCCACAGTACAGAGGAAACGCAAACACCCTGGGATCAGGCCACAAGCTACAACAACTTCTATGAACTCGGCACCGACAAAGGTGACCCCAAGAAAAATGCCCGCAGGCTCGTGACAGATCCCTGGTCGGTGGAAATTGCAGGCGAATGCGCTAAGCCCGGTAAATACACACTGGAAGATATCCTAAAGCCGCATGCCTACGAGGAACGCGTCTACCGCCTGAGATGTGTTGAGGCATGGTCAATGGTTATACCCTGGGTGGGGTTTCCGTTGGCGGATCTGCTTAAGCGATTCGAACCGAATTCAAACGCCAAGTACGTCAGCTTCGAAACAATTCTGGATAAAAAGCGATTGCCCGGGCAGCAATATCCGGTATTGCAATGGCCGTATGTCGAAGGCTTACGCATTGATGAGGCCATGCATCCACTGACGCTGATGGCGGTTGGCTTGTATGGCAAAGCCCTGCCGAACCAGAACGGCGCGCCGCTGAGACTCGTTGTACCCTGGAAGTATGGATTCAAGAGCATCAAATCGATAGTCAAAATAAGCTTCGTTGAAGAGCAGCCCGATACAAGCTGGAACCTGTCAGCGCCGAGAGAATACGGTTTCTACTCTAACGTGAACCCCACTGTCAGCCACCCGCGATGGAGCCAGGCACAGGAACGCCGTCTGGATGGGAAATCAACCGGTCTTGCCGCGCTTTTTGCCGAAAAGCAGGACACGCTGATGTACAACGGCTACGAGGAAGAGGTGGCCGGCCTTTATACCGACCTGGATCTTCGTAAGCACTTTTAACTGAAAATAAATAGTGGTTCTACGGGCGGAAGTTAGACCGTCCGCAGAGCAGCATCGCGATAAATTCGTGATGGATTGATTATATTTATCGCAGAACATCCAACCTGCATATCGTTCTAAACACGGCAAACAGTCATCGTTTAACCGTGAGGAACACATGCCAGCCAGTCAAAGAAGCCTGCCCATGCCGCAGCCGCTAATATCAGCTAAAGGCCTCATCAAGCCCGCGACCTTTTTGTTGTGTCTATTGCCCGTTGCGCTGGCAGTATATGCCGTATCGCAAAACAGGCTCGGTGCTAATCCAGTGGAAAGCCTGTTGCAACTCACTGGTGACTGGGGGCTGCGATTTCTGCTGGTGACACTTGCAGTCACACCGCTGCAATTCATCTTCAAATGGGCATGGATAGCCAGGCTGCGCAGGATGCTGGGCCTGTTTGCGTTTTTTTATGCCGTGCTGCATATGGTCATTTGGCTGGTACTTGATCATGGCCTGCGGTGGGACTTAATTGTTCAGGATATCATTGAGAAGAAATTTATTGCGGTGGGGGTTGTGGTGGTGGCCGGACTGATCCCGCTGGCGCTGACGTCAAACAGATTTTCTATTCGCAAACTCGGGACGCGCTGGAAGACGCTGCACCGGATCATTTATCCGCTGACATTGCTGGCTGTCGTGCATTACCTGTGGCAGGTTAAGGCCAACGATATTTATGAGCCACTGTTGTATCTGGTCGTGTTGATGATACTGCTGGGCTGGCGATTCTACAGGCTGTTAAAGCACTGACAACCTGCTAACCACAGGCATTAAAAAGGGGCGGTAAACCGCCCCTCGAATCAAAGCGATATAACAGCCGGAAAAATCAGGTCATCTCACTGACTGCGTCAGCTTCTTCCTGCAGTTCCTGTTCGCTTTCTTTCATTTTGCCGGCAATAAAGTCATTGACTTCCAGGCCCTGGATAATTTCGTAGTCACCGTTTTTGCACACAACCGGATAGCTGTAGATAAGCCCTTCCTGTATGCCGTAGCTGCCGTCTGAAGGTACTGACATACTGGTCCAGTCACCCTCTGCTGTGCCGTTGACCCAGGAGGCCATATGATCCACCACTGCATTGCCTGCAGATGCTGCGCTGGAAGAGCCTCTTGCAGCAATTACCGCGGCGCCGCGTTTGGCGACAGTAGGGATAAACTCGTTTTGAGACCAGGCTTCATCGACCAGTGATGGTGCTGCCTTGCCACCCACCAGGCAGTGACTGATGTCAGGTACCTGTGTAGTCGAGTGATTGCCCCAGATAATCATCTTTTGTACATCGGTGACCGCACAATCGACTTTTGCAGCGAGCTGGCTGATTGCACGGTTGTGGTCGAGTCTTGTCAGCGCCGTGATATTGCGCGGGTTTATGTTGGGCGCATTTGCTTTCAGGATGTAGGCATTGGTGTTTGCCGGATTGCCGACAACGCAGACTTTGACATCCGGATTGGCAACTTCGTTCATGATCTTGCCCAGCGAGCTGAAGATTCTGCCGTTGTCTTTCAGCAGATCGCTTCGCTCCATACCGGGTCCGCGTGGTTTTGCTCCGACAAACAAAGCCGCATCAATATTACTCAGCGCGGTTTTCGGGTCATCGGTACAAATCACTTCAGACAACAGCGGAAATGCGCAGTCGTCGAGTTCCATTTTAACCGCCTCAAGCACACCCATGGCCGGAGTGATCTCAAGCAGCTGCAATGCTACCGGCTGATCGGGGCCATACATGCCACCCGAGGCTATCCGGAACAACATGGAA